>JBAUWJ010000220.1:0-33729 GCA_049583715.1 Arenicellales bacterium | reverse complement strand
CTGCCGCAGGGACAGCGGCAGCGGAGCCTACAGGGATGTATTTACGGCGTACCGATGAAAGCCCTCCCCCGGCTCATGCTGGCACTCCCGTTTCTGTTTGGAAGATCGCCACAACCCGGCAACGGCCGTCTCACCTTGGTGAGCGGCACCAATCTCAATCCCGCGTCTCGATCTGATCCACCACGTCGGCGACGCCGGGCACGTACCAGGTATCCTGAACCGCGATCTTCTTCTCTTCCCTGGTGGCGACCGAGCCGACGAGAACGACAACTCCATCGGACGTAGCGATGGAGAACTGGTCCGCATGAACCAAAGGATCCTTCTCCAGCACGATGCGTACCATGTCCGTGATGTCGTCGTCGGTGTCCTCCTCCGGCGGAAACACCTCGAGACGGTTGTCGACGAAACGGCACCCGTCCGTCCACCACATCGACACCTCGGCCAGCCGCTTGTGGGAATGGCTCTGGACCCGGCCGGAAAGGTCGATGCTGCCGTCCGCTATCGTCGCCGTGATCTTACGGTCCGGCGCGCCCCCGTCGTGGATCATATCCACGCTGCCTGCTACCTCCGTGACCAGGGTATAGTCCCTGAATACGGGCTCGCCGCTGAGCGCCGCCACCACTTCCTGCTTGAGCTCGAGGTTCTCCCGGTGCTCGACCGGCTTGACGGACAGCCTGTCGACCACCGCCCAGGATCCCGACTGGGAGAGCGTCCGCGCGGTCAAGGCCACCGCCGCCCGCTTCTCCGAGATATCATGCATCTCTCCCTCGAGGATCACCGTCTCGCCGTCGACCCTGACGCTGACCGGGGAGCGATGCAGATTGACCCTGGTATCCCGTTCCAGTCCGGCGTTGATCTTCTTTATGATGTCGCTGGTGGCTCCCGCTGGCATGCGTCGTCTGTCCCCGTGGTCTTTTGGAAGATTGTAGTTCGCCGGGCGGCAGCGGGGAAGGAGGTGCTCGCGCCTCGCGTATCGGTGGCCCCGGGTCGCGTGCGATACGCCGATTCAGCCTCTCTTCGGCTTCCTAGCGCTCGAGGACATACCGGCCCGGAGCATCTTCCAGCGGCTTGTAGCCCTTGTCCGCCCTGCCCATCCGTGGCGGATCCGATTGTCCGCTCGACTGCTCCTCGAGCCAGGCCTTCCATTCCGGCCACCACGAGCCCCGGCGCTCCGGCACTTCGGCGCACCAGGTGTCCGGACCCACGTAGGGTGCATCCGCACCCTTGTCGGCGATCTGGTACACGCGTCCCTTGTGGCCCGGCTCGCTGACGACGCCGGCGTTATGGCCACCGCTCGTCAGCACGAAGGTGATGTCGCTCTCCATCAGGCCGTGAATCTTATAGACCGACTTCCACGGGGCAATATGATCCGTTCGGGTGCCCACAGCGAAGACGGGAAGATGGATATCGCGCAGGGATACCGGGGCGCCGCCGACCTCGTAGGCATCCTCGGCCAGCTCGTTCTTGAGGTACAGCCGCCGCAGATACTCCGAGTGCATGCGATACGGCAGCCGAGTCCCGTCCGTGCTCCAGGCCATCAAGTCCACCATGGGCGAGCGCTCGCCCATGAGATAGTCGTGCACGATGTATGACCAGATCAGGTCATTCGAGCGCAGAAACTGGAAGGTGCTCTTCATCTGCGAGGAGTCGAGATATCCGGACTGCCACATCTGGTCCTCGAGGAAATCGACCTGGCTTTCATCAATGAACATTTCCAGCTCGCCCGCCTCGGCGAAATCCGTGAGGCTGGCGAACAGCGTCAGGCTGGCAAGCCGGTCATCCCCATCGCGGCTTATTGCCGCCGTCGCGATCGACAACAAGGTTCCACCGAGGCAATAGCCGACGCCGTGCACCTTGCGGCCGGGAACGATCGCATTGACCGCATCCAGCGCCGCCAGCACCCCCGACTTGCGGTATTCCTCCATCCCGAAGTCCCATTCTTTCGCTCCCGGGTTCTTCCAGGAAATCATGAACACGGTGTAGCCCTGGTCGACCAGCCATCGCACCAGCGAGTTCTCCGGCGACAGGTCGAGGATGTAGTACTTCATGATCCAGGCGGGCACGAACAGCACCGGCTCATTGCGCACCTTTTCGGTGCTCGGGGCATACTGGATCAACTCGATGAGCCGGTTGCGATAGACCACTTTCCCGGGCGTGATCGCCACTGTCTTGCCCGGTTTGAAGGCCTCCGCGCCCACGGGCGGCTTGTTGTAGCCGAGACGCTGAACGTCCTCCAGCCAGTTGAGGAACCCCTGGAACAGGTTCATCCCTCCCGAGTTCACCGTCCGCTTGATGACCTCGGGATTCGTGAAGGGAAAGTTGCTCGGCGAGAACATGTCGAGCGCCTGCCGGGACGTGAAGTTGACGACCTGCTGGTGGTGGTCGCTGACGCCTTCCGTGTTGGTGGTGGCATTGTGCACCCACTGCTGCGCAAGCAGGAAGGACTGTTGGATTACGTTGAACGGCCATTGCCGCCATTCCGGGGCGCTGAAGCGGTGATCGTGGGGGAGGGGCTCGATACAGGCTTCGCAGGCCTCACCCCGCGGGGCCTTGGGCAGAAACGCGGCGAGCCGCATGGCCTTGCGCCAGGCTTTCTCGACGAGCTGGCCCTGCTTCCCCGGCGAGGTGGTGAGATGCCAGGCCCAGTCGGCGTACGCGCCCATGATGGAGGCGGGCGATACCCCGCCCGTCAGGCGTCCGACCCAGGCGTGGGAGAGACGGTCGAGGTTGCGCCGGCTGCCTTCGGTGACGTCGAGGTCGGCGTCCTCGTCCGGCGCCAGGGCACCGTGCGAGCCGGCATCGACGCTCGGGCGGGGCGCCGGGGCGGCGGGCCGTCTGGGAGGCTTCAGGACACGAACCCCGGTTTCGGGGCTCGCATGCGTTTCGGCTTTCTCGGGAGTGCTGCTCATTCGTCTTCTCCACCGAAGTGCTGTTTGATCGATTCAGGCCGAGCGAACCGGCGCCCGCGCAGGCACACGGGTCAGATGCGCAGACCCCCGTCGATCTCCAGTACCCGGCCGTCGAAATAATCATTCTCGAGAATGTAGATGGCGGTATGGCCGATCTCTTCGGGCTTGGCGAGTCTTTTCAGCGGCACCCTTGCCGTGACCCTGTCCCGTATCTTCTCCGGCATGCCGGCGACCATTCTCGTGTTGCTGAACCCCGGCGCTATTGCGGCCACGCGGATACCGTGCCGTGCCAGCTCGCCGGCCCAGGTGACCGTCATGGCCGCCACCCCGGCTTTGGCCGCGGAATAGTTGGTCTGGCCGATATTGCCGGCCCGGGATATGCTCGAAATGTTGATGATGACTCCACCGTTGCCGTTCTCGATCATCTTCACGGCCGCCTCCCTCGCGCACAGAAACACGCCGCGCAGGTCGACGTTGATCACCGCGTTCCAGTCATCCAGCGACATCTTGCTCAAGACCTCGCCTTCCCTGGCTTTCACCAGCAGACCGTCCCGGGTGATGCCGGCGTTGTTGATCACTGCATCGACGCGCCCGAAGCCCGCCGCTACGTCAGCGAAAAGCTGCTCCACGGCGGACTCATCGGACACGTCCGCGACGTAATGCCGCGATTCGTTGCCGCTCTCGTTGCAGAGTCGGGCCGTCTCCTCGACTTCTTCCTCGGACATATCCACGACGGCCAGGCGCGCTCCCTTGGCCGCGATCATCAAGGACATCTGCTTCCCAAGGCCCCGGCCGGCGCCGGTCACCACGACCACCTTGTCTCTCAGCTCCATAACTGCACCTCCCGCTCGGTGAATCGAAGAGTTTCCCCGTCCGGGACGGGACGATGTGTCCGTTCGGTGTCGCCGAGCTCCACTGTTACTCCAATCTCAGCCCGAGGATCAGGACGATTGGCTCTAAGTGGAGGCCTTCTTCCGGGATGCGCCCGTGGATTTCGACTCCGGAGCGCTCCAATTGGACAGCCACTGCTCCTGGATGGACATCGTCTTGCGTACCATCTCCTGCCAGTTCTCCATCATGGCTTCACCGGGCGTCTGGGGCACGGGCGACGTCGCCCGCAGCATGTCGAACCACACCTTCCAGAGCCTGCGCTGGACGTCCGCCCACAGCTCTATGCCCTTCTCGAGCTGGTTGATCGTCTGCGTAAAGGCATCGGGTACGCCTTCGATATTCTCGACGTTCCCTGCGATGGCCATCAGCGACTGCTTCTGGCTGTCGAGCGCGCTGTTGACCTGCTTTTCCATGACATCCGCCGCCTTCCGCCAGCTCGCCGGTGAGGCATCGTTGCTGGCATTCTTCAGAGAATCCATCCACTCGCTCATCATCTTCTGCTGCTGCTCCACCCAGGTGCGCTGAAACTCGGCTATTTGACTGGGCCATTCCGCCATTGTCGTATCCTCCCGATCTCCCGCGAGATCTGTCGTGATAGTGAAAATAAAGATCCCGGCATCGAGCCGCCGGGTCCGCCTGCGGTATTCGCGGGGCCCGCTCAAGGACCGGTCGATCACCTTGAAGCCGCTCCCCTGTTAAACGAATAGACAAGTATTAACGTGCCGCGTTCGCGGACGCACTGATCTGAATCAAGCATCACCCTTTGAAGTCCTGTTGTAAGGCCGGCGGGGCCACTCCGGGTGCGTTGTCGAATATCGCCTGCACGGGCGGGCTCCGGGCCGCGCTGGCCGGGATCCAGCGCTATGTCGCAATCATCAGAAGACGATCGCCCGTGCGGCTGCGCTGCTGGAAGGCCAGCCCGCGGGCGGCCTCCCGCCCCCGCCGGCCAGCGGCGACGTGCTCATTGTCGTCGCTTCCGAGCACGGCTTTGTCGGCGCCTTCAACGATCACCTCGTAGACGAGGCGGTGAAGCTCTCGGAGACCGGCCGCGGAATCGGCGTCATCGGCCGCCGGGGTCGCACCCTGGCCGAGGAGCGGGGGTTGACAGTGGACTGGTCCTTTCCGATGGCCACCCACACGGGCGGCGTGCTCAGCGTCACTCACAAGGTGGCCGATCATCTCGCGGACGGGGCCCGCGCCGATATTCTGTTCGGGCGCTACGCCGGTGCCGGATCCTACGAAATCGAGCATCGCCGCATCCTGCCCCTGGATCCCGCGCCGCTGAACGCGGCGGACGAGGGGCCGCTGCCGCTGCATCAACTGCCGCCGGCGGTCCTCATCGAGTACCTGGCGAAGGAATACCTGTATGCGGAAATCAGCCGGGCCGTGGCCGAATCCATGGCGGCCGAGAATGCGATCCGCCTGCGTGTGATGGAATCGGCCGGCTTCAGGCCGCGCGCTGGGGCGCGGCGGCGCGCGGGCGGCTGCTCCCGAACAACCACATCAAGGCGTAGATCCCTGCCAGCGTCACCAGGTAGAACATCACCTGAATACCCATCGGGCGGTCGTTGTAGCCGACGAGGATGTGCAGCAGCGTCCCGAGCCAGCTATCCTGCTGCAGCAGCCAGCCGCTGTCCCACACCTGCGGCGCGAGGGCGGGCACCAGCCCCGCCTGGTTGAGAAAGCCGGCGGCGTTGGCTGCGAGCCCCGAGGCCAGCAGCAGTATCAGCCAGCCGGTGACGCTGAAGAAGCGGCCTATGGGGATCGCCAGAAGACCGCGATAGAGGATGAATCCTACCGCGGCGCCCGCCGCCAGGCCCAGTACCCCGCCGAACAGCAGGGCATGGCCGCCCGCCCCACTGGCGGAGAGGCTGAACAGGAACAGGGCGGTCTCGGAGCCCTCGCGCAGCACGGCGAACAGCGTCACCAGTGCCAGGGCCGACAGTGGCTTGGCACCGACGCTGACATCGTGGCCGACGCTCTTCATCTGGGCGGCGACCTCGCGGCCGTGGGCGCTCATCCAGACGTTGTGCCAGGCCAGCATGGCGACGGCCGCGAGCAATATGCCGGCATTCAGCAGCTCCTGGCCGCGGCCCTGCACAGCGCCGGCGATAGCGCCCGCGAAGGCCGCCACCACCAATGCGCCCAGAACACCCCCGGCGATGCCCGCGCTGACCCAGCGGCCCCTGCCCGCGACGCCCCGGGTAGCCCCGAGCACGATGGCGATGATCAGCGCGGCCTCGAGGACCTCGCGAAAAACGATGACTGCGGAACCCAGCATGGCTACCTCACCTGGCGATCAGCTTGCCCTTGGCGGTGTCTTCGTGGAACTCCCCGACAAACTTGTATTCACCCGCGGGCAGCGGCCCCACCCAGACGAAGCCCTGGGTTCCGCCCGGGACCACCTTCTCCACCCTGAGGTCGTGACTGTCGAACTCTTCGGGAGCGACGTCCTGGTTGTCAATAGTGAGCTTGATCCGGGTATTCGCCGGCACGGTCAGCTCGGCCGGGTCGAAGCGGTGGTCCTTGATGACGAGGTTGTAATCCTCCGCCCGGGCGGCAAGGGGCCCGAGCAGGGACAGGGCAAACACAAAAGTCAGACTCGTGGACGCGAAACGCATGCTCGACCTCGCTGGCGAGAAAAATAGCTTGTGAATGGGCGGCAGCCGAACGCTCTTCCGGTGAATTGGCTCCCGTCGCAAACTTTCCATAGATGGTAATGAGAATCGTTCTTATCGTCAAGAACGGGTTGCGACGCCGGGAGGGTGACATCCCGAGCACACCGCAGGTCCGACCACCGGCCTTGGTCCGTCCCGCCGGAGGACACCAGCAATGGGTTCCCAAGAATGTAGCACGGCCGGGCCAATGACCGCGCTTGCGCCGTGGCGGGCGGTGTTGATATTAGTGTTCGGGATATGCGATCGACGACACGGCAAACACCAGGGGCGCCCGCATGAAGGGCCGGGTTCTCATCGTCGCCGGCTCTGATTCCGGCGGGGGAGCCGGCCTGCAGGCGGACATCAAGACCGTGACCGCCCTGGGCGGGTATGCCGCCACCGCCGTGACCGCCTTGACCGCCCAGGACACCCGAAGTGTTCACGAGGTGCTCGGCGTGGCGCCCGGGTTCGTCCGCAGGCAAATGGAGGTGGTGCTCGCGGACATCGGTGCCGACGTCATCAAGCTCGGCATGCTCCACGACAAGGCCGTCATGGATGTCGTCTGCGACGTGATCAGAAAGTCCGCGGGTGGTGTACCGGTCGTGACGGACCCGGTCATGGTCGCCAAGGGAGGCGCCCGGTTGCTCTGCGACGATGCCGTGAGCACGCTGCGCGAACGCCTGATCCCGTTGTCCACGATCGTCACCCCGAATATCCCCGAGGCGGAAGTCATCACCGGCATGTCGATCCGGGACGAGCCGGCCCGGCGGACAGCCGCGGAAAGGATTCTTGCCCTGGGCGCCGCGGCGGTGCTGATGAAGGGCGGTCATGTGGAAGGCGACCGCATCATGGACCTGCTCGTGACCCGGCAGGGCAGTGAAGCGTTCGAGCACCCGAGAATTCATTCCGCCGCTACCCACGGTACGGGCTGCACCCTCGCGTCCGCCGTAGCCACGGGCATCGCCCAGGGCCTGGCACTGCGCGACGCCGTCGAGCGGGCCATAGACTACGTCCAGGAGGCGATCCGCCGCGCCCCGGGCTACGGTGCCGGCCACGGACCCCTGAATCACGGACACACGCTGTCGTCCCCGTTCCCGGCCGGGGGAGAGGATAAGAGTCGCGGTGGTTCGTAAAGGACAGAATTCCCTCTTCCGTTGGCGGGCGACGGGGAGAGGCAGGCCGGGCTTCGATTCCGCGTTCGCCGCACCCCGAGGCTCGCCGGAACCCCAATACGATTGACCTCTGTCAATGCCTCGGGGAGCCCGGTGACATATACAGACAGGCCTCGACACCCCCGGGAGGCGGCGATGGCCAGACAATCGAGAAAGGTACCCATTGAGACGGAAGACGGCTTTCATCCCCTGAGCAGCCTGCGCACGGAGGTCGAGCACGTCTTCGACCGTCTCGCCCAGGGTCTGCGACACCTGCGCGGCGAGCGCCGGCCGCCCAGCGCCGACGCCTCGGAGTCGGGCAAAGGCTACGAGATATCGATAGAGCTGCCCGGCATGGACGCGGGCGACGTCCAGGTCACCGTCGAGGGCGACGTGCTGGTGGTGTCGGGCGAGAAGCGCAATGAGCGGGAGGAGAAGGACCGGAACTACTACCTGCTCGAACGAAGCTACGGCGCCTTCCGGCGGGCGTTCCGCCTGCCCGATGACATCGACCGGGAACGCGTAAGCGCGGAATTCTCCAAGGGCGTGCTCGACATCTCCATGCCGCGCGCGGCGGGTGCGGAGAAGGCAGTGCGCAGGATCCAGGTCACGTCGCGTTGAGGCGCGGCGTTCCGCAAACGTCGATTCCAAGGACCCCGTGCCTCCAATCGACTCACTGACCCCGGCCGAGCTGCGACCCGGCTGCGACCCCGGCAAGCTGAATTTCAGGACCACGGCCGACCTCGAGGACCTGACCGAGATTCTCGGCCAGGAGCGCGCGGTGGATGCGCTCACCTTCGGGATGGGCATGCGCAGCGAAGGCTACAACCTGTTCGCGCTGGGCCCGTCCGGAGTCGGCAAGCTGTCCCTGATCCGGCAGTACGCCGAAGAGCAGGCGGGCCGCGAAGGCGTGCCCTCGGAGTGGTGCTACGTCAACAACTTCGACGATTACAGAAAGCCCCGGGCGCTTGAGCTGCCGGCCGGCAGGGGGAGCGAGCTGGCCGCGGACATGAACCATTTGATCGTGGAGCTCGGCGCCGCCATCCCGGCGGTGTTCGAGAGCGAGGAGTACCGCACCCGATCGGAGACCATCGAGGAGGGCCTGAGCGAGCAGCAGCAGAAAGCGATGCGTGAGCTCCAGGAGAAGGCCCAGGCGAGAAACCTTGCACTGATCCGCACCCCCGTGGGCATCACGATGGCGCCGGTTCGCAACGGCCAGACGATGGATCAGGAGGAGTTCAACAAGCTCCCGGAGGAAGAGCAGAAGAAGATCCAGGACGACATCGAGGAGCTCCAGGAAGAGCTGCGCAAGACCTTCCGCCAGGCGCCGTTCTGGCAGAAGGAGAGCCGCGAGAAGCTGGAGGAGCTGAACCGGGAGATGGCCACCAGCGTGGTCTCCCAGATGCTCGAGCCGTTGCGCGGGAAATACGCTGGCCTCGAGAACGTGCTCGGCTATCTCGACCAGGTGCACGACGACATCATCGGCAACTTCCAGCGCTTCCTGCCCCGCGATAAGCAGCAGCTCCCTTTCCTGGCGGCTCTGTATCCCAGGGAGAGCGACGAGATGCCCTGGACCAACCGCTATCGTGTCAACGTTCTCACGCCTCGCCACCCCAATCACGGCGCGCCGGTGGTCTACGAGGACCACCCTACCTACCACAGCCTGATGGGCCGCATCGAGCATCGCGCCCAGCAGGGCGCCCTGGTCACCGATTTCACCATGATCCGCGCGGGCACGCTGCACCGCGCCAACGGCGGCTATCTTCTGGTGGACGCCGTGAAGGTGTTGACCCAGCCTTTTGCGTGGGAAGCCCTCAAGCGCGCACTCAAAGCCGGCAGGCTGCACCTCGAGTCGCTGGGGGAAAACCTCGGATTGATCTCCACCGCGACACTGGAGCCGGAGTCCGTACCGCTTCGGGTCAAGGTGGTGCTGATGGGCGAGCCGATCATCTACTACCTGCTGTCGGCCTTCGATACGGAGTTCGAGGACCTGTTCAAGGTCCAGGTGGACTTCAACGAGCGCATGGACCGCGACGGTCAAAGCGAGGGCCGGTACGCGCGGTTCATCGCGAGTCTCGTCCACCGCCATTCACTCCCCGAGCTCGACCGCGGGGCGGTTGGACGGGTCATCGAGCACAGCGTCAGGCTCGCCGACGACAAGGAGAAGCTCTCCACCCACATGCGCGCGATCATCGACCTGCTGCAGGAGAGCGCCTACTGGGCCGCGCGCCGCGAACCCGACGGCACCGTAACGGCCGACGACGTCCAGCGGGCCATAGACACCAAGATCTACCGCTCCGACCGGCTGCGGGAGCGCATCCAGGAGGAAATCCGACGCGGCACCATTTTCATCGATACCGATGGGGAGCATGTCGGCCAGATCAACGGGCTGTCGGTGATCAGCCTGGGCGGCTTCAGCTTCGGCAGGCCGTCGCGCATCACGGCGCGCACCCGTATCGGCAGGGGCCAGGTGTTGGACATCGAGCGCGAGGTCGAGCTGGGCGGGCCGATACACTCCAAGGGTGTGCTGATACTGTCTCATTTCCTGGGCGCTCGCTATGCGTTGGAGCAGCCGCTGTCCCTGTCCGCCAGCCTGGTATTCGAGCAGTCCTACGGGGGTATCGACGGCGACAGCGCCTCATCGGCGGAGCTGTATGCCCTGCTGTCGGATCTCGCCGACGCGCCGATCCGCCAGTCCTACGCGGTAACGGGCTCAGTCAACCAGTACGGCGAGGTCCAGCCCATCGGCGGTGTGAACGACAAGATCGAGGGATTCTTCGACTGTTGCCGGGCTCGCGGTCTCACCGGGAAACAAGGTGTGCTGATCCCGCACTCCAACGTCAGGCACCTCGTGCTGCGCCAGGACGTGGTGGATGCCGTGGCGGCCGGGCAATTCGCGGTTTATCCGGTCAAGAGCATCGATGAAGGCATCGAGCTGCTGACCGGCGTGGCGGCGGGAGAGCGTGACGGCGAAGGCCGTTTCCCCGCGGACAGCATCAACGGCCGGGTGGAAGCAAAGCTCGTGGCCTACTCTGAGCGCATGCGCACGTTCGCCGCCCGAGGCGAGGGAAAGGACGACGCCGGGGACGACAAGCGGCGATGAACCAGAACGACACCGCGCGGCGCCGCCGAATCGTCGTCGCTCTCGACACCGGAGAGCTCGACATTGCCCAGCTCGAGCGCCTGACACGCCTCGCCCGCCGCCTTGACGCGGAGCTGGAGGGCGTTTTTGTGGAGGACAGCGATCTGCTGCGACTGTCGGAGCTGACTTTCGTGCAGGAGTTCCGTCCGACATCGCGGCGCAGCGAGCGTTTCCAGGCGACTCGCATGCAACAGGAGCTGCGGGTCGTCGCCAGGCGCGCCGAGCGCGCGCTGGCGACATACGCGGAGCACTGCGGCGTGCACTGGAGCTTCCGCGTCTGGCACGGCTCCATGGAGCGCGAGCTCATCACCGCGATGGAAGCCGACGTGCTGGCCCTGACTCGCCTGGGCGCCGTGCTGATGGGGCCGTCCCCCCGTCGCGCGCGTGAGACCATCACCGCCTGCTTCGACGGCTCCGAAGGCTCGGCGCGTGTCCTGGCCACGGCCGTCGAGCTCGCCTCCGACTCCGACCGGGGGACGCTCCAAGTGCTCCTGGTGGCAGAATCGGACGAAGCGTCGACGGCGCTGCAGCGGCGGGCGCAAGAGATATTGTCCAATTACGTTGGGTCCAACCACCCCGGACTGGTCTACCCGGGGAACGTCACCTACCACTCCCTGAAGAGTGGCGACTGGCCACGTCTGGTGGCGCTGCTGCGCGACTCCGGCAGTTCGGTGCTGGTCGTGCAGCGGGACGACCCGATGCTTCGCCACGCGTCCCTGCGCGAGTACCTTGCCCACCTGAACTGCCCGTTGTTCCTCGTGAGATAGACAAGCCCGGTGCCGTTGGCTAAGGCGCTGTCGGAATGAATTCCGACCCACTGCGGCTTCGAGCCAGGTCTCCCGTGGGTCGGAATTCATTCCGACGACCGCCCGCTTCAGCATCGTCCCTTTCACTGCCTCCACCTCTTCCATGCCGCGCACGGACCCCAGGCCGATTGCCTCTCCTGGTCTCGTTGACCCAGATCATGACCACCGGCGCGGCCTGGTGCTCAAGTAACCAGGCTTCGGCACGACTGTACAATCGGCACACGATATGGCCGTCAGCAACGTCGAAATCGCGGATCTTTTCAATCGCCTCGCCGATCTCCTGGAGATCGACGGCGCCAATCCGTTCCGGGTGCGGGCTTACCGGAATGCTGCCCAGACGGTCCGGGCCCAGTCGCGCGCCATGGCGGACATGGTGGCGCACGGGGAGGACCTGTCCGAGCTGCCCGGTATCGGCGAGGACATCGCCGGCAAGATCGGAACCATCGTGGAAACCGGTCGCCTGCCCTTGCTGGAAGAAACGCGGAAACGCGTACCGGGCGAGCTCAGCGACATGATGAAGATCGAGGGCCTGGGCCCGAAACGCGTCAAGGCGCTTTACAAGGCGCTCGAGGTCCGCAGCATCGAGGACCTCGGGCGGGCCGCGCGCAGCGGCCGCATCCGGGGGCTTCCCGGATTCGGAGCGAAGACAGAGCAGACCCTGTTGAAGCGCGCGGAGGCCTGGAGCGGCCAGGCGCCGCGCACGCTGCTCGCCGAGGCCGAGGCTGTGTCCGAGCCCCTGTTGAAATACCTGAGGGGCTCCAAGGGCCTGAAGCGGCTCATCATCGCCGGCAGCTACCGCCGGCGCAAGGAGACGGTCGGGGACCTCGACATTCTCGCGACCGCCAGGAAGAACTCCAACGTCATACAGCGATTCACCCGCTACGACGACGTCGACGAGATCATCTCGCAAGGCACGACTCGCAGCACCGTGCACTTGAAGTCCGGCCTCCAGGTGGACCTCAGGGTGGTGCCCGAGGTGAGCTATGGCGCGGCGCTCCATTACTTCACCGGCTCGAAGTCGCACAACATCGCTCTGCGTACCATCGCCCAGAAGAGGAAGCTCAAGATCAACGAGTACGGTGTCTTCCGGGGCGACAAACGCATCGCCGGCCGGACCGAGGAGGAGATCTACCAGCTCTTCGGTCTGGACTTCATTCCGCCCGAGCTGCGCGAGGATCACGGCGAGATCCAGGCTGCGCGCAGCCATCGCCTGCCGAAGCTCGTTACGCTGAAGGATATCCGCGGCGACCTGCACATGCACACCACGGAAACCGACGGCCTGGAATCCCTCGACAACATGGTCAAGGCCGCTCGGAAAAAGGGCTACGAGTACGTCGCCGTCACCGACCACTCGCGGCACGTCACCGTCGCCAGGGGCCTGGACGAGAAGCGCCTCAGGAAGCAGATCGAGGCCATCGATCGTCTCAACGACAAGCTCGAGGACATGGTCGTCCTGAAGAGCATCGAGCTGGACATCCTGGAGGACGGCTCACTGGATCTTCCGGACCGCGTATTGAGGGAGCTGGACCTCACCGTCTGCGCCATCCACTCGAAGTTCAATCTCACCCGCAAGCAGCAGACCGAGCGGGTGCTGCGCGCCATGGACAATCCCTGCTTCAACATCTTCGCCCATCCCACCGGCCGCCTGATCAACAAGCGCGACGCCTATGACATCGACATCGAGCGCGTCATGGCGGGTGCCGTGGAGCGCGGCTGCTTTCTCGAGGTCAACGCCGGTCCCGAGCGCCTGGACCTGAACGACGACGCCTGCCGCATGGCGAAGGAGATGGGCCTCGAGCTCGCCATCTCCACCGACGCCCACAGCACGGCGAGCCTGGACTTGATGCGCTTCGGCGTGGACCAGGCCCGCCGCGGGTGGCTGGAAGCGGACGACGTGATCAACACCCGCCCGCTGACGGCCCTGAGAAAGCTTCTGAAACGATAGCAAGCGGACGAGCCCATGCCCGAGCTGCCCGAAGTCGAAACCGAACGCCGTTACCTCGACGCCCATGCGCGGCATCAGCGCGTCACCGGCGTCCGCGCGCCGCACCCCGACGTGTTGTCCGGCACGTCGGCGCAGAGCTTGAGCAGAAGACTGAAAGGTCACACCGTCGAGTCCTCCCGTCGCCACGGCAAGTACCTGTTCGCGGGCTTCGACTCGGGAGACTGGCTGGCCATGCACTTCGGAATGACCGGCAGCCTGAAATACTACCGGCACGATTCCAAACCTCCCGAATACATCGCGGTGCTGTTGCTTCTCGAGGGAGGCCACGACCTCGCGTACCTCAGCCGGCGCAGGCTCGGACGCATCGCCCTCATCACGGATCCGGACGCATTCATCGCGGCACGGAAACTGGGTGTCGACGCCCTGGAGATCAAGGCAGCACAGTTTCGCGAGCTCCTGATCTCCGGGAGGGCGGCAGTGAAGCCGAGGCTCATGGACCAGGGACGCATCGCCGGCATCGGCAATGAGTATTCCGACGAGATCCTGTTCCAGGCCCGCATCCATCCCGCCCGTTCGACGACGAGCCTCTCGCAGCGGGAAAGCGAAGCGCTGTACCGGGCCATGCGCACGGTTTTGAAGAAGGCCATCGCGGTGCGCGCCGACCCCGGCCGAATGCCGTCATCCTGGCTCTACACCAACCGCAGCAAAGGCGCGCGCTGCCCTGTGTGCGGCGGCCCGGTCGGGACGCTGAGCGCGGGTGGCAGAACCGCCTACTACTGCCCGAAGTGCCAGCCGCGGCGTTGATTTGAATCAAATCCCTGCGTGATACGTCCGCGCTCCCGGGCGCCGTTTGGCAGAATGGGGGAGTCATGAATAAATCCGTTCATCCCGAAACCCCGGTCCGCTCCCGCGAACGAGGCGAATCTCCCGGACAGCTCGGATCGGTCGTGGCCGTTCGGGGGAACGTGGTGGACGTCCGTTTCGGGCCGCCCCTGCCGCCGCGCAGGCGCCGGCTTCTTGCTGGCGAGGGCGAAAGCGTGGTGCTGGAAGTGGAGGCGCACCTCGACTCCGCAACGGTTCGATGCATCGCTCTGAGCCCGACCCGGGGGCTCGGCCGCGCAGCTCCGGCGCGCAACACCGGAGCGGACCTGGAGATTCCCGTCGGCGAGGCCTTGCTGGGCCGCATGCTGAACGTGTTCGGGGAGGCCATCGACGGCAAGGGCGCGCTCGAGACCACACAGCGCTGGCCCATCCACCGTCCGCCCCTGCCGCTGTCGGATCGGGTCACCGGCACGGCGATCTTCGAAACCGGCATCAAGGCCATAGACCTTCTGGCGCCGCTGGAGCGCGGCGGCAAGGGCGGGATGTTCGGCGGCGCGGGCGTCGGCAAGACGGTGTTGATCAATGAGCTGATCAACAACATGGCTACGCACTACCAGGGCGTCAGCCTGTTCTGCGGCATCGGCGAGCGACTGCGCGAGGCCGAGGAGATGTACCGTTCCATGTCCGAGTCCGGCGTTCTCGACCAGGCCGTGCTGATTTACGGCCAGATGAACGAGCCGCCGGGCGCGCGCTTTCGCGTCGGCCACGCTGCCTCGAGCATCGCCGAGTACTTCCGGGACGAGCTGAAGCGCGACGTGTTATTCCTCATCGACAACGTGTTTCGCTTCGTCCAGTCGGGGACGGAGGTGTCCGGGCTGATGGGACGGATACCGTCGCGCGTGGGCTACCAGCCGACGCTGGCCAGCGAGCTCGCGGAGCTCGAGGAGCGCATCGGCAGCTCGCGCAGCGCCAGCGTGACTTCGGTACAGGCGGTATACGTGCCCGCGGACGACCTCACGGACCCGGCGGCCACACATATCTTCGCCCACCTGTCGGCGTTCATCGTGCTGTCGCGCAGGCGCGCCAGCCAGGGCCTGTATCCGGCGGTGGATCCGTTGCAGACGGATTCGAAGATGCTCAACCCGGAGGTGGTGGGGCTGCGCCACTACCGGACCGCCCAGGCGGTTCGCAGCACGCTGGCCGAATACGAGGAGCTGAAGGACATCATCTCCATGCTGGGCATCGAGGAGCTGTCCCGTGAAGACCGCGACACGGTGGACAAGGCGCGGCGGCTGGAGCGCTTCCTCACCCAGCCGTTCGTCACCACGGGGGCGTTCACCGGCCAGGCGGGCACGGTAGTGCCGCTGGAAGCGACGGTCTCGGGCTGCGAGCGGATTCTCGACGGCGAATTCTCGCAAGTGCCGGAACGAGCCCTGTACATGATCGGCGCCATCGAGGAGGCGCGAAAAGAGATGTATCAATGACGCCGCCTGCCGGGATTACCATGCACCTGAAGCTGCTCCTGCCCACGGAAGTGCTGGTGGACGAGCCCGTGGTCAAACTGGTTGCCGAGGCGCCCGACGGCTGTTTCTGTCTGCTGCCGCGCCATCGGGACTTCGTGGCGCCCCTGGTGCCGGGCGTGCTCGCGTATTATCCGGAACCGGGGGGAGAGCGTTTCGCGGCGATAGACGAGGGCACCCTGGTGAAGTGCGGGCGCGCAGTGATGGTTTCGGCCTACAGCGGCGTGCGCGGCGAGGATCTCGAACGCCTCGAGGAGCTGGTGGAGGCGAGCTTCCTGCAACTGGACGAGCACGAGCGCAAGGCCCGCACGGCCTTGTCGCGTCTGGAGGCGGGAACTTTGCGCAAGTTCAAGACGCTGCAGGACGCCATCCATGGTTGAAGACAAAGGTAAGGCAAACCCCGGGTTCGAAGCCCCGCTGGCCCGCGAGGTCGGTCACAAGGCGCAGCGCAAGATCCGTGGCCGGGCAAGGCAGCGGCGCACGGTCTGGTTCGGTCTCGGCATGTTCGGTCTCGTCGGGTGGGCGGTGGCGATACCGACGCTCGCCGGCGTCGCCATCGGGGTGTGGCTGGACGCCCACCACCCGGCGGCGCGGGTATCGTGGACGCTGACCTTTCTTATCCTCGGCATTGCCGTTGGCTGCCTGAATGCCTGGTACTGGGTGAAGCAGGAGAGCCATCGTGAGTGACGTCCTCTTCACCGCTGCCATGTTCGTTCTCGGCGGCGTGCTGGCGCTGCTGTGGCTGGCGGCGCTGTGGGTGAACGTTCGAGGCCTGGTGCATAAAGAGAAGTGGGGGCTGCCGCTGATCGCGGGTGTTCTGATGCGGCTCGTATTGGTGGGCGCGGGGTTCTACCTCGTGATCGCCCTCAGCCGGCAGTGGACCCAGCTCCTGGCGGCGCTGGCGGGCTTCGTCGCCATGCGCTTCGTGGTGCTGCTGATCGTGCGCCGGCGCAATCACACGGAGCCTTCCGATGCGGGCGACATTGCATGACTATCAGTCCCGACAGCGTCGTGCTCTGGCAGTGGGGCGTCTTCAGGCTCAACCTGACGATCGTCTTCACCTGGCTGGTCATGTTTGCGCTGACGGTCGGCTCGTGGCTCATCACCCGGCGCCTCAGCACCGGCACGGAGCTGTCGCGCTGGCAGAACCTGCTGGAGGTGCTGGTCACGGGCATCCGGGACCAGATCCAGGGGGTGACTCACCAGGCACCCGGGCGCTACCTGCCTTTCGTGGGCACCCTGTTCCTGTTCATCGCCGCCGCCAGCCTGCTGAACATCGTGCCGGGGTACATGGCCCCGACGGGATCGCTTTCCACCACCACGGCGCTGGCGATCTGCGTGTTCGTGGCGGTGCCGCTCTACGGCATCGTGTACCAGGGGCCGGCGCGGTACTTCAGGCACTATGTGGAGCCCACGGTGCTGATGCTGCCCTTCAACATCATCGGCGAGCTCTCCCGGATCCTGGCCCTGGCGGTGCGCCTGTACGGCAACATACTGAGCGGCACCGTGGTCGCGGCCATCCTGCTCAGCATCACGCCCTACCTTTTCCCGGTGGTGATGCAGGTGCTGGGACTGCTGACCGGCATGATCCAGGCTTACATCTTCGCCATTCTGGCGATGGTCTACATCGCGTCCGCCGCGTCGATCACGGGGGACCGTCAAACCAGTGACATCGAAAGCGGACAGAACGATCCGGACAACGGAGGCAACGTATGAACAGCATGTCGTTAATCGGTATGGTCTCGGTATTCACCGCAGGCCTGACCATCGCCATCGGCTCCATAGGCCCGGCGCTGGGAGAAGGCCGGGCCGTCGCCCAGGCCTTGAGCGCCATCGCCCAGCAGCCCGACGAGACCGCCACCATCACCCGAACGCTGTTCGTCGGGCTGGCCATGATCGAGTCTACTGCCATCTACTGCTTCGTGGTTACGATGATTCTGTTATTCGCCAATCCTTTCTGGAATCACATCCTGGCCGCTGGGGGTTGAGCCATGCAGATCGACTGGATCACGGTTTCCGCCCAGATCGTCAACTTCCTGGTGCTGGTGTATCTGCTGCAGCACTTCCTGTACCGGCCGGTCATCCGGGCGATGGACACCCGCGAGCAGCGCATCGCCGACCGGCTCAACAATGCCGAGCAGCGCGAAGTCGAGGCCAGGGAGCAGATCGACGCTTACCGTTACAAGACCGAGCAGATGGAAACCAACCGCCGGTCGCTGATGGAGCAGTACAAAGCGGAAGCGGGGGAGGAGAAGCAGCGGCTGCTGGAACAGGCCCGGAACGAAGTCGAGGACGCCAAGCGCCAGTGGCAAAGACAAGCCGCCGAGGAGAAACGCGACTTCCTGGAGGGGTTGCGCAAGCAGACACTGACGGCGGTAACGGCCATCGCGCGCAAGGCCCTGGCGGACCTGGCGGATGCTTCGCTCGAAGACCGCATCGTCGAGCGCTTCGTCCGGCGCTTGTCGCAGATGGACGAGGCGACCCGGCGGACTTTCTCCGGCTCGGGGGGCGCTCTGCATGTCGGCACGGCCTTCCATCTCGAGGAGGCCCAGCGCAAACGGATCCGTGAGGCGCTGCACCGGCAGCTCGACAGGGAACGCGACGTGGATTTCAAGATCCTGCCGGATCTCGTGTGCGGCATCCGCCTGGGCGACGACGGCCATGCCCTGGACTGGAGCCTGACGGATTACCTGACCCAGATCACGGAGAGCATGGACAGCGCCATCGAAAATGCCGCCGGACAGCACTGAGCCGCGCGCGGCGACGCTCCGGGGCGTCCTGGACGATACCTTCGCGCGCCTTGCGGGCGCAGTACAAAGCGCCGAGCCCCGGCCGAGGCTGAGGCAGACCGGGCGCCTCACCTACGTGGGTGGCGGCATTGCCCGGGTCACGGGACTACCGGACGTCACCTCCGAAGAGCTGATCGAGTTTCCCGGTGGCATTTTGGGCGTCGCCGTGAACCTGGAGCCCGAGGAAGTGGGCGTGATGCTGCTGGGGGACAGCGAGGCGCTGAACGCCGGGGTCTCCGTCACGGCCACCGGCCGCGAGGCCGACGCTCCGGTCGGGGAGGCGCTCATCGGGCGCATCATCGACGCGACCGGCCGCGTCCTCGACCGCGGCAGGCCGCTGGATGTCGCCGCGCGCCTGCCCGTCGAAAGGCCGGCGCCCGCGATCATCGACCGGCTTCCGGTGACCGTTCCCCTGGAGACCGGTATCAAGGCCGTTGACGCCCTCGTTCCCATCGGGCGCGGGCAGCGGGAGCTCATTCTCGGCGACCGCCAGACCGGCAAGACCTCCGTGGCGGTGGACACCATCATCAATCAGCGGGACAAGGACGTGCTCTGCATCTACTGCGCGATCGGACAGCGGGGAACGGCGGTCGCACGGGTGGTCGATTCGCTGCGCCGTCACGGCGCCATGGGCCACACCATTGTCGTGGTGGCGGCCGACGACGACCCGCCGGGGCTGCGTTTCATCACCCCCTATGCCGCCACCTCCATGGCGGAGCATTTCATGGAGGCGGGCCATGACGTTCTGATTGTCTTCGACGACCTGACCCGCCACGCCCGCGCGTATCGTGAGCTTTCCCTGCTGCTGCGCCGGCCGCCGGGGCGGGAAGCCTATCCGGGCGACATCTTCTACATCCACTCGCGCCTCCTCGAGCGCGCCACGCATCTGAACGCCGCCCGCGGCGGCGGGTCCTTGACGGCGCTGCCGATCGTGGAGACCGAGGCGCAGGACATATCGGCCTACATCCCCACCAACCTGATTTCCATCACCGATGGGCAGATCTACCTGTCGCCGGTGCTCTTTCGCAAGGGCTGGCTGCCGGCGATCGATGTCGGCAAGTCGGTATCCCGGGTCGGCGGCAAGACCCAGTATCCGTCATTGCGGGCCGTAGCCGGCGATCTTCGTCTCGCTTATTCGCAGTTCGAGGAGCTCGAGACCTTCGCGCGCTTCAGCGCGCGCCTCGACCCCGACACCAGGGCGATCCTCGAGCGGGGACGGCGGGTCCGCGAGGTGCTGAAGCAGCCGGAGCACCGGCCGCTTCGAACCAGCGAGCAGGCAGTGGTGCTCAAGGCGGTCAACGCCGGCCTCATGGACGAGGCGCCCGTCGACCACATGGGTGCGGTCGAAGAGAGCGTGCGCGAGCACATTCTGAAGGTCTGTCCCGAGATGTGCCTGCGCATGGATGCCGGCGAGTCGCTGGCCGAGGGCGAGTGGACTCACGTGCTCGAGCAGGCGGAAGCGGTCGTGCGCGAGCTCAGGTCTCCTGCCGGAGGGTGACCGAGTGGAGTCCCTGGAGCGCCTGCAGAAGCAGCTCGCCAATATCGAGGATCTGCGCGATATCGTCAGGACCATGAAGGCACTGTCCGCTGCCAGCATCCGCCAGTACGAGAACGCCGCCGAAGCGCTCGCCGACTATTACCGCACCGTCGAGCTGGGCTTGCACGCGGCGCTTCGCGGGGCGACCGGTCCGCTTTCCCTGTCGGGCTCGCGCCGGCCGCGGCAGCCGCCGGGCGCCGGCTTGATCGTCTTCGGCTCCGACCACGGTCTTTGCGGGCGGTTCAACGAGGACGTGGTGGCGCATGCCGTCCAATACCTTCAGGAGTCGCACCTGCCGAAAGGATCCTGGCGGGTGCTGGCGGTGGGGGCCCGAACCGCGGGCGGACTCGAGCGGGAGGGTGTGCCGGTGGAAGAGGACCTGATCGTGCCCGGCTCCGCGTCGCGCATCACCGCCACGGTGCTGCAGCTCCTGCTCAAGATCGACGAATGGCGCGTGGAGGACGATGCCATGCCCGTCGTGCTTTTCTATAACCGCGCCCGCCAACGCAACACGAGCTACAGATCCGAGTCGTTGCCGCTTCTGCCCCTGGATCTCAGCCGTTTCCAGCACCTCAAAGAAGCTCCCTGGCCGTCGCGCAACATTCCCGGATTCAGCCTGACGCGTCCCGACCTGCTGTCCCGGCTCCTTCGCCAGTACTTCTTCGTCGCTTTATCCCGAGCCTGCGCCGATTCCCAGGCCGCCGAGCACGGCAGCCGCCTGGCGGCCATGCAGGGCGCCGAAAGAAACCTCGGCGAGCGCCTCGACGAGATCACGATGTCCTATCACAGAGCCCGCCAGTCGGTGATCACTTCCGAGCTCCTCGACGTGGTCTCCGGCTTCGAGGCGATCATCGGGGCGGATTCCGATCGATAGGGAGCATATCGCGCCGCGTACGCCTTGGATCCCTTCTCGCCTGCCACTCTCGAGTGGTGGCGTCCTCGCAGCGAAGATCGATATCCCGTGCAACGCGCTTACGCAAGCGAATCAGCAGGTTAACCGGTTGTAATCCGGGGTGCGTTCCGTTCCCCGGCACATGCATAATGAGCCGCTCATTTCGAAGGAGAGAATCGATGGCGTCGCTTCGCGAGAGACATAAGACCTTCCGGCAGCTACACGAGGCCGGGTGCTTCGTCATTCCCAATCCCTGGGACATGGGGTCGGCCCGGATGATGGCGGCACTCGGTGCCAGAGCGCTCGCTACCACCAGCGCCGGCTTCGCGTTCACTCTCGGCCGCCCGGATCTGGGCGGGGTGACTCGCGACGAAGCGCTCGCCCATGCCGAATGTATCGTATCGGCCACTCCGCTGCCGGTCAGCGGCGATTTCGAGAACGGTTTCGCGGACGATCCCGACGGGGTGGCCGAGGCCGTCCGCCTGGCCCGGGAAGTCGGGCTTTCGGGCTGCTCGATCGAGGACACTTGCATGACCGAAGGTAACCCTGCTTACGATTTCGGGTCGGCCGTGGACCGCATCCGGGCGGCAGCCGACGCCGCTCGTTCCCTGCCGGACCCCTTCGTGCTGTGTGCCCGCGCCGATGGCCTGTTGCACGGGTCCTACGATCTGGACGAGGCCGTGCGCCGTATCCAGGCATTCGAGAAGGCCGGAGCCGATTTGCTCTACATACCGCTGCTGCCGGATGCCGAGGCCCTGGAAAGGGTGGCCCGGGCGGTGTCCAAGCCGGTCAATGCCCTGGCCGCCGGCGCGGTGTCGCAAATGAGCCTTTCCCGGATCGCGCATGCCGGCATTCGCCGTGTCTCGGTGGGCTCGATGGTCGCAAGGCTCACGCACGCGGTGATTCGTGACGCTATGCGGAGCATGCTCGAAGAAGGGAGCTTCGCCATCTTCTCCGGAGCCGCGAGAGGCGCCGAGATCGACCGCCTGTTATTGGAGGGTGGGGAATCCTGAGCGGCGAGCCGTCCACCGCCCACCATATCACTGCTTCAAGAACATGAAGCACGAGAGCTCGACCCACAACCCGGAATGAGGCGCATGCGCGCCTGGCAGGCGGACCTGCCGACCACTCGTTCTCCTGGACGTTTGGCGCTACGATATCGGATTCCGACTCGCGACTCTTCCCAGGGGAATTGGTGCCAGAGCATTCCCGTCGAAAGCTTGCCGTCATGCTGCATGGTGATGTGGCCGGTTCGACCGCGCTCGTACAAAAAGATGAGGCGGTGGCTCACCGACGGTTCCGTGACAGCTTTCGACGATTGTCCGGGATCGTCGAGTCTCATGGCGGGGCGACGAGAGAGATCAGGGGTGACGCCCTGGTAGCGGAATTTTCCCGTGCCTCGGACGCAGTGACAGCGGCGCTGGCTTTTCAAGCTGCCAACGAAGCATACAACGATACTCTCGAGGACGATATTCGACCGTCGTTTCGCATCGGGATCAGCCTGGGCGAGGTGATCGTCGCGGACGATACGGTTACGGGCACCGGAGTGATACTGGCTCAACGCCTCGAACAATTGGCCGACCCCGGTGGTGTCGTGGTCCAGGGCACCGTGGCCGAGACGGTGCCCGGTCGCCTGCCGTTCGAGTTTGAAAGCCTGGGGGATCGAGTACTGAAGGGATTCGAGCAGCCGGTCAGGGCATTCGCCGCGACAATCACCGCCGGCAAGAGCTTGCCGGAGCCCGAGCTTCAGTCGACGGTGCCGGTGCCGCAGGAGCCGCCGGATGGCGGTGGAAAATCGCCCCCAATTGAATTGTCCAACACGCCCTCTATCGCCGTGCTGCCGTTCACGAACATGAGCGGCGACCCTGGGCAGGAATATTTCAGCGACGGTGTTACCGAGGACATCATCACCGCGCTGTCATACTTTCGATCGTTTCCGGTCATCGCGAGGAACTCGACTTTCACCTACAAGGGACAGCCAGTCCGGGTGCAGCAGGTGGCCCGGGAGCTCGGTGTTCGATACGTTCTCGAAGGGAGTATCCGCAAAGCCGGGGATCGGATCCGAATTACGGTGCAGTTGATAGACGCCGAGACGGGGCATCACGTCTGGGCGGACAGGTTCGACAGCACCATGGAAGATATCTTCGAGGTCCAGGACGAGATATCCAGGAGGATCGTGATCACCGTTCAACCTGAGCTGGCCCAGGCGGAGCTCGAAAGAACGACTTTCAAGCGCCCGGAGAACCTTACGGCCTGGGATCTCGTGCTGCGTGGGATGGATTTGATCAACAGACACACGAGTGAGGACCATGAATCCGCCCGGAAGATGTTCAAGGCAGCCATCGGTCTGGACCCCGACTATGCAGGTGCCTGGGCAGGACTGGCCTTGTCCTATCTGGTCGGGATTTCCCTGGTTGGTACCGATGAGCGTCAAGACCTGTTGGAGAAGGGATCGGAAGCGGCAATGCGGGCGGTTGAGCTCGATAACCGCTCATCGTTCGCCCACTATGTCCTCGGGGTGGCTTACGCGTGGCGCGAGCAGTTCTCCAAGTCGATCAACGAAGCGGAAATCGCGCTGCAGCTCAATCCCTACTACGCCCAGGCGCACATGGGCCTGGGTAATCGACTGGATCTCGTCGGCAGAACGGCCGAAGGCATCAGCAAGTTGGAGCAGGCGCTGCGTCTCAGTCCCCGTGACTCATTCTGTCCGTTGATGATGGCGTACCTTTCCCGTGCTCACCTTGGTCAGGGCCACCCTCTCGAGGCGCTCGAGTGGATTGAAAAGGCCGTCAATCTTCAGCCCAGGAACCCGGATCTTCAGTACAGGTATGCCGTTTGCCTCGCACACCTCGATCGCGTTGAAGAAGCGAAGAAGGCGCTGAATGAGTGTGAACGGCTCCAACCGGGTTTTCTGAAGAAGCGCGAGCACTGGCGGCCTTATTCCGATGATGAACGAAACCAACGGTTCTTCGCCGGCATGGTGCGGCATCACCTTATCTCGGAAGAATAGACGCTGCACCAGCCGCTGGCTCTTCCAGCGGTTCAGGCACTTCCTGAGAATTCCTGCCAGGTCTCGGGCTAAAGCGTGATTGTCTGCCCGAACTCCGCGCAGGTGACCGGCGCCTGGAGGTCGCGGGTGAGGCGGTGGGCGAGGGCGTCCATGGATCGGGGTTCGCCGTGAACCAGGTATACGGGCGGTCGATCGGTGAAATGGCCGTACCACTCGAGCAGCCCGTGCTGGTCGGCATGCGCCGACAGTCCGCCGACGGTGTGCACCTTCGCGGCGACGTTGACGTCTTCTCCCCACAGGCGGATGTGGTCTGCGCCGTCCACGAGGGCCCGACCGGTCGTGCCCCGCGCCTGGAAGCCGACGATCATGACATGCGTTTCCTTGCGCCAGACGTTATGCTGGAGGTGATGCTTGATGCGCCCGCCGGTGCACATCCCGCTGCCCGCGATGATGATGGCGCCTGAGCGGATCTCGTTGAGGGCGATGGACTCCTTCGAGCTCTCGCACATGTGCAGGTTCGGCAAATCGAACAGGCCTCCGTGCTGGCGCTCGAACGCCTTGGCCCGGTGGTCGTAGACCCGGGCGTGGTGGTCGTAGATTTCCGTGGCCTTGATGGCCATGGGGCTGTCGAGGAAGATCTGCCAGCTCGCGAGGCCCCACTCGTCGAATCGGCGGTTGAAGACGTAGAGCAGATCCTGGGTGCGGCCCACGGTGAAGGCCGGAATCAGGATGTTGCCCCGTTCGCTTCGGGCGTTGGAAAGTATCTCGCCCATTTCCCGCCAGGTGTCGTCCCACGGCCGGTGAAGCCGGTCGCCGTAGGTGCTTTCCATCACGACGAGATCGGCGTCGGCGACCGCTTCGGGATCACGCAGTATGGGCGCTCCTCTATGCCCGAGGTCGCCGCTGAACACGAGCTTGCGCCGGACGCCGCCGTCGTCCACGTGGACCTCGGCGATCGCCGAGCCGAGGATGTGCCCTGCGTCACGAAAGATGATCGTCACGCCAGGGGCGACTTCCTTTGCGCCGCCGTAAGCTACCGCCTCGAAGAGCTCGTGTGTCTCCTCCGCATCCTGGCGGGTGTACAGAGGCTCGACCTTGTCATGGCCGCGTCCAAGCCTGCGGTTCGCCCACTCCGCCTCTTTCTCGTGCAGGTAGCCCGAATCCGCCAGCATCACCTTGCACAGGTCCACCGTGGCGCTGTGCGTGTAGATCGGTCCACGGTAGCCGCGCTTGACCAGCAACGGCAGGCGCCCTGAGTGATCGATGTGGGCATGGGTGATCACCACGGCGTCGATCTCCGCCGGCTTGAAGCGGAACTCGTCGCGATTGTGCCGCTCGTGCTCGTCGCTGCCCTGGAACATGCCGCACTCGATCAGCACCCTTGCCCGGTCGGTCTCGAGGAGATAGCACGAGCCGGTCACCTCGCGGGTCGCGCCGAGAAATTGCAGTTGCATAAAGTACCCTCAGCGGTTACGGAAGAACGAAGGCCCGCACTTCACCTCACGGCCGGTGCGATGAGCGGCGCGAGACGGAGCCGGTTCGTGTCGTGACTGATGCTGTCGCTGCTGATGATGGTGTGGGCCCCCGCCTCGGTCAGGCGCTCGAGGGCGCCCTCGCAGAACAACGGGTGAGTGACCAGGCAGTGGATCTCGCGGGCACCGGCGGACCGCGCGAGCCGCACCGCGGCCGCCATGGTCTCGCCGGTGCTGATGATGTCGTCCACCAGTACCGCCACCCTGTGTTCGAGCTTGCCGTCGTCCAGCTCCACGCTCACGTCCCGGTCGCCCCGGCGCTGCTTCGTCGCCACCGAGAAGGCCGCCCCGGACAGCCGCGCGATCTGTGCCACCCACTGCTCGGCTTCCCCGTCGGGAGCGACCAGCACCGGCACGTCCGGCAAGCCGCGCACGTAATCAGCCATCAAGGGCGCGGCGCTCAAGGCGATCGCTTCGGTATCCGGCAAAGCCTTGTCCAGCGTCGCCGTGCGATGCAGATGCGGGTCGACGGTGATGACGCGGTCGAACAGGCCGCCCAGCCATCGACCGACGATCGCCTGGCTGACGGCCTCGCCTGGCTCGAAGGCGGTGTCCTGGCGCATGTAGCACAGGTAAGGCGCCACCAGCGTCAGCCTGCGGGCGCCAAGCTCGCGCGCGGTGCCGGCGGCCAGCGTCAGCTCGACGAGCTTGTCGTTGGGTTGATTCAGGCTGCGGCAGAAGACGACGTGCGGCGGCAGACCGATGGGCAGGCGGACGCGGCTCTCGCCGTCCGGGAAACGGTGGATGTCGACAAGCTCGCAAGGGACGCCCAGTTCCGCCGCGAGCTTCTTTGATTGCCCGGCATACTCCGGGAAACCCAGAACCCGTACGTCCCCGTCTTCAGCCATCCGTGAAATCCGTATCGACGTCCTGCTCTTCGCCCACACGGATCCCGGTGTCCTTCTCGATCATCGATTGCGCAAAGTTGAAGTCCGCCGGGAAGCGTGCGTGCAGGCGGTAAAGCGGTTCGCCCGCCGACACGGCGTCTCCGATCTTCTTCAGAAGATCGACGCCCGCTCCCTTGTCCATCGGTGCGCCCGCGAGGCTCGCGACGCGGTTCATGCGGTAGTTGTCGATGGCGGTCACGACGCCGTCCCGGTCGGCGAGAACCTCGTGGGTCAGGGACCCGAGCTCGTGAGTCTCGGTCTGCGGCCCCTGGGCCTGGATGATAGCCTTCATCTTTGCCAGTGCCCGCCCCGATTCGAGGATATCGCGGGCGATGGCGAAGCCGCGGCCGCCGCGCACGTCGGGATCGAATTCCAGGACCCGCCCGGCCAGGTGCAATGCTTTCTGACGGAGGTCCTCCGGGGCCGCGGGGTCGTTCTCGAGGACCTGCATGACGTCCCGGCATTCGAGTACGGGGCCGATGCCGCGGCCCACGGGCTGGCGGCCGTCGGTGACCATGACCTCGAGGCTGATGCCGATCCGGTCGCCGACGTATTCGAAGAGCTTGCGAAGCTGAAGAGCATCCTGCTGCCGCCGGATCTTGGCGGTGGGGCCGACGGGGATGTCCACCAGCAGGTGGGTGGAGCCCGCCGCCAGCTTCTTGGCGAGGATGGAGGCCACCATCTGGCCCATGGCGTCGATGCCGAGCGGGCGCTCCACCGAGATCAGGATGTCGTCCACGGGCGCGAGCTGCGAGGTGCCGCCCCACGCCAGGCAGCCGCGCTCGCTGCGCACGATCCGGTGTAGCTCCTGGGGCGTCAGCTCGACCTTCGCCAGCACCTCCATGGTATCGGCGGTGCCGGCGGGGGAGGTGATGGCCCGGCTGGAGGTCTTGGGGATCAGCATGCCGTGCGCCGCCACGATGGGCACCACCAGCATGGAGGTGCGGTTGCCGGGAATGCCGCCGATGCAGTGCTTGTCCGCCACCAGGGATTCGTGCCAGTCGAGCCGCCGGCCGGTGTCGGCCATGGCCTCCGTGTAATGAAGGACCTCGTCCCGGTCGAGGCCGCCCTGGTCTGTGGCCACCAGGAAGGCGGCCATCTCCATCTTGGTGTACTGGTTGTCGGCGATCTCGCGGGTGATGGCCTGGAAATCCGCCTTGGTGAGTCTCTCGCCTTCGATCTTTCGGCGCACACAGCTCATGGAACGCGGTGGTTCCGCATGTTCGATGCTGAGCGGCGTGCCTTCCTCGAGGGCGAGCTGCTCGAAGGCCTGGTCGCACAGGCCCAGCTCGCCCGGCGTCACCAGCTTGTCGTCGCGCACCACGTTGAGCAGCGCCAGGATACCGTGGCCGTCGGCGCTGATCTTGATCTTCGACAGGGCCTGGAAGCCCTCCGCCCGGTAGACCTCGCAGTCGCTGTGCATGTAGGCCACGTTCTCATGGTAGGTGTCCACGGCCACGTGGCGCAGCTTCAAACGTCCGGCGGGGACTTTCGCATCTTGCATAAATCAAATATAACCCGTATTGATCCATCCCGTCGAAGACACTTCCGTGAGAAGACTCCACAGACATTCGGACTTCCGACTCGTTCAGGATCCGGAACCGAGCTCGAGCCGGGGTTCGAACCAGGACTCGGAGTCGTTCTATCTCGTGAATGGGCGGAACCCGCACAGGTTGCAGTTGAACCCCAGCGCGGCGCTGATCTGGGAGCTCGTGGACGGCGACAGGTCGGCCGCGGATATCGCGGAGCTGCTGCAGTCCCGCGTCGAGGGGAATTGGCGGCAGATACGGTCGGACGTTCACGAGCTGGCCGCCCGTCTGGTGCTGGCGGGTGTGCTGCACTACTCGAGCGGGCATCCTTCCGGGCGCGTCTGCATCCGCTTCGGGAACCGGCTGGGTAACCGACTCTTCAGTTATTGTGCCGGACGTATCCTTGCGGGCGGGCTAAATTACGAGTTGTACAGCGAGGGTGTGCCCGGCTTTGTGAACACCTCCAGTGGGAACCTCCGACGCTCGGCGTCGATGGACGAAGGTGCACCCTCCCACGTGGTGGAGACCTGTGAGGACATCGAGGCGCTGCTTCAGGAGCCCGACCCCCCGGAGAACGTGGTGGTCGATGGCTTGTTTCAGGACTACCCTTTTCTCAAGCCGCACCGGGATTACATCCGATCACGATGGTTGGCCTTCGAGGACGCCCATCCGGTACCGCCGGGTCCGGACGACGTGGTGGTCCATCTGCGCGGTGGCGATGTGTGGTCCTGGAATCGTGAGCCCGGACAGGGCGCGCACAGAGTGTTGCCTCTCTCGTTCTACCTGACCGCCCTGGAGTCTCGAAGCTTCGAGCGACTCTTCATCGTATGCCAGGACTTAGATGACCCGGTGGCTCAGCTTCTACGGGAGCGCTACGGCGGCCTGGTGATCAGCGGGGGCGAGGTCGAGGACTTCAGATTCCTGGCGTCGGCCCGACGTATGGTTCTGTCCGCCAGCACCTATGCGTGGTGGGCGGGGTGGTTATCGGACGCCGACGAGATACATTTTCCGGTGTGTGACTACTTCGGCCAGGACAATGGCAATTGGTACAGGGAACGGGAGAAGATCAATCTCATCATCGAAGATGATCCCCGCTATATCCTCCATCCCGTGGGGCCGGATTCCAGAGACGATGGCGGCAATCAGCTCCAACGGGTTTTCGGGCCGGCATACGCCGATCTGCTGGATGTCAGGACCTTTGACCGGGTTGATGCTCTGGTCGTACAGGCAACTCGCCAGACGCGGTCGCCGGACCGATGCATCACTTCGCTGGGGCGTCAGATACCCGGTCTGCGGACGGTTTTCCGTGTCGGCGAAACCGAGCTATCGGATGGCAGCAAATCGCCCTGCCCGATGATTGACACATCGACCATGCCGTATTCACTCGAGGACGTGTCAGCCGCGTTCAGCGAGGTGGGTCGCGAATGTGATGACGTCGCAGACTACCATTTCCGTCAGCTCGGCAAGTTCTACGTTCCCCTCGCTTCGAAGCAGCAGCGCTACTGGCTGGTGGCCGAGACGGGAGTCGAGTTGTTGAACTGCGTGCGTCTATTCAAGGACGGCACCCCCATGTTGCTGGCGGAAGAAGGGTGCGACGTCGGGCACCAGCAGTTCATTGCCCGGATGCTGCCCGGCCTGGTCGTGCAGCGCCCCGGGGCCCGCGCCGCGCGCGGGCTCATGTTGATCGACAAGGAGTGGCTCGAGACCCTGGTCGCGTCCGTGGAGGATTTCCATGGGAAACCGTTCTGGAGGGTGTACCTGGAAAGCATCGACCCTTGTCTCGACGCCTTCCAGGCCGCGTCTCTCGAGGAGCTTTATCTTCAGTTTGTCACGCGCGAAGCGGTACCGGCCGCCAGGCACAAGCTGCTGAAGGTCGAGGCTTCCCGGCAGGCCGCCGAACGGTCAGACCGGAGGGCTGTAAAGGACGGGTTCCACTATGTAATCGAGCGCACATCCACGCCGTTGTTCTATACCTCGGCCCTCAGGATCGAATCGGTACCGATGGTGTTGATCAACCGCAGAGTCGACCGGCAGCGTTTGCAGCGCTTCCTTGAAAGCGCGCGGTCGCAGGGGCTGGACCGGAACGTCAAGGTGCTCGAGGCGATAGACGGCGGGAACCTCAGTGACGAGGATGTTCGCGAGAATACGACGTGGAAGGGCTATTCCACGTATTGCAGGCACGCGAGGAAGGTGCGCCAGGGATCGCTCACACGGAACTCCATGGCGTGTGCCTTGAGCTGGAGGCAGGTGATTACTGATATCGAGGTCCCGACGCTGGTATTGGAAGACGACGCGGTGCTGTGCGACGCATTCATAGACAGGGCTTCCCGCTGCTGTGCGAAGATCCCGCTCAACTGGGACCTTGTCTATCTGGCCTGGAACGGTGACATGTGGCCGGCCGGCGAACATGTCAACTGCCACGTGAGACGGATGAAGCACCGCATGCACGGGATGGGTGCCCTCCTGGTCAATCCGCGTTGCAAGGCCAGATTGCTGTCCGTGTTTCCACTCGACCTGCAGTTGGATCACGATATTCCCGACAAGCTCATAGTGCCGGGACTGGTCAACGCCTATCTGTTGACCGACGGGGGCGAGCGTCTCGTCTACAACGACAACGTCGGCGGGTCCACGACGCAGAAGGTCTGAAGCCCTGCAGCTGCCGCCCCTCGAGGATCCGGGGACCGCGGTGGGCCGTGCCGTTCAATCGCGACCGGGCTTTATCGTTGCATCCAGTACGATGCCTTCGTCTTTGACGTCCACGGTTTCAGCCACCGACATATTGACCCTGGCCATTCGCTTGATGCTGTCCCGGACCTCGTTCAGCGTCTGTGTGCCCGCGGCCTGCGCGGCGGCCGACTCCATGGCCTGGGCCTCCTCGAGCAGGATCGGCGCCAGGCGATGATAATCGATGGCCATGAAAAGAATACCATTGGCATCCAGGCTCTCGTTCTTGAGAGTGGCCGCCGCCTTGGCGGCCTCCGGGCCCATGAACAATGCGATGTGCTTGTCGGTCATGGAAACCATCAGAGGATAGCCGCCCGACAGCGAATCGGGCAGCGCTACGGGGGAGCCGTCGTCCGGAATCTTCAGGTTTGCCAGTCCGGGCACGAAGCCCTGGGCGAGCGCGACCAAAGACCGAGGATCCTCCGCCGAAATGGTAACCAGTGCGTCGGCACCCTTCCCCGGCGCGCTGCTGCCCTTATCCTGCTCGAGGCCGTACACGGTGGCGCTCAATCCCCGCACCGCGGAGACCATCAGCGTCGCCATGGCGATGGCAGCCGGGTTCTGGGCGCGGGCACGCTCCTGTGCCTCCACCAGCGCCTTGCACTGAAATGACGCGCTGGTGAACCTCTGCCAGAGGTCCGAGATCACCGGACCCGGGGCGGACATGTTGACGGCGAGGGCAAGGCTCAGCAAGCCCCGTGTACTCTCCCTATTCAGGAACGCCGGTATATGCCCCCGAAGGCGCTCGAGCGAATGCGTCAGAGAAGCGTCTTTGATCTCGCTGATCGCTTTCAAGTGCAGGGGACCGCCACCACCGCCGTTCGTGACCCATCCCGATACGGCCAGGGGAGAGACGTCCGCCATGGAGCCGAAGTCCTTGCGGCAGGCCGGCGTGCGCAGATGGGCGAGCTCGGCCGCGCTGTCTCCCAGTACTTGGTCCAACATCCGGGAGGCGAGGTTTTCCTGCCCGCCCGTTACCGCATTGACGATGGCGCGATAGCTGACCAACGAGATGCTGTCCTTCTCGAGCCCGTGGGCGGCGGCGGCCTGATCCCGCAGGGGGATCACCGATGTCCCGGGCTTCTTCAGGCCCAGGGCCAGCGGAAGCACGTCGTCCCGGAAATCGCTCGCGCTGATGGCCACGACGCCCAGCTTGTCGCGAACGGCAACCACCAGCGAAGCCCGGGTGGCGTTGCCGTTCACCACGAAGGGATATCGGCGAAAGCTCGTTCCCTGGTAGCTGCCCGTCGCTGCCTGCACCCCGCCGCGCTTCTCGGCGTCGTCGAGGAAAGCGGTGAACGCTTTCGGGTCAGTGAGCGCCAGGTGCATCGTCGGGACCAGGCCGATGGTGTAGAGCGTCAGCCTGGGGCTGTCGCCGAGCCCGGGGATGATTTCCTTGCCCGCCGGCTGCTTGCCGTAGGCGGCATACAGGCCGTACATCATTTGTCCGCCCGGGCCGTACGCGGCGAGCGCATCCTTCGCCTCGGCGAGTTCCTGGTCGGAGGGCTCGACGCCCATGCGCCGGAGGGTGTCCAGCCATCGCGCGGCGGCCGCAGGTCCGACGTAGAACAGGGTATCCGAGGGCACCGCGGACGCCAGGCCCTGCCCGGCGGGGGAACGATAGTGGATATATCCGACGGTCGCCGCGGCGGCGCCCGCAACCAGAGCCAGAGCGATGATCAGCTTTCTCATACACGGTCCCTCTGCGAGGTGATTGTGACCTCAGCATCGAACGGATGCCGGTCGCTCCCGCATCCCACGGCTACCGTTCCCGCGCGTGGGGCAAAGGCCCGGACAGTTCAGCGCGGGTATCGGTCGGCTTGCGGGGGTATGGGCGCGGATTATAGGCCAGGCGTTTGCGGACGGAAACGCCAAGGGCCGCGGGACACGGGGGACAGCTTATCCGGCCCTTGACCTGAGTCACGTTTCACGATGTGACAGCGTGCTACGTTGAGCGTGTGATCAACCCTGAATCAGGAGAGGATCCAATGAACAGCTCAGTGCCCGGTGCCGGAGAGATTTCGTCTGCCGCGAGTCGATCCACGCGACTCGGTTTCATACCGCTTTCCGGCATCGTCATTGGCTCGATGATCGGGTCGGGAGCGTACAGCCTGCCGCAGAACATGGCGGCCGGGGCGGGCCCCGGCGCGGTGATCATCGGCTGGATCATCACCGCGATTGGAGTGCTGGCGCTGGCCTTCGTCTACCAGGGTTTGTCGATGCGGCGCCCCAATCTCGACGCTGGTCCCTACGCTTACGCCCGCGCCGGCTTCGGCCCCTTCATCGGCTTCAACAGCGCCTGGGGCTATTGGCTGAGCGCGTGGCTGGGGAACGTCTCCTACGCGGTATTGATCTTCAGCGCCCTGAGCTTCTTCTGGCCGGGCTTCGGCGAGGGCAACACCTGGCCCGCCATCGTCGGGGCTTCGGCGTGCCTGTGGTTCATCCACTGGCTGGCCCTGCGAGGTGTCCACCAGGCAGCGTTTGCCAATGTGCTGACCACCATCGCCAAGATCGTACCCCTGATCCTGTTCATTCTCCTTCTGATCGTCGCTTTCCAGGTCAAGACCTTCCACATCGATTTCTGGGGCAGTGCCAAGCTCGGTGGGGTGTTCCACCAGGTGAAGGGCACCATGCTGGTGACGCTGTGGGCGTTCATCGGCATCGAGGGAGCGAGCGTGGTATCGGGGCGGGCGGCGAAGCGGGCCGATATCGGGCGGGCCACCATACTGGGGTTCGTCGCCACCTTGATCCTGTATGTGCTGGTAACGGTCTTGTCCTTCGGGGTGCTCGACCAGGCGGGCCTGTCGGCCCTGAAGAATCCGTCCACCGCCGGGGTGCTGCAAGCGGCGGTGGGTCCCTGGGGGGCGGCGCTGATGAACATCGGCCTCGTGATCTCGGTGGGCGGGGCTTTCCTGAGCTGGACTCTGCTGGCGGCGGAGATCCCCTTCGTCGCGAGCCGCGACCAGACCATGCCGAGCCTGTTCGC
>JBAUWJ010000219.1:0-5292 GCA_049583715.1 Arenicellales bacterium | reverse complement strand
AGCAGCCGCGTGCAGCGCATCGCGGCGCTTGCCATGCTGTGCGTCGTGGGCTCGCTCGCCGCGTGCGGTTCGGGCGGCGCGGAGTCGGGCAGCGGATCGGGCCCGGGGCAGTACGCCTGGGCACGCCAGGCGTGCGTCGATGGAATCAATCAGTATCGCGCGACGCTCGGGTTGAAGCCTTACGCGCGCTGGACCAGTGCCGAGAGCTGCGCCGACGGCCAGGCCAGGAGCGACAGCCAGTCGGGCACAGCGCATGGCGCGTTCACATCGGGCACCACGTGTGGCGCGTTCGCTCAAAACGAGTGTCCGAACTGGTCGTCGGTGGGCTCAATCGTCACCCACTGTCTGCAGCAAATGTGGTACGAGGGCCCGGGCAGCGGCTCCGAGGCGCACGCCCACTACATCAACATGTCGAGCATGAAGTACTCGAGCGTCGCCTGCGGATTTTACGTCACCCCGCAGGGCGCCGTGTGGGGCGTCCAGAACTTCAGGTAATCCTTCCCCGCGGAGCCGCGCGACGCGCGGATGATGGTGTGCCTGCTGAATCCAGCCAGCTCTCGGATCCGATTCCGAGAACTGCCCGGGCCATCCGGCATTGCCCGTGCTATCGTCCCTGGCCGCGGAGCCCGGCGGTGAAACCCAGGCCCAGCAGGATGAGGCCGGCGCCGGCTGTCGGGAACAACCATGCCGGTCCGATCCTCTGGAGCAGGCCGGCTGCCGCTGTGACACCCGTCGACTGTCCCACGAAGAACGCCGCCGCGAAGACGGACACCGCAGTGCCCCGATGCTCACTGGCCATTTGCGTGGCGTTGGTCTGCAGGGTGTTGTGAATCATGTAGTAGCCGAGGCCCAGACCGAAGCTGGCGGGAATGGCCCAGAGCCAGGACGATCCCAGGCCCAGTGCCACCAGCGACAGCCCCGCCATGCCGCTGCCGGTGAGGCTCAGACCGGTTTCCCCCAGGGCGGGTACCAGGCGCCGGGCCTGCGTGGTATAGGCGAAACCGCCCATCGCGAACAGCGCCACGGTGGCGCCGGCAGCCGTCAGGGACACGTCGAAACGGGTGTGCAGGTAGTATGGAATCAACGCCAGAGGACCGAACACCAGCATTCCCTCGACGAACACGGTGGCCAGCACCCGGCGGGCCCAGGGCGCTTCCAGCACAGAGCGAACCCGGGGCACGATGGCGAGGCTTCCCGTTGCCGGTGAAAGGCGCGCGTGGCTCTCGGCGTTGCCGCGCAGTTCCCGCTGCAAGAGCACGCCGACCACGAAATAGATCCCGCCGAGTATGCCGAAGGCCCAGCGCCAGCCCAGCGTGTCCGCCAGTCCACCGCCGAGTACCTGACCGCCCCCGACGCCGAGAATGACCCCGGCCACCATCCTGGCAATGACCGGTTGGCGGTGGCTGTAGGGAACGGTATCGCCGATCCAGGCGAGGCCCAGCGGGATGATCGCGGCGGTAGTGCCGCCGGTGACCGCGCGCAGCGTAATCAGCCACCGCAGCGAGGGTGCGAACACGGCCGCCAGGCTCCAGGCCGCGCAGGTCAGGGTGGCGATGGTAATGACCCGGTACTTGCCATAGCGGTCGCCCAATGGCCCGAATACGAGCTGCATGGCGCCATAGCCGATGGCGAAGGCGGTGATCACGTAAGCGGTTTCGGACGCCGGGTGGCCGAATTGCCGGATCAGCTTCGGAAGCAGCCCGTCGCAGACCCTCACGGACGCCATGCTTGCAAAGCCGGCGCAGGCGAGAAGGGTAATGGACCAGCCCCGAGGCGTGTCGCTGTGCGTCATCGCGGACCGCTGTTAAATGGACAAGCGTACAGACTATTCCTTAAGCACCCGTCAGCGCCACAGCAGCCGGCAAGTCTCTATACTGCTGGATAAATTTCCAAATGATGGGCTCGCAATGCGAAGGCCGGCAGTTGGCCCGGGAGCGCGCCCGGGAAGAGTCTCAGTACCCGGGAATCCGGCCTCGTACGGTGGCAAACTGATACGGCGACATCGAGGCTTGCTCGGATTGAGCGCGCTGCAGTCGCATCTTTGGCCGTCGCCGTGCGGCCGTCACGCATCCCGCTGCAGCAGAGCGATCAGGCTCGACGTGTCCCAGCGATTGCCGCCCATTGCCTGGAGCTCCGCATAGAACTGGTCGACCAGCGCTGCCACCGGGAGCCTGGCGCCGTTGCGGCGGGCTTCGTCGAGGCCGATCGACAGGTCCTTGCGCATCCAATCGACGGCGAAGCCGTGATTGAACTCGCCGGCGTTCATTGTCTTGTAGCGGTTATCCATCTGCCACGACTGTGCCGCGCCTTTTGAAATGACACCGATCACCTGCTCGACGTCGAGGCCGGCTTTCCTGGCGAAATGAAGGCCCTCGGAAAGGCTCTGAAGCAGTCCGGCGATGCAGATTTGATTGACCATCTTGGTGAGCTGGCCGGCACCCGCCGGGCCCATCAGCCCGACCATCTTGGCGTAGCTCTCGATCACCGGCTTCGCCTTGTCGAAGTCACCCTGATCGCCGCCGACCATCACCGTCAGTTGGCCGTTTTCGGCACCCGCCTGGCCGCCGGAAACCGGCGCGTCGAGGAAGCCGGCGCCCTTCGCCTTCGCCGCGGCATGGAGCTCGCGCGCCACATTCGCGGACGCCGTCGTATTGTCAATAAGGATCGCGCCGCTGCTCATGCCGGCGAGCACGCCGGTCTCGCCGTGTGTGACGGAGCGCAGATCATCGTCATTGCCGACGCAGGTGAAAACGAAGTCGGCACCGCTCGCCGCCTCTTGGGGCGTCGCAGCGGTCTTCCCCGAATTCTCCGAAGCCCATTTCGCGGCCTTGTTGGCGGTGCGGTTGTAGACGGTCACCTCATGGCCGCCGCGTTTCGCCAGATGCCCAGCCATCGGATAACCCATGACGCCCAGGCCAATGAAGGCGACTTTTGCCATTGTTGCGAATCCTCCAGATGCGAATTGGAATGGTCGGCCTGGCTCGCACGATCGACCGGCCGGCTGGCGGACAGGCTCCCCGGTGTCGACTTTCGCTGACAACGCGAGGTGCCGTGGAATTCAACGGAAGAATAAACGATATGCCAACGCAGTAAAAGTCGATGGCTGGCGGGTGCGTGGGGTAAATGCGGCGTTGGCGACGGCCGGCTCCACGGCTGCCGCTGGCGGCAACTCCCCGACGCATTCCCTTCGATGCTCGAAGACTTGGAACCGGAACACGACGTCGGGCGATGATCTCGCCGAGGAAACGAATTTGCCGCACTACATCAGGGTGAAAGAGGCAACCCGGGCAAGACGACGGGCGCAGCCTCGAGGGCTGCGCCCGCCAGCTCCTCACTTGTACCGGTAAGCGAGAGCGTTGTTACGGTATCGCGGGTTCGTCCTGCGACGGTGCCCCGCTGGAAAGGGCGAGCTCCCCGGATTCCCCGGCGGACTCGGCGCAGTAGACAGGGTCGAATCCGGCGCGGGAGATGCAGCGAGCAGTGGACGCGACGCTCGCGGTGCCGGCCGGCTGGTCATTGGTCCCGGTACCCGACGCGGCGCAGGACACGGAGTCGAATCCGAGACGAGAGACGCAACCGTCGGTAGACGCGGTGCTCGCGGTGCCCGGCGCCGCGCAGTACACGGGGTCGAGCCCGCCACGGGGGGTACAGCCGTCGGAATACGCGATGTTGATGCCGCCCAACGCGATGGCCGCCACGGCCAGTGTCTTGAGATACGTGTTCATGTTTGGCTCCTCTGCGTGTGCTGATGGAGCCTTCTTTTTAGCCGCAAAGGGCGGCGGTGGTCTGTGAGCTATTGGCGGCGAAAACAGGAAATATTTGCCATTTGGAACGTGCGATGTGCCGCTGTGAGGACGTTGGCGGAACAGGGACAAAGTGAGGGTGGTCCCGAACATCGCCCCCTCACCCCAGCCCTCTTCCGGAGGGAGAGGGAGTGACGTTCCCTCTCCCGCTGGCGGCAGAGGGTGGTCCCAAACGCCGCCCCGCTCACCCCGGCCGTCTATTGGAGGGGTGAAGACGGCGGGCTACAAGTTCGGCCTCAGGGCACCGTGACACAAATGCACTCGGCCAGATCGCTGACCTTGTGCTTGACCCGTCCCACCACGATGCCGGCGATGTCGCTCGCTCCTCGACGCCCCATGACGATCATATCGACTTCGTTGTCCCTGGCGCTTGACAGGATGCGTTGCGCGGCGGGGCCGTCGACAATGCTCGTTTCCACCTGGTCGATGCCGCGGTCCCGGGCGACTTGTCGGGCGGCTTCCAATACCTTCCCGCCGGCCTTCTCGCACTCGTCCCTCGGAGCGTCCGCATGCAGCGAGGTCCCTCCCAGGACCAGAGTGATGTTTGTAGTGGGGGTCATCAGGATAACGTGAAGCAGGTACAACGTCGCATCGTATCTGGCCGCCAGGTCACAGGCGAGCTCGAGTGCTCTTTTCGAATGCTCGGAGCCATCTACGGGCGCCAGTATCTTCTTGATCATCGGGTGCTCGGTATCTCGGATACGAGAAGCAGTATTCGGCTTCGGCCGGCTCGGAGTCTTGATTCAGATCAAGGTGGAACGGTTTGCCTGCGAATCACCCTTCGATCGGTTGCAGCACCCCGCCGGGGCTCTCACGCCGGACCAGCGTCGTTCAACACACTCTCCGCGAGCACCCTGGCTCCGAGCACCAGGTGCTCCTCGGCCGTATCTTCCGAGAAGTCGTGGCTGACCCCGTCGATGGAAGGCACGAAAAGCATCCCCGCGGGCATCAGAAACGATACGTTGGCGGCGTCATGCAGCGCACCCGACGGCATACGTCGCCAGCTTCCGCCCGCCAGCTTCCGGGCCGCCGCCTCGATGGCGGCGGCAAGTCCCGGGTCCAGGTGCGTCGGGGCGATCGCCGACTCCATCGCAACCTCACCCTCGAGACCGCGCCTGCTCATCACCCGATCCGCCGCGGCCTGGACGATCTCGCCCATGCGATCGAGGCGCCCGGCATCCCCGTCGCGCCACTGGATGGAAAAGTCAACCTGCCCTGGAACGATGGACGACGCGTTCGGATGGAGGGAGACGTGGCCGATGGTCCAGACGGTGGTCGGGGTCACGATGCCGGCGAACCCTTCGTTCAGTTCGTTGGCATAGTCGACCAGGCCTTGAAATGCGTCGTGCCGCAGCGCCATCGGGGTGGTTCCTGCGTGGTTCTGACGCCCAAGGAAACGAAAGCGCTTCTCCCGCAGGCCGACGATGTTTTCCACGACCCCGATTGCCTCGCCGTGGGTATCGAGCACCGGACCCTGCTCGATGTGGGC
>JBAUWJ010000218.1:0-18186 GCA_049583715.1 Arenicellales bacterium | reverse complement strand
GCTCTGATCAATCGCTTACGCTGTCATTTCAATCGCTTACGCTGTCATTGCGAGCGCAGCGAAGCAATCCAGGATGCCTGCCGATCCACGCTTTCTGGATTGCTTCGTCGCGTCGCTCCTCGCAATGACAGCATTAATCAGAGCTTCCTTAGGATGAATCCACTGCGGCGGCGGTACATCGGTCCATTCCTCCGATCCTTCTCGTTAAATAGTCAGCACTATTCGCCTCGAAAGATCGAAAAATGGCCTCGCCATCGTATAAAGCAGGCCACCTGTCTCGCTACGATTCCCTAAGTCCGACAGACTCCCAGGGAAGCTCTGATCAATGGTTTACGCTGTCATTGCGAGCGCAGCGAAGCAATCCAGGATGCCTGCCATTCCACGCTTTCTGGGTTGCTTCCCAGCATTGATCAAAGCTTCCCTAGCTCTCAAGCCGGTGCCAGGCGCTCCTCCATCGGCTTGCACCAGGTCTCGCGCAGCCAGAACAGGCAGGCCAGGCCCAGCACGTTGGTGGCGACCAGGGTGGTGAACGCGATCGCGTAGGTGTCGGCCCCGTAGACGCGGGCGCCTTCGATCATGCCGCCGCTCCAGTTCAAGTCCAGGATCCAGCCGATCAGCGGCTGCAGGATCGCCCCCGAGGCCACCACCACGGTGTTCATCATGCCGAGGGCCGTAGCAGTGCTGTCGCTCGGGTTGAGCTCTCGTACCGCAACGTAGCTCAACACCATCGTGGAGCCTCCGAAGCCGCTGAGAAAGAACAGCCCGCAGAGCACCAGCGTGCTCGCGATTCCCGTGAAGATGATGAGGCACAGGGCGGCGAGACTCAGCGACATGCCCACCAGGATCACGGGCTTGCGGCGGCCCATACGGTCCGACGCCCAGCCCATCAGCGGTGCGCCGACAGCCCAGCCCAGGGAGACCACCGAGGCGATCGCCGCGGATTCAGCGACGGGAAGACCGTGCACGGTGCTCAGCCAGGGCACGGCCCACAGGCCCGAGAACGCCAGCAGCGTGCTCGACGGCGCAAACCCGATCGCCGCGCAGAGCCAGGTCTGGGGATTCCTGGCCGCGGACATCAGGCCCGCCAGAGGATGGCGGTCCACCACGCCCGCGGCGCGGTGGCGCCGGCGGTTGGGGACTGCCGCGAACAGGAGGATGCCAAGCAGCGCCGCGACGATCGCCAGTACCACCATGGAATCCCGCCATCCGATGTGCTCGACGAGGACCCGCAGCGGCGCCTGCCCGGCAATGGAACCGATCATTCCCACGGTCATCAAGGCGCCGGAGAGCGTGGCGAACCGCCCGTGTGGAAACCAGTAACCGGCGATGGCGAGGGCCCCGACGAAGCTGAAGGCCACCGTCGCGCCGATCAGGGTGCGGGTCACGGCCGCGGGCAGCATGGAGTGGCTGAAGGCGAAGCCGGCGGACGCGATGGCGCACAGAGCCAGCGATGCGCTCAGCAGTTTCCTGGGGCCGAAATGGTCGATCAGCACGCCGACGGGAAGCTGCAGCCCCGCGTAGCCGTAGAAATAGCAGGCGGAGAGGGTGCCCAGCGCCGCGCCGCCCACGGACAGGTCCCGCATCAGCTCGACGGTCATCACGCTCGGCGCCACCCGCTGCGCGAAGGCGTAGCCGAAATAGACCGTGCCCAGTACGAACGCGGCCCAGGCGCGTGAGTGGCTCACCCCGTCGCCGTGGCTCGAGGCGGTCATGGCGCCGGACGGGCCTTCGCCGGCGGCGGCGGAAAAAAGGTCTGCGGGTGGATAGACACCGGCGGGATGGCCGCTACTCGTTGTTGTTGAGGGCGGGCGGCATTGTTGCGGGATCGATCCGCAGTTTTCAAGTCCGACACGAATACCGTCGCATCGCTCGCGCGTGTCGAGCCCGATTCACCGGCCCCGACCGGGTTGGCTTACCGGCTCCAACCGACCGACCTCGGGGCACGGCCTTGGGTATCCAGGCGCATCCACCTGGCATATCAACGATTCAGGTGTCGTTCACCCAGTGTTCAGCGTCGGTTCAGGGGGCTCGGAATACTCTGGCGGCCGATCGATACGCAGTCCATGCCTGAAGGAGGCGACCATGAAGCTTGTCCGTTACGCAGTTGTCCCGGCTCTCGCCGCGATGCTTTTCAGCTTCGGTGCACCGGCCCGTGCCGACAGCGTCGGCCTGGGGTTCGGCCCGGGCGGCGTGTACTACTTCGACTACCATGCCGGGGGCGGCTACCACCGGTATTACGAGCACGAGCGGCACTACCGGCGCCACCACTACGAGCGTCGTCACTACTCCTACCCTTATTACCGACGTGGGTATACCTATTATGGATTCTCGTATCCGGCCCCTGCACGCCGCTTCTACGGCCACGAGCACCATAACCGCAGCTACGGCCAGCGTAATTGGTCCCACCGCGGTCACCGGGACGATTGCGACTGGGATGACGATTGTGACTGAGGCGCCGCTGAAACTCTTTTGACACGGGCAGGGGGATAATCGACGCTGGCGCGTTCCCCCCGCGGGCGCAGTCGCTATAATCGGGGTATCCGACTGCGCCATCGCCAAGACATGCGTTCGATACACGCACTGCAGGATGCCCTGTGGGCCCCGACACCCCCGGACCGCGGCCGCGCGGCTCGCTGGGTCTTCCAGGTGGGTCGCATCGTCGACCGCCTGATAGACGACCTGTACAAGGGCCAGCTCAATCTCTATGCGATGAGCCTGGTGTACACGACCGTCCTGTCCATCGTGCCGGTCCTCGCGGTGAGCTTCTCGGTGCTGAAGGCGTTCGGCGTCCACAACCACCTCGAGCCCGCCCTGCTGACTTTCCTCGCGCCCCTCGGCCCGAAGGGCGTCGAGATCACCAATCAGGTCATCCAGTTCGTCGACAATATCCGGGTGGGGGTCCTTGGTGCGCTGGGGCTGGCCTTTCTTCTGTACACGGTGATCTCCCTGATGCAGAAGGTCGAAGAGGCCTTCAACTTCATCTGGCACACCCGGGGCAAGAGGACCTTGAGCCGTACCTTCAGCGACTATCTCAGCGTGCTGCTGGTGGGTCCGGTGCTGGTGTTCACCGCTATCGGCATCACGGGGTCGGCGATGAACTCCGAGACCGTGCACTGGGTGACTGCATACGAGCCCGCAAGGACCATCATTGCCGTGGCCGGACGCCTGGTCCCGTTCCTGCTGATCGTGGGCGCCTTCACTTTCGTCTACAGGCTCGTTCCGTATACGCGGGTCAAGCTGAAGTCGGCCTTCGTCGGCGCGCTGGTCGCGGGTGTGCTGTGGGAGTCCGCCGGCCTCGGCTTCGCGTCCTTCATCGCCTCCTCCACCCGATATACCGCCGTCTATTCGAGCTTCGCGATCGGCATCCTGGCCGTCATCTGGGTCTATCTCGCCTGGCTGATCCTGCTGATAGGCTGCCGGGTCGCGTTCTATTACCAGCATCCCGAGTACCTCTGGCTGCGCGAAACCGACGCCCGGATGTCGCCCCGGCAGATCGAGGCGCTGGCCCTGCGGGCGATGATCCAGATCGCGCGGCGCTTCAAGAACGGGCGGGGCGCCGGTGATATTCAATCCCTGGTGATGGAAACCGGTACGACGGAGCCCATGCTCGAACGGGTGCTGAAACGCCTCGAAGCCAACCACCTGGTCATCGCCGTGGAAAGAGATACACCGTCATACCTCCCGGGCGCGCCGCTCGAGCGGATCACGGTGGAGGATATTCTCGACGCGGTGCGGGGATCGATTCATGCCACCGGGACCGACCCGTCGCTGGACAAGCTGGTGGAAAGCGTGATCAAGGGCTTCGAGGCGCCCCTCGAAAAGAAGCTGCGCCAGCAGACTCTCGATGAGCTGGTATCGCGCCTCGACGCGCCGGCCGATGCCTTGCGGGCATCGGGATCGGCGGCGGGGTGAGCTCCGGTATGGGCGGGCGCGGGAGAATCGGGGGTGCCGGTCGGCAAGCCCGGCAGCGGACGCTCGTGAGCGTCGGGCGGGGACGGGCCGTCCCGTGGGTCGCCGCGTGGCGGCTCGCCGTCCTCTTGTCGCTGAGCGCCGCGCTCGGCGCCCCGTCGTTTGCGGACGGCCCGGAGACCTGGCTGCACGTCGACACCGGCTCCGCCACGGTGGCGGTGATGCGCGGCAAGCAGGTGATCGCCCGTTTCAAGGACATCTCCATCGGCCGGGGAGGGGTGTCCCGCGAGCGCGACCGGGGTGATGAGAGTACCCCATTGGGCGAGTTCCGGATCGTCAAGGTCAAGGCGAAGAGCGACTTCCACCGCTTCTACATCATCGACTATCCCAACGAAAAGCGCGCAAGGCTGGCGTTCCGGGACGGCGAGATCGACCAGGCGACCTACCGGGCGATCCGCACGGCGGTGCGCGCCGGTCACCTCCCGCCGCAGGGTACCCCTCTGGGCGGCAACATCGGCATCCACGGGCTGGGGCATGCGGACCTCCGCTTCCATGAGGCCTTCAACTGGACGCGCGGTTGCATCGCCTTGACCAACGAGCAGATCGACCGGTTGGCACGCTGGATACATATCGGCACCCGAGTTGTGATAGATTGACGCCCGCCGTTTCCCCGGCTGACTGGGGGGCGGTCCTGACATCCATTCACTTTCGATCACGGTCATGATCATTCACTGCCTGCGAGGGCAGATGCATTGGGAGGATTTCGATGACACGACGCTTTTCGGCATTAGTTGGGATTCCGGCACTGGTGCTGGTGCTGGCTGCAACCGCGGGCTGTGCGACCACGAAGCAGCTCAACGAGGTCAAAGCCATGGCGCAGAACGCGCAGAAGACGGCTGATGAAGCGAAGTCGATGGCCCAGGATGCGGCGAACAAGGCCGACGCGGCCAACCAGCATGCCATGGAAACCGATCAGAAGATCGACAAGATGTTCAAGAAGACAATGATGAAGTAGTTCATCACCGCGGACTCTGGCCGGCCTCTGTCGAGGCTGGCCAGAATTCCGGCCGGATGCAGCGCAGGGGATCTAGTCGGTGCGCCGCAGCATCGAGACCGCGCCGGCCGAGGCCACGACCCCGCGCGACACTTCCGTGGGAATGCCGGTCGTCAAGCGCGCGGCCGAGTACACGGCATCCCAGTTCACTACTTTGTCCGAGGGCGGCTGTCCCGTCGCCGCGATCACCGCCTGCACGATCGGTGTGAGGTTGATCGGCTTGCCGGCATCGTCGCTGACGAACGCCGGATGGACCTCCATGTACAGCCTGTGGTCGAGCCAGCCCACCTTGACCGGCTGATTGACGATCCGCACCGGTGTTCCCACCGGCACCATGTGGAACAAGGCGTTGATGTCTTCCGGGTAGAGGCGGATGCACCCGTGGGTCACCCTCATGCCGATCCCGTACGGCTTGTTGGTGCCGTGGATCAGGTAGCCCGGCACGCTCAGGCGCAGCGCGTAGTCACCGAGGGGGTTGTCGGGGCCGGCCGGCACGAACTTGGGCAGCGGATCACCGCGCGCGGCGTGCTCCGCCCGAATGGATTCCGGTGGGCGCCATGCCGGGTTCTTTTCCTTGCGAACGACCCTGGTGACCACGAGGGGGGTCTGCCAGTCTCCGCGTCCGACGCTGATCGGGTAGGTGAAGACCCGGGGCGTCTCTCCCGGCCTGGGTTTCGGGAAGTAGTACAGGCGCATCTCGGGGACGTTCACCACGATTCCTTCATGGGGCGCATCCGGCAGCACGTACTGCGACGGCACCACCACTTCGGTGCCTTTGCCGGGAAGCCACGTATCCACGCCGGGATTGGCGAGCCTGATCGCTTCGTAACCGACCTCGTATCGTCGCGCGATATCAGGGAGCGTATCGTCGGCGGTGGCCTTGACCATCTTGACTTCCCCCACCACCGTATCGGGCGAGGGAGGGACGGCATACTCGTGCGCGCGAGCGGGCGGCGTGTACAAAGCGGACGCCGCCAATGCGGCTGCGAGCACAAATGCGACGCGCGCTCTGGTCGTGATTGCTGTTGGCAAAGCTGAATACCGGCAGTAGATTGATTACATTATGCGCCCTCACCGACCGGCCTCCAAGCGCGAGCGCGCCATCCGGGGCCGCTGCGCCGTGGCAGGACCCGGGCAGTCGGTGACGAATCGACCCCGGGCCCCGCGGCAATGAAGCTGTCCTTCGAGCGAATGCCGGGCTGGCCCTGCCTGGCCTGGCTCGCCTCGTTCCGGCGCGGCGACGAGACCATCGATGTCCGACACGGCGAGCAGGTCGAGACGCGGGAATCCTGGCTCTGCGAGGCGGTGTGGGCCGGGGACTTCGAGGAGGGAGATTTCGACCGTACCGACCCGGTCTTCGGCTCCGGGTGCCGGCTCCGGAACGGCGGTGCGGTGCTCGCCTCGTCGGGATCCGCGTCCGACCGGCTGCACTATTTCGAGGCCGGGGCGGTTTCCTGGGTATCCAACCGCGGGAGAGGGAATACGAACGGCCTGAGAATCCGCGCACCGCTGTTCAAGTGCGTTGTTCCGCTACCTGTTTCCCTGGGCTCTCGAGCGGCTGTGCCGCGTCTACGCTGGCGTCGACCCCGAGTCCGATATCTGAGAAGCTTTGAGTAATGCTGTCATTGCGAGGAGCGACGCGACGAAGCAATCCAGAAAGCGTGGAATGGCCAGGCAGCCTGGATTGCTTCGCTGCGCTCGCAATGACAACGTAAACCATTAATCAGAGCTTCCCTAAGCCGTACCGGCAGATCAACCCGCATCGGCTTCCGTGGCCTGCAATTGGCGGCGCGCGATCTCATGGGCGCGTTCGACATGCTCCCGGCAGGCGCGTTCGGCCGCGTCGGGGTCGTGATCGCGAATGGCGTCGAGGATCCGTCGCAACTCCAGGGGCCCGGATTTGGAACGACCCTCGGAGGACAGCGTAACCGCCCGCAGTTGGTTGATGCGGGCGTTGAGGTTGCGGAAGACCTGCCAGGCCACGGTCTTATCGGCGCTGGTGAAGATAATGGCGTAGAAGTGCGTCGTCTCCTCCAGCACACGCACCATGTCGCGATCCTCGAAGCCGGCTTCGATCGCCGCCAGCGTCTCGGTCAACCGTTCGAGGTCGCGTTTTCCTATGCGCCCGGCGCAGGCGCGCGTGGCCATGACTTCGATGACGGCGCGCAGCTCGTAGATCTGGTCGACGGTCTCGGCATTGAGGCGCGCGACCACCGGCCCCTGGTAGGCGAAGGTCTCCACCAGGCCCTCCGTTTCGAGGTGACGCAGGACCTCCCGCACGACGGTGCGGCTGACGCCGAGCATCTCCGCGAGCCGGCGCTCGACCAGGCGCTCGCCGGGCTGGAAGTGAAACCCCAGAATGGCGTTGCGCATCTTGTCCAACGCCAGCTCTTTCAGCGTCGTAGTCGGGCGCTCGACCTTCAGCAGACCGGCGTCCTTGGACTTGGTGGCGTTCATGGACCGATTCCCGAGTCCTGGTGGTTGACAGTATTATGGTATACCATCATACTAAAAATGATGCAACCGAAGCGATCACAGACGGGATGACCGACGTGGACTGGGCCGATCGAAGTTTCGCCGAGACTGCCGGCGCGAGCACCGCATACACGGTCAGCGGCGCCGGGCCGGCTCTGGTCATGATCCATGGGGTGGGTTTGAACGCCTCGGTGTGGGAGCCGCAGATCCGTGCGTTCGAATCCCGCTACCAGGCGATCGCCTACGACACCCTCGGCCACGGTGCCAGCGCCCCGCCGCGGCCGGCGGCGACGCTGAAGGATTACCTGGAGCAGCTACTCGGCCTTCTGGACGCGCTCGAGATCGATCGCGCCGTGTTGATGGGTCATTCCATGGGATCGCTGATTGCGGCCCGGTTCGCGATCGATCACGCCGACCGGGTCGAAGCCCTGGTCGCCGCCAACCCGGTCTACAGGCGCCCGCCTGCCCAGCTTGCGAGCTCGCGTGCCCGCATCCGGGCGCTGGAGGCACGGGGTTCGGGCGCGGCCCTGCCGGAGACGCTCGCCCGCTGGTTCGGGGACCCCGTGGATTCCGACTCGCCCGCGGTGCGGCAGGTCGAAACATGGATCCGCCAGGCGGACCCGGTGGGCTATGCCCGGGCGTACCGGGTGTTCAGCGAAGCGGACCCCTGGCTGGACGGGAGGCTGCAGGGGTTGAGCGCGCCCGCCTTGTTCGTGACCGGCGAGCTCGACCCGAATTCCTCTCCGGCCATGGCGCGCACCATGGCCGCGGAGACGCCACTCGGGTGCGCCGTGATCCTCGAGGGCCAGAGACACATGATGTCCTACGTCAGCCCGGCGCTCTTCAACCCCGTGGTGAGCCGGTTCCTGGACCAGGCGGCGGCACCCCCGGGGCGCACCGCATGCCGGGGCGGGGCGTAGAGATGGTGAAAGCATTCATCGACACACGCGAGCTGCGCAATGCGCTGGGTGTGTTCGCCACCGGCGTGACGGTAGTCACGACACGGGACGCGGACGGGCGCCCGCGGGGATTCACCGCCAACTCGTTCACGTCGGTATCGCTGGAGCCGCCGCTGGTGCTGGTGTGCGTCGCCAAGACCATCGGCGCGGCGCCGGTGTTCCTCGCCGCGCAGCACTTCGCCATCAACATCCTGGCCGCCGACCAGCAGTCGGTTTCAGCCGCTTTCGGCACGTCTGCCGGCACGCGCTTCGACGCCGTCGGTCACAGCACCGGGCAGACCGGCAGCCCGGTCCTCGACGGGGTCGCGGCCTGGCTGGAATGCGAGACGCACAACGCCATCGAGCAGGGCGACCACGTGATACTCGTCGGCCGGGTGCTGGATTTCGCCTATACGGCGGCCAACCCGCTCGGCTACTGCCGCGGCGCCTACGTCACCTTCGGCCTCGCCCGGGAAGCCTTGAACGCGGCCCTCAATCGGGTCGGGGATTCCGGCCCCGTGCAGGTGGGTGCGATCATCGAGCACGACGGGACCGTCTACCTCGAGCGCAGCGGCGAAGGCAAGCTCCGTTTACCCACGGCCTCCAGGCTGGGATCGCCGGACGCGCCCGATACCCTGGTGGGCCGTCTGCGCGCCGAGGGCATCGATATGGAGCTGTCCTTCATCTATGCCGTGTTCGAGGACGCGGCCGAGGGTGTGCAGTTCATCTTCTACCGTGCCGAGGCGCCGAAGCCTCCCCGGGCGCTTCGCGCCCGTTTCGTTCCTTTCGAGGACATACCGTGGCCGCTGCTTCCCGATGAGGCGATTCGCACCATGCTGCGCCGTTACGTCGCGGAGCGCCAGGAGAGCATCTTCGGGGTCTACGTCGGCGATCACCATTCCGGCACCGTGCGTGTGGTGTCGCAATGACGAAATATTCTCTTCAGGAGTCTTGAGGCATGAAGTTCTCGTTGTTCGTACACATGGAGAGATTCGACCCGGACCAGTCGCACACCGAACTCTACAAGGGGCTGGTGGACCTGGTTCAGACCGCGGAGCGGGGCGGCTTTCACGCCGCCTGGGTGGGTGAGCACCATGCCATGGAGTTCACCGTTTCCCCGAATCCGTTCATCGTGCTGGCGGACCTCGCCCGGGCCACCAGCAACATCCGTCTCGGGACCGGCACGGTGGTGGCACCCTTCTGGCACCCCATCAAGCTGGCCGGCGAGGCGGCCATGACCGACATCATCACGGGTGGCCGGCTGGAGGTCGGTATTGCGCGCGGTGCCTACCAGTTCGAGTATGACCGCATCGCGGGCGGGATCGACGCGATGGCGGCGGGCGGCGCCATGCGCGAGCTGATTCCGGCGGTCCAGAAGTTGTGGCAGGGCGACTACGCCCACGAGGGTGACCACTGGTCCTTCCCGGCGAGCACGTCGGTCCCGAAACCCGTGCAGCAGCCCCACCCTCCCTTGTGGGTGGCCGCCCGCGATCCCCACTCCCACGACTTCGCCGTGAGCCACGGCTGCAACGTCATGGTGACGCCCCTGTGGCAAGGCGACGAGGAGGTGGCGAGCCTCATGGATCGCTTCAACGCCGCCTGCGCCGCGCACCCGGAAATCGAGCGGCCGAAGTCGCTGGTCCTGCGTCACACCTACGTCGGCGCGGATGCTGCCGAGGTGGAGCGCGCGTGCCTGGACTTCAGCCGCTACTACAATTACTTCAGCGGCTGGTTCAGGAACGAGCGTCCAATCGCGAACGCGTTCATCCAGGAGTTCACCGACGCGGAGATCGCCGCCAACGCCATGTTCGCCCCCGAGCTGATGCGCAGGAATCTCGTGGTCGGCACGCCGGGCGAAGTGATCGACCGCCTTCGGACCTACGAATCCCTCGGCTACGACGACTACAGCTTCTGGATCGACAGCGGCATGAGCCTCGATCAGAAGAAGAAGTCGCTGGAGCTGTTCATAGACGAGGTCATGCCGGCGTTTCGGGGAGCGGGGTCGTGAGTCTTCAGGTATTCCGGCAGTACATCAACGGGAGGTTCGAGGAAGCGGCCGCGTCTTTCGACAGCCTCGATCCCTCGACGGAGCAGCCGTGGGCCTCGATGCCGGCGGCTTCCGCGCAGGACGTGGACCGGGCAGTGCGGGCGGCGTTCGATGCCCTGCACTCCCCACCCTGGGACGGGATGAGCGCCGGCGCCCGCGGCAAGCTCCTCTACCGCCTCGCGGAGCTGGTTCGGGAGAACGCCGAGAATCTGGCCGAGCTCGAGACGCGGGACACGGGGAAGATCATTCGCGAGACCTCGGCCCAGGTCGCCTACGTCGCCGAGTACTACCGCTACTTTGCCGGCGCCGCGGACAAGGTCGAGGGCGCGCACCTGCCGATCGACAAGCCCGACATGGAAGTATGGCTGCGCCGCGAACCCATCGGCGTGGTTGCCGCGATCGTGCCCTGGAACTCTCAGCTCTTCCTGTCCGCTGTCAAGCTGGGCCCGGCCCTGGCGGCGGGCTGCACGGTGGTGCTCAAAGCTTCGGAGGACGGGCCGGCGCCACTGCTCGAGTTCGCCCGGCTGGTGGACGAGGCGGGTTTCCCGCCCGGCGTCGTGAACATCGTCACGGGCTTCGGCAAGGGCTGCGGCGAGACCCTCACTTCGCACCCTCTCGTGAGTCGCATTGCGTTCACCGGCGGTCCGGAGACCGCCCGGCACATCGTGCGGAACTCCGCCGGCAATCTCGCCCACACGACCCTGGAGCTCGGCGGTAAGTCTCCGGTGGTGGTATTCGAGGACGCGGATCTCGAAAGCACCGCCAACGCCGTGGTCGCCGGCATATTCGGGGCCACGGGCCAGAGCTGCGTGGCCGGATCGCGGCTGGTGGTGCAGCGGGGGGTGAAGGATGCGCTGGTGAGGCGTCTGGTGGAGAAGGCCGAAGCGGTGGTCATCGGGGACCCTCGGGACCGCGCTACCGAAGTGGGTCCCCTCGCCACTTCGGCGCAGCGCGAGAGGATCGAAGAGGTCGTGGCCAGCAGCCGCGAGGCCGGCGCGACGGTGCTGACCGGAGGCTGCCGGCCGAAAGGCGTCGACCGCGGCTACTACTACCGGCCCACCATCATCGACTGCGGATCGTCGGGCATACCGAGTGCGGAGCAGGAGCTGTTCGGACCGGTGCTGAGTGTGCTGACTTTCGACACCGAGGAGGAGGCGGTGCGGATCGCCAACGACACGCGCTATGGACTCGCGAGCGGCGTCTTCACCCGCGACCTGAGTCGCGCCCACCGTATGGTGAGGAACATCCATGCCGGGATCGTGTGGGTGAACACCTACCGTGCCGTGTCGCCCATCGTGCCCTTCGGCGGCTACGGGCTGTCCGGTTACGGCCGGGAAGGCGGGATGGAGTCCATACTCGAGTACACCCGCGTAAAGGCCGCCTGGCTGCGCACCGCGGACGATCCCATCCCTGATCCCTTCGTCATGCGCTGAGGAGTCACACATGAAGACGATCGGTCTGCTGGGCGGGATGAGCTGGGAGAGCACTGCGGACTACTACAAGGCGATCAATGAAGGTGTGAAGGAAGCCCTGGGCGGCCTGCATTCCGCCCAGATCGTTCTCTACAGCATGGACTTCGAGCCCATCGAGCAACTCCAGCACGCGGGAGACTGGGCGGCGCTTGCCGACAGGCTCTCGCAGGCGGCGCGGTGCGTGCAGTCGGCCGGCGCGGACTTCCTGGTGCTGTGCACCAACACCATGCACCGGGTCGCGCCCGAGATAGAGCAGGCAACGGACATACCGCTTCTTCATATCGCCGATGCGACCGCCAGGGTGCTGGTCGCCGACGGCGTGCGCAAGGTGGGCCTGCTGGGCACGGCGTTCACCATGGAGCAGGACTTCTACAAGGAGCGACTGATCCGCAACCACGGCCTCGAGGTCATCGTCCCCGGCGCGACGGACAGGAAGCTCATCCACGACGTGATCTACCGCGAGCTTTGCCTGGGGAGGATCGTCGACGATTCCAGGAGACGCTATCTGCATATCATCGACAAGCTCGCCAGGGAGGGTGCCGACGCGGTTATCCTGGGGTGCACCGAGATCGGCATGCTGGTGAAGCAGACGGACACGGCGGTGAAGCTTTACGACACCACCGCCATACACGCGCTGAGCGTGGTGGAAGCCGCGTTGCAGGTGTCCCCGGCTCGCAACCACGCAGGGAAGTTCTCGTGACCCGGGCCGGCGCGGATCGTTCACGAAGAAGCAGGCTGATCGACATCGTGCCGGACAACAAGACCCCCAGTGCCTTCGGGAGAGGGGAGGAGACTCCCTCTCCCTTCGGGAGAGGGCCCGGGTGAGGGGGCGATGCTTGGAACCACCCTCACCCTAACCCTCCCGCCAGCGGGAGAGGGGACGAGACTCCCTCTCCCTTCGGGAGAGGGCTGGGGTGAGGGGGCGATGTTTGGAACCACCCTCACCCTGACCCTCCCGCCAGCGGGAGAGGGGACACGAGCCCCTCTTCCTCCGGGCGGCGGGGGAGAAGGGACTTTACTTCAGGTCAGCCTATCGCCGACGGAGCTGTTGCCCGGGTCAGTGTAGAATCGTCCGACGCAACCGCGCCCACGGACTCGAGCATTCGGTGCGGTGATCATTGGAGATTCGCTTTGGAAAAGAAGACACAGCTCAACATCTGGTATTTCATTGCCGCCTTCGTCCTCCTGCTGCTGTTCCAGAGCTGGTGGGCCCAGCATCAGCAGGTGGAGACCATCCCCTACAGCCGTTTCGAGCAGGACCTTTCGAAGGGCCTGATCAAGGACGTCGTGGTGCGCGGCGATTACATTACCGGCGAGTTCAAGGAGGCGCTCCAAAGCGGCAAGAAACAGTTCATTACGACGCGGGTTCCACCGGACCTGGCCGAGCGTCTGAACAAGGCCGGCATCGAGTATTCCGCCGCGGCGCAGAACACCTGGCTGAGCAACCTGTTGTCCTGGGTGCTCCCCGTGCTGTTGTTCTTCGGGTTGTGGATGTTCCTGTTCCGCAGGCTTGCCGAGAAGCAGGGCGGGCTCGGCGGCTTCATGACCGTCGGCAAGAGCAAAGCCAAGGTGTACGTCGAGAAGGATACCAAGACCACCTTCGACGACGTAGCCGGCGTCGATGAAGCCAAGGCGGAGCTGCAGGAGGTGGTCGACTTTCTCAAGCACCCGGATCAGTACGGCAAGCTCGGGGCGCGCATACCCAAAGGGGTGCTGCTGGTGGGGCCGCCCGGTACCGGCAAGACCCTGCTGGCGCGGGCCGTGGCGGGGCAGGCGGGCGTGCCGTTCTTCTCCATCAGCGGCTCGGAATTCGTCGAGATGTTCGTCGGCGTCGGCGCCGCCCGGGTGCGCGACCTGTTCGAGCAGGCCCACAAGCAGGCGCCCGCGATCATCTTCATCGACGAGCTGGATTCGCTCGGCCGCTCCCGCAGCGCGGCGGGCGGCATCGGCGGCCATGACGAGCGCGAGCAGACCTTGAACCAGCTCCTCGCGGAGCTGGACGGCTTCGATACCAGCGAGGGCCTGGTGCTGCTGGCGGCGACCAACCGGCCGGAGATCCTCGACCCGGCGCTGTTGCGCGCGGGTCGCTTCGACCGGCAGATTCTCGTGGACCGGCCGGACAAGATCGGGCGCCTGGCGATTCTGAAGGTGCATACGAGGAAGACCAAGCTCGCCCCGGGTGTCGACCTCGAGCAGGTGGCGGCCCTGACCACCGGCTTCAGCGGCGCGGACCTTGCAAACCTCGTCAACGAGGCCGCGCTGTTCGCCACGCGGCGCAAGGGCGACTCCGTGACCCTGGATGATTTCACCAACGCCATCGAGCGCATCGTGGCGGGGCTGGAGAAGCGCAACCGTCTGCTGAATCCGAACGAGCGCAAGTTCGTCGCCTATCACGAGATGGGCCACGCCCTGGTGGGCATGGTGCTGCCGGGTAGCGACGAGGTTCACAAAGTCTCCATCATTCCACGTGGCATAGGCTCGCTCGGTTACACCATCCAGCGGCCCACGGAGGACCGCTACCTGATGACCCGTCACGAGCTGGAGAACAAGATCGCCGTCCTCCTCGGCGGCCGTGCGGCGGAGAAGCTGGTATTCGGTCACCTCTCCACCGGCGCCGCGGACGACATGGCCAAGGCCACCGACATCGCCCGCAGCATGGTCACGCGCTACGGCATGGACGAGCAGCTCGGCTACGTCACCTATGAGCAGACCCAGCCGAGGTTCCTGGATGCCCCGCCGGGAATCGGGTCGCCGACGGACAACCTGAGCGAGGCGACGCGCAAGGGGATAGACGATTCGGTGCGCAAGATCATCAAGACGGTGTTCGAGCGGGCGTTCAAGATCCTCGAGAGCAACCGCGAGGTGCTCGACCACTGCGCGGGAGCGCTGCTGGAGCGGGAAACCCTGGACGAGACGCAGCTCCGCGAGCTGACGAAAGGCCTGAAGCGTTCCGAGAACCCCGGCGACGGCGCCTAGGTGCCACCGGTAACGGGGTACCGTCCCCGCCTGTTATCATCCCTGAACAGCTCAACCTTGGGAGATCGAGGCCTGGTTCCATGCCGATCTGTGAAGCCGATCCCTGGCGAGTGCAGTATTTCGAGGGCGTGCCGTGCCCGGACAGCGTCCGGATTCCCACGGAGGACGGCGACGCGTACCTCTGGTATGCCCAGTACAAATGGGTCTACAACAAGCTGTACATCGCCGAGTCCCAGAATATCGAATGCGGGCCGCACGGCATCGATCCGCCCGGCTTTCCCGTGTTCTCCAAGCCCATCTACAACATGCGCGGCATGGGAGCGGGCAGCCGCGTGTTCCGCACCCTCAAGGAGTACAAGCACGGCCAGCGGCCTGGACATATGTGGATGGCGCTACTCGACGGAGAGCACGTGAGCACCGATGTGGCCGTCCTGGACGGGAAGGCGGTGTGGTGGCGCCATGCCACGGGGGTGCCGTTGCCGGGGGGTATGTTCGACCACTGGGTGGTGTGGGCCGAGCCCCGGCCGGAGCTGGAGCACTTCTGCGGCCAGTGGATAGATGCCAACCTGTCGGGCTACACCGGCATGGCGAACCTCGAGACCATCGGCGGCAGGATCATCGAGGCGCACCTGCGCTTTGCGGACCAGTGGCCGGACCTCTATGGCAGGGGTTGGGTCGAGGCACTGGTGGAGCTTTATGCGAGCAAGCGCTGGAGCTATCGAGACGACGACCGTCGCACCGGCTACAGCGTCGTATTGTTCGGAGCCCACGGCGTCAAGTACCACCATCCGCCGAAGACTCTGGTCGATGCCCTGCTCGAGATGCCCGGGGTGACCAGTATCCAGATCACCTTTCATGAGGACCGGCCCGCCTCCGCCCACTCCATGCCGCCGGGCGGTTTTCGCCTGGCGATCATCAACGGCTACGACCTGGACACCGGTCGCAGCGCCCGCGAGCAGCTCGCCCTGAGCTACTGGTCCACGCAACAGCTCCTGCCCAGGCGCGGCCGCCGGCCCGCGGCAACCGCGGGGTACGGGGCGCCGCCAGCCGGCGCGTAGGAGCGATATGCAGGCCGTCTTGCTCGAACGCATCAGGGAGGTCGAGAACGTATTCATTCCCATGCCGGATGGGGTCCAGATCGCCGCCCGGCTGTTCCTGCCGGTGGACGCCGCAACGAATCCCGTCCCCGCCATCCTCGAATACATCCCTTACCGCAAGCGAGACCTGATGCGGGCGCGGGACGAGCCCATCCATCGCTACTTCGCCGCCCACGGGTACGCCAGCGTGCGGGTCGACGTCCGGGGCTCCGGCGATTCGGGCGGTGTGCTGGACGACGAGTATTCGCACCAGGAGCTGGATGACGCCGTGGCGGTAATCGACTGGATCAGCCGCCAGCCCTGGTGCGCGGGGCCGGTGGGCATGATGGGCATCTCCTGGGGCGGCTTCAACGCGCTGCAGGTGGCGGCGCTGCGTCCGCCCGCCTTGAAGGCGATCATTACGCTGTGCTCCACGGACGACCGCTACGCCGACGACGCCCACTACATGGGCGGCTGTCTGCTCAACGAGAACATGCAGTGGGGTTCCATCCTCACCATGTACACTGCTTATCCGCCGGATCCGGAGGTGGTCGGCGAGCGCTGGCGGGACATGTGGCTGGAACGCCTGGACGCGCTGCAGCCCTTCGCGTCGCGGTGGATGTCGCACCCCTGGCGGAGCGAGTACTGGAAGCACGGCTCGGTATGCGAGGACTACGGCGCCATCGAGGTACCGGTGTACGCCATCGGCGGCTGGGCGGATGGCTACAGCAATGCCGTGCCGAGGCTCATGGCGAGCCTGTCGTGCCCGCGCAAGGGCTTGATCGGGCCCTGGGCGCACAACTTCCCCCACGATGCGGTCCCGGGCCCGTCCATCGGTTTCCTGCAGGAAGCGGTGCGCTGGTGGGATCAGTGGCTGAATGAGCGCGAGACCGGGATCATGGACGAGCCCATGTTCCGGGTGTGGATGCAGGAATGGGTGCAGCCCCAGCCGCAGTACGAGACCTGGCCCGGCCGCTGGGTGGCCGAGGACGACTGGCCGAGCGAGCGTATCGTGCCGCGAAGCCTGCAGCTCGACGTGGGCTATCTCGGCAATGACGTGACCGTGACCCGGGAGCTGTCCTTCTGCTCGCCCCAGACCACGGGCCTCAGGGCAGGGGAGTGGTGCGCCTTCGGTGTCGACGGCGAGATGCCCCCGGACCAGCGGGCCGACGACGGCGGGTCCCTGGTCTTCGACAGCGACCCGCTGGGCGAGAACATGGAGCTGCTCGGCGCGCCGGTCCTGGATCTCGTGATCTCGTCGGACCTGCCCGTGGCGCTGCTCGCGGCGAGGTTGTGCGACGTGGCGCCGGACGGCTCATCCCTGCGGGTGAGCTACGGCCTGCTCAATCTCTGCCAGCGCGATTCGCGCGAGTTTCCGGAATCCCTCGAGCCGGACAAGCCCTACCGCGTGCGCCTTCAGCTCAACGACCTCGCACACGTGTTCCAGGCGGGCCACCGCATCCGGCTGGCGCTGTCCTCCAGCTACTGGCCCATCGCCTGGCCGTCCCCGGACTGGGCCACCCTGACCGTGCGCACCAACATCAGCACCTTGATCCTGCCGGTGCGCCCGCTTCGTGCCGAGGATGACTCCCTTCCGGAATTCGAGCCGCCGGACGCCGCGCCGGGCACGCCGCACACCAAGCTTCGACGGGGGCCCATGCGGCGCTCGTTGGAGATCGACCTGACTACCAGCGAGATGGTCTACACCCTGCGCAGCGACGGCGGCGAGCTCGAAGGGGCGACGCTCGCCCGCATCGAGGACATCGACCTCGAGGTGGGATACGTGATCACCAAGCGCTACCGCATCCTCGAGAACGATCCCCTCTCGGCGCAGACGACGCTCATCCAGCAGATGCGCTTCAAGCGCGGCGACTGGTCGGTTCGCGTCGAGTGCCAAAGCACCCTGGGCGCCACTCACGACATGTTCCAGTTCGACTGCCGGGTCGAAGCCTTCGAAAGTGAGGAGTCGGTGCGAAGGCGCGAGTTCATCCAGACCATACCGCGCAAGCTGGTTTGACGGCCCCCTGCGGGTCAGAATTCATTCTGACTTGAAGCAAGTCGGGCTGAGACCCGACCCACATCTCCAGGGAAACTCTGATTAATGCTGTCATTGCGAGGAGCGACGCGACGAAGCAATCCAGAAAGCGTGCAATGGCAGGCATCCTGGATTGCTTCGCTGCGCTCGCAATGACAACTTAGACGATAAATCAGAGCTTCCCTGGACTTTGGACGGACCGCG
>JBAUWJ010000217.1:0-5152 GCA_049583715.1 Arenicellales bacterium | reverse complement strand
CTCGAGCTCCGAGCGCGACAGCGCGAGCCGCGGGCGCACGCGGGATGCCTCCAGGGCCGGCACGGCGGTCGCGGCCAGCGAGGCGCCGAACCCGAGCAGGCAGGCTTTGGCGATGCTCCCGGCGTCGACCGAAACCTGACCGAGCTCCAGGTGGAAGTAGAGGTCGTTGATGGTGCGCGTGACGAGCGCCAGCAGGATGCGGGCGAGTTCCACCCCGCCGAGACAGCCGAGCAGCGCCCCGGCTGCCGCCAGCCACACCGCCTCGAGCATCACCTGGGTCATGATCTGGCCCCGCGTGACCCCGAGGGTGCGCCACAGCGCGAGGGTTTCGCGCCGGTTCAGGACGAACAGGGTCTGGGTGTTGTAGATCAGGAACCCGCCGATCAACAGCGCCAGCAGACCGAGCGCGGTCAGGTTCGTCTGGAACGCGCCGGTCATCTGCGCCATGACGTGGCTGCGGGCGCGGCTCGGCCGGAGCGCCAGGGAGGCGGGCAGTATGGACTCGAGCCGGCGGCGCTCGCGGGCGTCGAGCTTCAGGTCGATGCGGCTCAGGGTGCCGATCCTGTGCAGCAGGACCTGGGCGGTGGAGATATCCATGACGAGGACGTCCCGCAGTCCCGCCGCCCAGACTCCTTGACCCTCCACCACATGGATGATCCTGAGTGCCCGCTCTCCGGCCTCCGTGTCGATGCGCAAGGTGTCGCCCTGCTGCACCCCGAGGCTTTCGGCGGTCGCCCGCGTCATCACCACGGCGTCGCCGCCGGCGATGAGAGCGCCCGGCGGCACATCCAGCCGCGGCGCCCCGCGCGCCCGGGACAGGGACGAGGCCGCCAGGGGGTCGATGCCGAGCACCTGCAGGGTGCGACCATCGCTGGTGCGGACACTGCCCGTGACCTGCGGCGCGCTGTGCCGGAACCCGTACTTGATCCGCAGCGTCCGGTAGAAGCTCTCGTCTATGCCCGAGGAGGCCGGGACGATGGTGTCCGTGGCGTCACCGGACACCGCCCGGTCGGCGATCTGGAACGCGCGCAGGGCGCTGTGGTTGGCGAGGTCCACTGCCAGCACCACCGCCACGCCCAGGGCGATGCCCGTCACCGCCAGCACCACCTGCAGCGGCTGCCGGAGCAGGTGGCGCCGGTTCGCCCGGAGGAACAGGCTCATGAAGCCGTCAGCACGCCGGAATCGATGGCCAGCACCCGGTCGGCGTGGGCCGCGACCAGCTCGCTGTGGGTCGCAATGACGACCGTGGTGCCCTTCTCGCGGGGCAGCCGTCCGATGAGCTCGAGAACCGCCAGCTCCGTGGCGGCGTCGAGGTTGCCGGTGGGCTCGTCCGCCAGCAGCAGGCCGGGCTCGTGGGCCAGCGCCCGTGCCAGGGCCACCCGCTGCTGCTCGCCGCCGCTGAGTTGGTCGGGGAAGCTGTCGCCGCGATCGGCGAGCCCGATCGCCGCCAGGAGTTCATGGGTTCGGCGTTCCTTCGTTTCGTCATCGAACGCGTTCAGCTCGAGGCCGATCATGATGTTCTCCCGCACGGTCAGGGTCGGCACGAGGTTGAAGAACTGGAACACGAAGCCGCAGTGGCGCCGCCGGAACAGGGTGCGCGCACGGTCGTCCATGGCATGGATGCTTTCACCGCCGACGCGCACGCTGCCATGGTCCGGCAAGTCCAGGCCCGCGATGAGGTTCAGCAGGGTAGTCTTTCCGGAGCCGCTCCGTCCACGAATGGCGACGACGGATCCCTTGTCTATGCGTGCACCGGCTCCCGAGAGCACCTTACGGCGGGTGCTGCCTTCCATGTAGTACTTGTCGAGACCCTCCAAAACGACGTAGGACGTCATGTTTGTATTGTAGACTCAGATGTTCGACGAATTCGTATACTGCTTACATGCACTGGACCGCCGTACTCCTACTGTTCGTGATCCTTCTGGGTTTGCTCCTGTGGGCCGCCTGGCCGCGTGCCGTGAAGGGCGCGAGCGGTTACGGCGCCGATGATTCCTGGCTGACATCCCCGGGGGCGGCTCCGTCGGCGAAGGTGCGCATCGGCACTTTCAATATACACGGCGGCAAAGGCCGGGACGGGCGGCGGGACCTGCTGCGCCAGGCCGAGGACCTTCAAGGCATCGATATCGCGGTCCTCCAGGAGGTCCACGACTCCTGGCGGGCGCCGCGGCAGCTCACGCGCCTGGCGGCGAGGCTGGGGGTCGCGACCCTCAACGCGCCGGTCCGCAGCCGCTGGTTTCGCCGCCACCGCAGCAACGCCTTGTTGACGCGCTATCCGGTCGGCGTCTGGACCCGGGTGCCCCTGACGGAGCAGGGCGACCGGGGATTTCACTTCAGGAACCTGACCATCGCCCAGCTCCGGCTGCGGCAGCCCCTGTGGGTCATGTTCACCCATCTGAACCGGGGGGACGGCCGCGAGGTGCAGCTCGACAAGGTCCTGCAGGAGTTCCTCCAGCGTTCCCCCGCGGTGTTGATGGGCGACTTCAACATGACCCGCGACGACCCGGCGATGCGCAAGTGCCTGGCGCGCCCGGGAGTGAGGGACGCCCTGGGTGAGGCGCTCGAGAACGACAACCCGAGCCGCATCGACTGGATACTGTACCGCGGCCTGGAGGTGACGGACGCGGGTGTCATAGACTCCGGCGCTTCGGATCATCCGCTTTACTGGTGCGACATCAGGGTGTGACGGGCGGCCGGATACGGAAGGCGAACGAAGACCCGGCAGGCCCCGGCAGTTCAATACCGCAGGCGGCCGCGGTTTCCAGGCGGGAGAATCCAGTGTGGCGATCTCGCCTTGATGTGGTTTTCCGGCCTGCTGAACGGGGTGTTGCGCACCGGGGACCTTGCCGGCCGCTACGGTGGGGACGAGTTCCTCATCCTGTTGCCGGGAACGCGGCTCGACGAGGCATGGCGAACCGCCAGGCGGCTCCAGGAGATCATCGCCGGACCCCACGACGATGCACCCGCCGCGTGTCGTGGTCTGCGGGTGAGCATGGGGCTCGCACAAGTGGAGGCGACGGATGGTCGATTCGACGACGTCGTCGAGCATGCGGATGCCGCCTTGTATCGGGCCAAGCGCGAAGGCCGCAACACCATCCGAGCCCGGCATTCCGGGGCTCACGAACCCTTGATCTGTGAGGCCTGATCAGCCTTCGCGTTCACTCAGAAGTAATACTCGAGGCGAACGAACGCCGAGGCGGGGTCGGACAGATAGAGGGCGCCGCCGGGCTCAGTCCGAAGTCCCGTGAATTCCGATCCCCGCCGTCCGGCAGACAGGCGCAGCCCCGCCTTGAGAGCTGTGTTGTCGCCGAGGGAACGGCTGAGCTGCATGTCGATCAGCATACTGCCGTCGTCGAGGTTCAGGATCAGCGTCGGCATGAGCTGGAGCAAGGGCGTCCATTCCCAGGTGGCCCCCAGGGAGAGGTAGTCCCGCCCGGTGACGAAGACCTGGCCCCGCGCCAGGCGTGCCGAGAGGTCCGCGTTCAGGTCCGCGGCCGTGTAGTCACTGCCCGTTTCGCCGAAGCCGTTGTGATACAGCTCCGCGAACAAGGTTGCGTTGCGCTCGAACACCGTGGTGGCGTAGGACAGATTGGCCAGCGCCGAGGTCCTGGTGCCGTCCGCGTTCGTCGAGGTCGGTACCACCTCGGCGTTCCAGACAGCGCCCCCCAGAGCGCCGCTGGCACCCGCGCCGAGCACGGTATCCGCCCGGTCCCGGGCCAGCAGCAGGCTCCACTGCACCGACCCGCCGGCAATATCGGCGAAGACGGCGTAGGTGCCCTCGCCGGCATCCGGATAAGTATCGCCGTCGTGCCGGTGCGGGACGGCGGCGAACTGGATGTCGGAGCCGTCGGCGAGCAGCCACTGGGCGTAGGCCATGTCGGTGCCGCGCTTGTAAGCCGTGTCCGTCGCCACCGGCTGGAAGGGATTGACCAGGTCCATGGGATGGAACACCAGGCCGCTGCCCCAGGTGAGCGCCTGTCGCCCGATGCGGGTGACGAACGCGCCTCGCAAGTAGGCGATGCTCAAGCGGTCCAATCGCTGCGAAACCTGCGTGGCGCCGCCGTCGACGAGCGTATCGTCGAGATCCAGAAAGCTGTCGTCGACGCCGGTAGCCGCCAGCGACGGATAGCTCCCCGCGATGGCGCGGTCTCGTTCCACGGCACTGCCATGGCGAGCGTTCAGCACCCAGGCGGCGTCGAATTTCAACGGGCCGCGAGACTCCTTGATGTTGACACGGGCCTCGGCTGCGAGCTCCCCCGCGGCCCGATGACCGAGGGCCGCATCGATCGAGCCGCCGCGGGCCTGGTAGCCGATGGTGTCCAGCTTGATCCGCCCGCCGACGTCGGCGGCGTGCGCCGGCACCGCGATGAGCAGGGCGACCAGCACGGCGGCTGGACGCATCAGGCGGCCCTGGCCTCGTCGGTCTCTATGCGTCCGTCGGTGAGCACGATGTGCCGGCGCGTGTGGGAGATGACCCGGGGATCGTGGGTGGCGACAATGAAGGTCACGCCGGACTCCTCGTTGAGCTTCGACATCATGGCCAGCAGCTCGTCGGAGTTCTTCGAATCGAGGTTGGCGGTGGGCTCGTCCGCCAGGACGATCGCCGGGTTGCTCGCCAGCGCGCGGGCCACCGCCACGCGCTGCTGCTGGCCGCCCGAGAGCTGGCCCGGCCGGCGATTCGACAGCCCTTCGAGGCCGACCTCGCGCAACAGCTCAGTGGATCTCGCCCGCCGCGTCTTCGCATCCACGCCCTGGAGCTGCAGGATGAACTCGACGTTCTCGGCCGCGGACAGCACGGGAATGAGGTTGTAGGCCTGGAACACGAAACCGATTTGGTTGAGGCGGAGGTCAGCCAGCTCGCGCCTGGACTCCTTCGTGAGCGGCATGCCGTCGAGGACCACCTCGCCGGAGGTCGGCCGCTCCAGGCTGCCGATGATGTGCAGCAGCGTGCTCTTGCCGGACCCGGACGGCCCCGAGATAGAGACGAACTCGCCCTTGTTGAAGACGAGGTCCACGCCGCGCAGCGCGTCGACCGTTGTCTCGCCCTGGTGGTACTGCTTGGTAATCTTCCGGCATTCAACGATCGGGGTCATGGTTCAAGGTCTCCTGCGTCCTGTGGGTCGGAATTCATTCCGACTATTTCTCGAGTCGGAAT
>JBAUWJ010000216.1:0-5511 GCA_049583715.1 Arenicellales bacterium | reverse complement strand
GGGATAGGGTGAGGGTGTCGAACATCGCCTCCTCACCCCAACCGTCTAAGGAGCGTTTGAACGCTTTCCGGAGGAGAGGGAGCCGGTTCGCGATCCCCCTCCGGTAGTCCTCGAAATGTCTCGCAGTCGCCCTGCAAAGCATCCCGTGTGAACCGATACTGCCGGAATGAGCAGGGAGAATCAGCAGGAACCGGACGAGCACATGAAATCTTCGGCCCTACGTGTTCCGGTCGAGTTCCGCAAAAGGCGCGCAAGGACCCGGAAGCCTGGTTCCAGCGGGAACAACGCCCCGCCGCCGGGAAGGAATCCACCGTTGGAGAAAACGCGGCGGCCATCCGCTCGCCCGATCCGCGAGCTCTCGTCGTGGCTGAAGGTGCGCCCGCGCGTTAATGTTCCTCAATCGAATGAGCTCGTCGATCCCCTGGCGGCTGCCTCCCGACCCCACCCCTTCGCACATCGCCCGCTCGCGCCACGATACGATCACGAATCGAGGACGACCTGCGAAATCGTCACCTATACTTGCTCAAAGCCGTTAGCTCGACGGCAATGCATACCAATAAATCAAAAGACGGGGTGAGAGTTCCTCTTGAATCGCAAGGCAGACATGCGGTCGGTCATCATCACCGCGGATGATTTCGGTCTCAGCGAGGCAATCAACGAGGCCGTCGAACGGGCTCACCGTGACGGTATCCTGACGTCGGCAAGCCTGATGGTCGGTGCTCCGGCCGCGGACGACGCCATCGCCCGGGCACGCAGGATGCCGGACCTCAAGGTCGGGCTGCATGTCGTGCTCGTCCAGGGTGAGCCCGTTCTGCCACCCTCGGAAGTGCCCGCACTGCTTGGCCGCGATGGCCGGTTTCCCGACAATCTGGCGCGCGCCGGGTTGAAATGGTTCTTCTCGCCCGCCGCGAGGCGCCAGCTCCGGCGCGAGGTGGCGGCGCAGTTCGCCGCTTTTCGGGAGACGGGACTGGCCCTGGATCACGTCAACGCACACAACCACATGCATCTTCATCCCACCGTCCTGTCGGCAATTCTGGCAGAATTGAACCCAGCCGGACTGAACGCGTCACACCCGGCTGCGGTCCGACTACCGCGGGAGCCCTGGTCGGCGTCCTTGCGCGGTGTTTCGTCCGTGCGCATCCGAGCCGTGCTGGAGCGCGGCGTCATGGCGCCCTGGCTCAAGGTAATGGAGCACCGCTTGAAGCGAAGGGGAATTCCCCACAATCAATGGCTCTTCGGTCTGACTGAAACGGGACGAATGAATGAAGCGACCTTGTTGCAGGTGATTGACACTCTGCCGGAGGGAGTGGTAGAGATCTACTGCCATCCAGCCACGCGTCGCCCCGGCGCAATAACCAACAGCATGTCTGGCTATGATAACGAAGGTGAATTCCACGCGCTGGTCAGCGGCAGGGTGCGGACCCGTCTGGTCGAACGAAAGCTGCGTGTCGGTGGATTCGCCGACATCTGCAAGCCGGCGTAGCGCACCATGACGGCTCGGAAGCTGAGCTCCAACGGTGTGCGTCTCCCGGATAACCGGCACTATGTCGGGTCACTCACCTCCTCGTCCCTGGACGATCTGGGGAGCGGCGTCGCCGGCCGCCGGTATGAGGACGACGGCTACGTCTTCCTGCGAGGCGCTCTCCCGCGCGATGCCGTCCTCGACCTGCGGCAAGCTTACCTGGCCATGTTTCCACGGGAGTTCGTGAGAGACGGCGACTGCCGCCGCGGCGAGTTCTCCGGCCGGCTGCCGCGGGAGTTGCCCGACCACGGTCTCGCCGGCCATCCGGCCTACGAGTTCGTGCGCGGGGACACCTTCAACGCGTTCGCCGATCAGCCGGTGCTCGCCAGTATCGCCGAGACCCTGCTCGGAGGACCCGCCGAACGCATCCGGCGCACGCCACTGCGCCACTTCTTCAGAGGGCGCAAGGCGGCGTCGCGCGCCCACATCGACGGTGCCTACATTGCAGGCGGAACGGACGACGTGGTCACTTTGTGGATTCCGCTCGGCGACTGTCCGGCCGAGGCCGGCGGCCTGGTCTATCTCGATCGCTCGCATCGCGACATCCCGGTCGACGAGATTGCCGCCCTCGACGCACCGACCAACCGGCCGGACGACAAGCGCCCCATCACACACGACCTCAAATGGATGTCGGAAGTGACGGACAGGCGCTGGCTGATCGCGGATTACCGGGCGGGGGACGTGGTCGCCCACACACCCTCCATCGTCCATGCGTCTCTCGATACCTCGACCGACCTGATGCGGGTATCGACCGACATTCGCTTCATACGAGCGGGGTCCGCCCACGACCCGAGGTGGCAGGAATACTGGTCCGCTGACGACGGGTATTGATGCCGGCGACCGGTCGTGCCCCGCCCCGGAAACGTGTTCGCCGTCGCATTGGCGGGAGTGCGCCTCGGCACCAGACGGCCGGGGTGGACGATTGTCATCATCCTCGCGATCTGCGCGATGTCGGCCGTTTACGCAGCCCGCACGCTGTCCATCGACACGGACACCAACGCACTCTTCGCCAGCGACATCCCCTATCTTCTCAACGAAGACCGCTTCGATCGCCTCTTTCCTGATCAGACCGACCAGATCCTGATCGTCATCGACGCCGCGACCCTCGCCAAGGCCGAGAACGGGGCCGACGAGCTGGTCGCCGCCCTGTCCCGGCGGCGCGACCTCTTCCCCGCCATACAACAGCCTTCGGGCGGACCCTTCTTCCGGCGCAACGGACTTCTGTACCTGTCGACGAGTGAGCTCGAGCAGCTCTCCAACACGCTGAGCACCGCTCAGCCCCTGCTCGGCGCCCTCAGCGCGAAACCCGGCCTGACCGGCGTGATGGAGGTCGTCAACCTGATCTTCAAAGGCGCTTCGAGCGGCGAGGACGTCGGGACCGTCAAGCCGTTCCTGGACCAGATATCGTCCGCGCTGAAACGCGGTCTTAGCGGTGAGAAAGCGAACATCGAGTGGGCCTCGCTGTTCGCGGGCCAGCCGGGGCTCGACAGCGCTCCGAGGTCGCTCGTCCTGGTGCGGCCGACGCTCGACACCAAAGAGCTCATGCCCGGCGAAGCCGCCACCCACTTCATTCGCTCGGCGGCGTCCCGGCTGGGACTGACCCCCGGCAACGGCTATCGCCTGCGCCTGACGGGCTCGGTGGTGCTGAGCGACGAGGAATTCGCCACCGTGCGCCAGGGCGCCGAGCTCGCCGGCGTCGTGGCCGTCACTCTGGTGGTGATCCTGCTGATCCTTGCCTTGAGGTCACTGACCCTCATTCTCGCGGCGCTCGTCACCCTGGCGATGGGACTGATCGCGACCCTGGGGTGGGCGGCGCTGGCGGTGGGAGAGCTGAACCTCATCTCCATCGCCTTCACCGTGATGTTCATCGGCATCGGCATCGACTTCGGCATTCAGTTCTGCATGCGCCTGCGCGAGGAACGCTACCGCCTGGGCGCGCCGCGGCCGGCGATCGATGCCACGGCGCGTGCGCTCAGCCATCCACTGCTGGTGGCGGCGATCGCAACCTGTGTCGGCTTCTTCTCTTTTCTGCCGACGCAGTACCGGGGCGTGGCCGAGCTGGGCATCATCGCCGGCGGCGGCATCATCATCGCCCTCGTCCTGACCCTGACGCTGCTGCCCGCGATTCTCTCCATCGCGACGCCCCACGCGGAGTCCGCGCCCGTGGGTTACCACCGTCTCGCACCGTTCAATGACGGGCTGATCCGGCACAGACGCGTGGTACTGATCGTCATCGGAGCGGCCACCCTGGTGGCGCTTGCCGGCGTCGCTCGGCTGCGCTTCGATTTTGATCCGCTGCATCTGAAGAACCCGAACTCCGAAGGCATGCGGACTCTCACCGACCTGATGAAGGACCCCTGGAACACGCCCTACACCCTGAGCGCCGTCGCGGATTCGCCGCAGGCCGCCAGGACCGAGGCGGACCGCCTGAGCGCCCTGCCCCAGGTGCGAGCCACGGTCACCGCCCTGGACCTGGTGCCGGAGCACCAGGCGCGCAAGCTCTCGATCCTGCAAAATCTCGCCTTCCTGCTGGGACCGGCTCTTTCCTGCGGAGAGGGCGCCGCGACACCAACCGCCGCCGACGTGCGGGAGGCGATGAAGGATGCCGGCGGATCGATCTCGACTTACCTGGCCTCGCCGCGCGCCGCCTCGCCCCTGAAGGAGACGGCTTTGGCGCTCCGCGACGAGCTCACACGGCTAGAGGCCGGGGGCGATTCCCGTTTGACGAGCAGGATCTCGAGCGAGATCACCGGCGGCTTCACCGACGAATGCAAGCTGCTGGTGCAGGGTCTCGACGCCCGACAGGTCGGCATCGGCGACCTGCCGAAGGACCTCAGGCGCAGTTGGATCGCCCCGGGCGGCCGGTACCGCATCGAGATCTATCCCAAGTTCGCGAGCCCGACGCGCCAGGAGCTGGTGGCGTTCGTGGATGCCGTGCGCGCCGAAGCCCCGGACGCCTCCGGCGCCCCGATCAGCATCTATGAGTCGAGCCGCTTGATCATCAATGCCTTCACCACGGCGGCGGGGTTCGCGCTCTTCAGCATCACCGTGCTGCTCGCCCTTGCGATGCGCCGCACGGGGGACGTGCTGCGGGTGCTGGTGCCGCTCGGCCTCTCCATCGTCTGGACGCTCGGCATGCTCGGTCTCATCGGCCTGCCCCTCAATTTTGCCAACATCATCGGCCTGCCGCTGCTGCTGGGCGTCGGCGTGACCTTCCCCATCTATCTGGTTCACGCCTGGCGGGCCGGCGAGGCTCGCCTGCTCGCAGCGCCGGTCGCCCGCGCCGTCCTGTTCAGCGCCCTGACCACCCTGGCGTCCTTCGGCAGCCTCGCCATATCCACCCATCCGGGCACGTCCAGCCTCGGCGTGCTGCTGACCGTTGCGCTGGGGTTGACCCTCCTCTCGACCTTCGTGTTCCTGCCCGCCCTGCTGGGCGAGCCGCCGTCCTCGGCTACGACGTCCCGGTCGCGAGCTTCTTCGTCCGCTGATTGAGCTTGTCGATCAAGCCGTCTATCCCATCCTTGTCGATGATGGATGAAAACTCCGAGCGCCAGGTGGCGAGCTGACTCACCGAGCCGTTGAGATAGATATCGATCACCTTGCCGTCCAGCATCCGGTAACCGAGACTGACGGGAGAATCATCACTCGGCACGATCTCGGTGTTGACGACGACCGTTCCCCTGCCGCCGTCGCTGACACCCTCGATCTTGAACTGCTCGCCGTCGAAGCTCGAAAAGCGATTGGCGTAGGTCGCCACCACCCAGTCGGTGAAGGCTGAAAGGACAGCGTCCTTGCGGTCCTCGCCGAGGGATTGCCACTTCTCGCCGACGATCAAGCGGGTCATGAATTCCAGGGAGAACGTTTCCTTGACGAGAGGCTCGAGCCTGGCGACCCGGCCCGGGAACCCCAGGGTATCCCCCTGCTTCATGACCGCGAGCAGCCCGTCGTGGAAGCGTTCGATGGTCGCCTGCGCTTGCGCGGACCCGGCG
>JBAUWJ010000215.1:0-57854 GCA_049583715.1 Arenicellales bacterium | reverse complement strand
GAACGATCGTCCGCCGAGCCATAGCCGTAGCTATGGCTCAAGGGGGATCGTTCAAGATGCACAGCCAGATTGTTCCAAAAACCGGATAGGACATACTGTTATTCGCTCCGCCGCCCGACAATGCATGCAAGGGCTTGATATATCAAGCATTGCTGATTCATCGATGTCCGCCCGGTGAGAAATGCGGGCTAAACCATCTGGCGCTCGCGGATTTCGTCGAGGGTCTTGCAGTCGATGCACAAGGTGGCGGTGGGGCGGGCCTCCAGTCTCGCAATCCCTATCTCCACACCGCAGTTGTTGCAGTAACCGTAGTCGTCTTCATCGATGCGCTGTATCGTCTCGTCGATCTTCTTGATCAGCTTCCGCTCCCGGTCCCGGCTGCGCAGCTCCAGCGATATGTCCGTCTCCTGGGTGGCGCGGTCCGTGGGGTCGGGGTGGTTGATCGACTCGTCCTGCATGGAATTGATGGTGCGCGTGATATCGGAGACGAGCTGGCTGCGCCAGGCCTGGAGTATCTCCCGGAAATGGTCCCGCTGCACCTCGTTCATGTACTCTTCGCCCTTCCCCGGCTTGTAAGGGGCGATACCGGGAATGACCGAGTGAGCGGTCTGAAGGCGTGGCTCGCTGCTTCGCCCTCGTGCCCGCGGCTTCGCACCGGCGGTCGCTTTTTTCCTGGGGCTCGCCCTGCTCGAGCCGCCGCCGGATTTTGCGGCCGCGGCCTTCTTCTTCGAGCTTGTCTTCTTCTTCGTGGTCGATGTCTTGCCGGCTGCCTTTTTCGCAGTCTTCTTGCGAACGGTCTTTTTCACGGCGCTCTTTGCGGCGCTCACCTTCTTGCTCGTCTTCTTCTTGGCCTTCTTTGAAGTTGCGGCCATCTAACGACTCCCGACTGCCGGTTGAAAAAATTAAGCGCGCATTTGTACTATAAAGGCGCAGAGGACGCAATTAAAGACTTCAGCTTTGGGCCCTTGACCAGAAAACCTATGATAATCAGAACCTTAGGTTCAGCATGGAACGGCCACCGGCCGCCGGAAACGGGGCGTCCTCGAGCCCGGGGCCGGGGCCTGTATCGCGCGGCCAGCCTCTGTTACATTCACCGTCTGTCTGGGTCCGTCCCGCCGGATTTTCAAGTGTCGGGCGGACCTTCGATCGCGCCAGCGGCCGCGCAATCCACCGCGCAACTTACAATACAGGAGATCCGTCCATGACTATCGCTGTCGGGGATAAGCTACCGAACGTTGATTTGTACCGAATGGGAGAGAAGGGCCCGGAGAAGGTCTCGTCGGGCGAGTTATTCGCCGGCAAGAAGACCGTGCTGTTCGCCGTTCCCGGGGCGTTCACACCTACCTGCTCCCAGGCGCATCTCCCCGGATACGTCGTCAAAGCCGACGAGCTGCTGGCGAAGGGCGTTGACCAAATTGTATGCCTGTCCGTTAACGACGCATTCGTCATGAACGCCTGGGGACAGCAGCAGAACGCCGACAGGATCCTCATGCTCGCGGACGGAAGCGGCGACTTCACCAGAGCCGTCGGCCTGGAGCTGGATCTCGGCGCCCGTGGCCTGGGACAGCGCTCCCAGCGCTACGCCATGGTGGTCGACGACGGTGTGGTCACTCATTTGAATGTCGAGGAGCCCGGAAAATTCGAGGTCAGCGACGCGGATACGATGCTCGCAGTGCTATGAGGCAGACTGATTCGACCCAACGGATGCGCGACGGCACGGGCCGACTGTGGTCGGCCCTGTTTGCAGCGGCAGTCGCGGCAACATACCTGCCGCTCGCGACTTACGCCGCGGACAGCGACGCGCCCGTGAAGCCGGAGGTGGTGGAAGCTCAACCGAGTTCCAGCCAGGTGGACCAAGCCGGGAACCGGCAGCGTGGAAACGATCGGCCCGGTCCCGCGACCGAGGCCATAGAGAAGGCCAAGGAGGCATCGGGAAGCGCTTGGGAAGCCACTAAGAAAGGTGTGTCCAACGGGGCCGACTACACTTCCGAGAAGGCAGGTCAGGCCTGGGATGCCACCAAACAGGGCACGGGCGCGGCCGTCGACTGGACGAAGCAGAAATCGGAGCGGGCGTGGGACGCGACCAAGGAAACCGCCGACAAGGCCGGTGACGCCGTCAAGAAGGGTTATGAGAAGGCCAGGCAGAAGACCAAGGAGGTCCTCGGCGGAGACTGACCGGCCGTGACGGCGGCCGTCCTTTCATCCGGGCTTCCCGTCCGCTTCGCCGGGCGGATCGTGCCCCGTCCGCGAAGTTCACCCGCCGGGGCGCTCCAATTCAAATCGAAAAAGATCGGTGCAATTATGAAATATCTGCACACCATGGTGAGGGTCTCCAACCTCGAGGAGTCTTTGGACTTCTATTGCAACAAGCTGGGGTTGCGGGAGCTGCGCCGCTACGATAATCCCGAAGGGCGTTACACGCTGGTCATGCTGGCGGTGCCCGGTAACGAGTCGGCGCAGATCGAGCTGACGTACAACTACGACCCCGAGAAGCTGTCCGGGGGGCGCAATTTCGGCCATGTCGCCTACGAGGTGGACGATATATACGAGACTTGCCGGCACTTGATGGATGCCGGAGTCACGATCAACCGGCCACCCCGCGACGGTCACATGGCGTTCATCCGGTCCCCGGACCGGATCTCCATCGAGCTGCTGCAGAAAGGCGATAGTCTGCCGCCGCGGGAGCCCTGGGCGTCGATGGAGAATGTCGGCGAGTGGTAGAAGAACAGAATCAGACGAAAAATCCACGGAAGCCCTGATCGGACCAGGGCCTCTCCAAGTACTGGAGTCGGGTTGTGAGTGCGACGGGTTTGATCGTTTTCATTATCATCGGCGGCATCGCCGGCTGGCTGGCGGGGCAGATCATAAAGGGGCGGGGACTGGGCCTGCCGGCGAACATTCTCGTCGGCATCATAGGGGCCTTCATAGGGGGATTTCTGCTGGGCGTCGTAGGCTTCTCGGCGACCAATCTGCTGGGCCAGGTCGTTTCCGCAACGATTGGCTCGGTAGTACTCCTGTACGTGGCTCGATTGCTGCGATAGCGGCTCCGAAAACGGTGGCCGCGCGGCACGCCTGGCCGCCAACCCGAAGCTGAAGAAGGCGCCCACGGCGCCTTCTTCAATCAGGCCGGTCGTCTCACCCGTTACTTCGGTTGAGGCACGATTCGAAGGTACGGTTTCGGCGATTTCCAGCCGCCCGGAAACTTCTGTTTGGCGTCTTCATCCGAGACCGAAGGAACGATGATGACGTCCTCGCCGTTCTTCCAGTTCACCGGTGTCGCGACCTTGTGCTTGGCGGTGAGCTGGCACGAATCGAGCAAGCGCAGAATCTCATCGAAGTTGCGTCCCGTGCTCATCGGATACACCACCATTGCCTTCACTTTCTTGTCCGGCCCGATGACGAAGACCGAACGTATGGTCTGGTTGTCCGCCGCCGTACGCGTCTTGGGGTCGCCGCTGGCGTTGGGATGGATCATGTCGAAGAGTTTGGCTACTTCGAGGCTGGTATCACCGATCATAGGGTAGTTCACGGCGTGCCCCTGAGTTTCCTCGATGTCCTTCTCCCATCTCTTGTGGTCCTCGACCGAATCCACGCTGAGACCGATGATCTTGGTGTTACGCTTGTCGAACTCGGGCTTCAGACCCGCCATGTAGCCAAGCTCAGTGGTGCACACGGGAGTGAAATCCTTGGGGTGGGAAAACAGGATTGCCCATCCGTCCCCGATCCAGTCGTGAAATTTGATGGTCCCTTCCGTCGTTTCGGCGGTGAAATTAGGGACCTCGTCACCAATACGCAATGCCATAGGATAGTTCCTCCTGCGGGAGTTGATGGATGACCCGGCGGTGGTCCAGCGCCCGCCACGGCCGGCTGGCCGGGCTTTGGGCGGGAGATCGCCCAGCCGGACGATTATACCGGCCGGCCGGTGCACAATAACAGAATCACAAGCACACCGTACGAGGCGCGGACGGGAGCCTGCCCGGCTCCCTGCCGGGCCGACCAGCCCGATGAGAAGGTCGGCAAGCTCCCTGCTTGTCGACCCGCCGCCATCTGCGCCCCGCGCTGGATATCAAAGCAGTGCTTTGAGAAAATCCGGCCGCGCGACGTGTGGATTGGTCCTTATGCAGAATGAGTTTGAAGCCCCCCTGAAATTTGCCGCTCAGATCGTCCCGGCCGAGTGGATCGATTTCAACGGACACATGAACGTCGCCCACTACGTATCAGCCTTCGATCACTGCGTCGACGATATGTTCAATCGTCTCGGTATCGGCCCCGCCCAGATGGAGGAGACCCACTGTTCGGCGTTCACTCTGGAGCTTCACATCAGCTATCTGAGCGAAGTGGTCGAGGGGGACCCGCTGCAGGTGACGGGGCGGCTTCTCGACTATGACGAGAAGCGGTTCCATGCGTATTTCGAGATGTTCCACGCGGTGGAGGATCGCATGGTGGCGGCCATGGAGCAGATCGGAATTCACATCGACATGCGCACCAGGAGATCGGCTCCCTTTTCCGGGGAAAGCATGGGGCGGTTCGAGAGGATGATGGCGAGCCACGGGCGCCTGCCGGAGCCGAGGTACGCCGGCAGGGTTATCGGGATTCCCCGAAAATAGACCGGTGTCGAGTCGAGCTGCGTCGACGGGCGCCGTGCGGCGGTGTGCCCGGCACCGTCACGGGCACTTGGGCTGCAGCTTCTGCGCCGTGAGCTTGCCTACCTGTTCCGGCGTGACCTTGTGCTGGGTCGCGATGCGGGCGTACTCGGCCTGTCTCTTCTTGTTGATCTCGTTCACCATCTGCTTCACCTCCGCCGTGGCCTTGCTGGTCGGGGCGAGGTAGCCGGTGGGCATCTCGCAGACCATGCCCTCGGTCTTCGCCTGCGCCAGACTGGCGGCGTGGACGCCCGTCATCGGGAACACGATCAGGATCCCCAGCAAGAGGGAGTACTTGAGAGATTTGGTCAGCTTCTCGGTGGACATACGCTTCGCTCCGCGCTTGTGCGCCTAAAACAAATCTTTGTTCTGCTTGAGCATCTGGTCGATATCCTTTTCAACCTTGACGCGGATCTCGTGCTCGATCTTGACGTTCATATTGATTTCTATGGGCTTGTCCGGGGCCTCCATCTTGACCGTTGGAGAGCAGCCCGCCATCCAAAGCGCCGTTATCAGGCAGATTCCGCTCAGGCCCATTGCAGTCAGGGCAGTTCCGCATAGTTGCGATTTCATTCGTATCAACTCGATTGTACAGACAATCGTAATTCTAGTTCTTTTTTCGCGGCGATATCCGCCCAATCTCCGGGCACGCTCGCGAAAACCCACTATTGACCCTTCAACGTAGGCGTCTTTCCGGGGGTTGACGCGCTTTCCTCCTTCTGGAGGGTCTCGATGATCGCGCGGTCGAAGTCCCCGGTGATGAAGAACGCCCTGAAGACGGCCGGCAAGCGCCCCGTTATGGTGGGATTCAAGGCGATCGGATGGCCGCCGAGGACATTCGGATTGCTGCCCACTATTCTTGCAGTAATGCGGTATTCGCCGTCCGGCTTGTAGACCAGGGAGGCCTTGAGCTCCTTGTACTGGAAGTCCCGCAGCGCCTGAAGCGCCACATTGCTGAACTTGGATGCCGCCTCGGAGTCTTCGCTCATACTGAACTTCAGGACCCCGGGCTCGATATTGTGCAGGTCTCCCTGGTTGATCTCCAGGCCCCCTTGTTTGCTGTACACCACGCGCACCGGTCCAGACACTTTGCCGCTGAGCTGCGTGGACTTCAGGCCGAAGAGACTGATGATCTTGCCCAGCGACACGCCGTCCACGTCGGCTACCAGCACCGACTTATCCTTGTCCAGGTCGATCGAGGACGGTCGAAGAGAGATCTTGCCGCCAAGGAGATGAAGCTGTGCCTTATCCAGGTGTACCACCGGGTAGGCAAGGCGCAGCTTCAGCTCTACCTGCTCGGCGGTCACGCCCGCGCCGAGCGTCATCGTCGGCGCGGACACGGAGGCAACCAGGCGGTCGATGCTGTTTCCCTGGTTCGCTACCTGGATCTTCAGGCCGCGGACCTGCATCTTGTCGAAATCGGCGTCCACCGGCTCGGCGGTGGCGGCAAGGCTGGTTTTCTCGCCGGTGGAGGTCCACTGAAAGTGGTAGCGTCCATCCACCTCTCCGGACTTGATCTTCAGATCGCCCCCGATGCCGGAGTACTTCTTCAGCGCGGCCAGGAGGGCGGTCGCCGGGTCGTGGACGCTGACATCCACCGAGCCCTGACCACCCGCGGATTGCAAAGTCCAACCCACGTCGGGCAGCGATGGCGCCTTGCCGGTGCCTCCCGCTTTGAATGCACCTCCGCCGAAGGACCAGCTTCCGTCGACATCGTAATGTGGCAGGTCGCGCGGCCAGGCCGATGTCTGAAAGCCCCCGACGTGAATCCGGCCTTGCCCTGCGCTGGCGGACAAGCTCGTGGTGGTGACGTTCACCGCGTCTGCTCCGAGTCCGAGCTGCTCGAGCCGGGGTGCCGTCAAGCCGGCAGCGATGCCGCCGCCGTCCCAATGCCAGGTCGGATCATGCCCCGTGAGCGTGGTCCCGGCATTGAGGTCCAGGCTGAGCCCGGCCTTTCCGGAGCCGGACCACGAGGGCCCCGAATGTGTGACGGTGTAGTTCGACAGATCCCGCAGCTCGACCTTGTCGAACAACCGCTCGGACACCGCTCGCTGGTCACTCACGGCCACGCTGCCCTGCAGTTTCGCGGAAAAGTCCAGATTTCGATCCAGCGTACCGCGGAACCGGACCTCGTCTCCCCCGACGCGGAACGGCGCGAAGGAAGCCTTCACCCCGCTCGGAATCAGGGGACTCTGGCGAATCCATTCTGCCGCCGCCCTGGGATCGAACCGCCCCTCGAAATCGGCGGGGTAGTGGCCATTGACGGAGGCGCCGACCAGCAACAAGGGTGTGCCGCTGCCGTCCTGTATGCGCAGCGTTTGCCGGTTCTTTGCGGGATTACCGACGCTGGCCAGGAAGTCGGGGCCGTGAACCTCGGCCTCCAGCCCGCCGGCGGACCCGGGACTGGATTTGATCGATACCGGAACATCCACCGGGCCCCAGGGCGTGCTTGCCCGTATCGCGAGGCGATCGATCCGCAGCGGAAACGGCGGCGGTACCGGGAACGACGCGGGCAGGGCGACGGACCCGGCTTGATTCGAAGCGGTGCTCGCGAGAGTCAGCCGGGCGCGGTTGATGTCGACCCCCCGCACCGTGAACGGCCACGGCTTGAACCGTATGGTTGCGTCTTGCGCATCAAAGTGCATCTGACTATTGTCTACGTCCATGACCGAGACATCGATGCGCGTCAATCCAACCGACCCGATCTCGAGCTTGCGTACCTTCACGACGCCGCTCAAGGCATGCTCGGCGACGGCGGCCAGAATGGCCGGTGCGGCGGTGTATAAGACCGCGAGTGCGACGCTGACGAACGCCAGCGTGATCAGAAGACCTTTGCTGCGCCTGCTCATGAACGCCGGCCATGATAACGCAACCGGCGCGGCAGGAGGTCTGCGAAAGGACACGTCGGAAGCTTGACTTCAGCCCTGCAGACGCAGCCGGCCGTACCCCTGAGACGCAATCTCGGCGTCGCGCTGCTCGTCACGTTCGGTCTCGGGAATATCCTCGGCGCCGGGATCTACGTGCTGGTCGGCAAGGTCGCCGGTGAAGCCGGCTACTTCGCACCGATATCCTTCCTGGTCGCCGCCGTTGTCGCGGCTTTCTCCGGCCTGTCCTACTCGGAGCTCGCGGCACGCTGCCCGGACGCCGGTGGAGAGGTGGTATACGTGGAGCGGGCTTTCGGGGTTCCGCTGCTGTCGCTGGGCGTGGGCGTACTGATTGCCTGCGCGGGGATGCTGTCGGCGGCGGCCATCGTCAAGGGCTCCACCGGTTACATCCAGGTCTTCTGGCAGGCCCCGGCGCCGGTGATAATTCTGCTGGCCGTGGCGAGCCTGGCGGCGGTGTCCGTGTGGGGGGTCCGCGAATCCTTGCTGATTGCCGGTGCATTCACGCTCATCGAGACCGCGGGTTTGCTGCTGATCATCGTTCCTGCGGCGTTGGAGCCGGGCCGCTGGATCGAGGTATTCGCGGGAACGCCGGCGGAGCCCCATCCGTTCACGGCGGCCGGGCTGCTTCCCGGGGCGTTTCTCGCCCTGTACGCGTTCCTGGGATTCGAGGACATGGTCAATCTCGCCGAGGAAGCGCGCAATCCCCAGCGTAACATGCCGATCGCGATCAGCCTGGCCCTGGCGGTGTCGACGGCCCTCTACGTCCTCACCGTGTGGGCGGCATTGGCCTACATGAGCCCCCCCGAGCTGAACGGCAGCGGGGCACCCCTGACGGAGGTCTACCAGCGCGTGACGGGCCACAGCCCGGCACTGCTCACGCTCATCGCCATCTTTGCGGTGATCAACGGGGCGCTGGTGCAGCTCATCATGGTCAGCCGCCTGTTGTACGGCATGGGCAAGCGCACCCGTCCGCTGCGTCTCTTCGCTGCGGTGAGTCCACGCACCCGCACACCGATCGTCTCCACGGTGACGGTGTCGGTCTTAATACTGGTGCTGGCCCTGTGGCTGCCGGTGCGCAGTCTGGCCGAGTACACCAGCACGCTCGTGCTGGTGGTCTTCGTGCTCGTCAACGCCTCCCTGATCGCGATCAAGCGCGTGGATCCCGTGCAGGAAGGGGTTCGAAGCGTCCCCTTCTGGATACCGGTGGCGGGTGTTCTCACGACGCTGCCGATGTTGCTGTACGTATGCTGGCGCGCGATATAATGGCGGCGCCAAGACCAGACGAAAGGTGTTATTAATCCAGTGGTGGAAACAGTTCAAGTCGACGACGAAGTGGAGGAGGTGTCCTGCGACGGTGGAAAGACCTTCGGCCACCCACGGATCTACCTCGCCCTCGGCGAGGACGGAACGGCGGAGTGCTACTACTGCGGCCGGCGCTTCGTGCGCAAGGGCGCCGCGGCGGTTTCCAGCGACGATGCCGCGTAGGGAGCGCCCGGGAAGCGCTTTTCCCGCCCGGATCGCGATGTTCGCGATCCGGGGCTACAAGTACTGTGTCTCACCACTGGTTGGGCCGTGCTGCCGGCATGTTCCGACCTGCTCGGAGTACGCCGAGGAAGCGATACGCAGGCACGGCTTGGCGCGCGGATGCCGGCTGGCGGCCCGGCGCCTGCTCAGGTGTCATCCCTGGGGAACCAGCGGCTACGACCCGGTGCCCGATTGAGGCGCCACGCTCCGGCCGCTGTTCCGGCGAAACCGCCCCGGTCGCACGCCTGCCGGCGGATGCATCGCTGACCCGCGCGGCGTCGGGATCGCGCCGCCTGGCGCTGCGTCGGTGCAGGTCGCGCGCACGTGGCCGAAATCTTCAAGTCCCGCTTTCGAAGGCGAACCGGCATGGCAAGGGAGATTGAGCGCAAGTTTCTGGTTGCGAACGATTCATGGCGAGCCGCCGTGGTGCGCCGGGAGCGGTTCGAGCAGGGCTATCTGGCCGTCACGACTGACTGCGCGGTTCGGGTGAGAATCGAGGGTGATCGCGCCGTCCTCAACGTGAAGAGCGCCACCCTGGACATCGAACGGCTCGAATTCGAATACCCGATTCCCCTGGGCGATGGGCGGGACATGCTGGCCGCCCTGTGTAATGGCCGGCGCCTGTCCAAGGTGCGGTATTGGGTGGCCCACGACAACGACCTCTGGGAAGTGGATGTATTCGAGGGCGGCAACCGCCCTCTGGTGCTGGCCGAGCTCGAGCTCGAGCACCGCGAACAGCGCTTCTCGGTCCCCGGGTGGATCGGCCGCGAAGTGTCGGGGGACCCGCGCTATCTGAACTCGTATCTTGCCGCGACCCCATACGGGACCTGGGACCGCTCGTGATCGGAAGCCCGTCGGAGAGCCGTGGACGATGGCTGGCACGGGTTCGTGCGAAAGCCGGCGTGCTCCTCCGGTCATGATGCCGGCGGATCGCCGATACGTCTCATTCCTGCTTCTGTGGCACGGCTTGTGGCATCGTCGCCGGGGTCTGGACGGCCTGCGCCGCACCATCGCGCAGCTGCAAGGGGTGAAGATGCCGGTTTCGGACCTCGAACGCTCGATACTCGCGGCCCGACTCCACGGCTACTCGCCCGCGCAGCTCGACCATCTGATCGCCTCCAGGGAGATCGTGTGGCAGGGCGGGCGACCGGCAGGCGAGCACGACGGCGTGCTGAGCCTGTTTTTCCGCCGAGATTTCCCCTTGCTCGGCCGCATCAGCGCCTTTGTACCCGGCGAGCGCGAGGGACGGATCCGCAGCCTGCTGGCAAACGGGGAGCTCGAGTTCGAGGAGCTCCGCGATCGCCTCGGAGGCTTTCCGGGCGAGATCCTGAAGAGCCTGTGGAGGCTCGCCTGGAACGGCGAGGCAACGGCCAGTTCTCTTGACGCGTTGCGCGCCCGGCAATCGTCCGTCGCCTCGCGCTACCACCGTCGTCCGCGTCCCCGCTACGCTGCGCGCCGGCGCACACTTCCGGGGGCCGCGGGCCGCTGGAGCCTGCTGTCCGGGCCGCGCGCGGGATTCGCCCCCGAAGCCGAGCGCAGGCTCGCGGTGGCCAGCCAGCTCCTCGATCGCTACGGTATTGTCAGCCGCGACTCGCTCGCGGCGGAAGCGGTTGGATTCGACGACCTGTTGCCGCTCTTCGAGCGCCTCGAAGCGGAAGGTCGCGCACAGCGCATACGGCTGATGCCATCAGGCGGGCCGGCCCAGTTCGCGGCGCCGGGCGCCGAGGCGGTGTGGCGGCGCTCCGAAGCGCATTCGGACGCGGGCATGCTCTCGGCCTGCGATCCCGCCAATCCCTTCGGCGTGCTCGTGCCGTGGCCCGTGATGACGGGCGATCTGCGGCCGGCACGCACAGCGGGGGCGCGCGTGCTCATCCAGGACGGCGCTCTCGTCGCCTATCTCAGCCGGCGGGGAAGGAGAATCCATACGCCCAGGGACCTCGTGGACCCGGGTCCCCCGATACTGCTGTTGAAGCGGTCGGCGGGAGTCGATCCTTTGTTCCTCGAGTCGGTCAACGGAGAGGCGCCCTACGCCACGCCCTGGCACCGGCACCTGGTCGCAGCCGGGTTCTCCCCGTCGCGCCGGGGGTACCTGTTCAAACCCGTACCTTAGCGTACCCCGTCACTGATATTGACCCGTTCAGCGGCCCGGATAGGTGGAAGGGGCAAGGCCGGGCCCGCCTGTGGCTGTCGTGCGGCTCTTTCACGCGCCAGGGGGATAACATATAATTTTGTGGAGTCTCGTCGGGTAAGCATTCTGCTGATGCAGAGCTTGCCGAGGTGCGGTCAATAATCAAGAACGGGAGATGGTCATGAAGAAGCTCTGCGCGCTGCTTGCTCTGTTCCTTGCGGTGTGTGTGCCGGCACATGCGAACAGCATAGGCGCCCGCGTATCGGTCGCGCAGATCAATACCGATACCAAGGAGAACTTCGATGCCTACGAGCTGTTCGGGGTCTTCAATCTTCCGTGGAGCTGGCAACGGCCTCACACGAAGATTCAAACCCAGCTCGAGGTCACGGGTGCGGACCTGGAGGGCGGTGGCCAGTCCGGATTTCTGGGAACCCTGGGGGGCCGCGTCGCGTTTGTTCGCAGGTACGTTACTTTCGATTTCGGCGGCGGGGTGGCGGCGGTCGGCAAGAATCGGTTCGGCCGGCAGAATTTCGGCGGCGCCCTGCAATTCATAGCCCAGGCGGGTGCCGACTTCCATTTGACGAGAAAGATCAATGCAGGGGTGCGTATCAGGCACATGTCCGACGGCGGGCTTCACGTCGGCGGCGAAGACCTCAACCTGATATTCATCGAGCTGTCTTACAACATCAACGGCATGCATTGAGAGGAAGATGAAAAGGCTGTGTGCCTTTGCCGCCCTCTTTCTGGTGGTATAGGCGCCGTCGTACGCCGCCAGCATAGGCGCCCGTGTGGCGGTGAGCCAGATCAATACCAATACCAAGGAGACCTTTGATGCCTACGAGCTTTTCGCGGTATTCGACCTTCCGTGGAGCTGGCAGCGACCCACTTCGAGAATTCAAACCCAGCTCGAGGTCACGGGCGCCGATCTGAAGGGCGGCGGAACGGACGGATTTCTGGGTACGATCGGCCCCCGTATCGCGTTCATCGGGCACAGGGTGAGCTTCGATGTCGGCGTGGGCTTCGCCGGCGTCGGGAAGAACGAATTCGGGCGTCAGGAATTCGGCGGTGCCTTCCAGTTCACCGCCCAGGCGGGTCTCGATATCGCATTGAGCAGGCGCCTGAACATCGGCGCGCGCATCCGCCACATGTCCGACGGTGGTCTCCACAACCCCCCGGGAGGCGAGGACCTGAACCTGGTATTCGTCGAGCTCGCCTACAACATCAACAGCGCCAGGCCCTGACCCCAAGCCCGGCTCCACCTGCGGGTCGGCCGGATCCCTCTCCCGGCGATGTCCGGCACTCCCCACATCCCTGTGGGTCGGAATTCATTCCGGCAAATGTGCTTGATATGCCCCGGTTCGTGCCTGGACGCTGCTCTTCTCAGCGGTGACTAGTCGTCGACGATCCCCTGGAGCGTGCTGCCGAACTCGGAGGGGTTGGGCACGATGTGGACGCCGGCGGCCCTGAGCAGCTCGGTCTTCTCGGCAGCGGTCTCCCCGCTGGATCGCACGATGGCGCCGGCGTGCCCCATGCGCCGGCCCTTGGGGGCCGACAGTCCGGCGATGTATGCGGCCACAGGCTTGCTCATATGGTCGCGGATGTACGCGGCGGCCTCGGCCTCCTGGGGCCCGCCGATCTCGCCGATGAGCAGCACGGCGCGCGTTTCGGGATCCGCCTCGAACTGCTCCAGAATGCCCCGGAAAGAGCTGCCGTTGATGGGATCGCCGCCGATGCCGACGCTGGTGCTGACGCCGATGCCCAGTGATTTCATTTGGGACGCGGCCTCGTAGCCGAGGGTGCCGGAGCGCGCGACGATGCCGACACTGCCGGGCATGTAGATGTGCGGCGGCATGATGCCCAGAAGCGCCCGGCCGGGACTGATGGTTCCCGCACAGTTGGGGCCCGTCAGACGCATCGTGTCGTCGTGGCTGCGCAGGTAGCGCTTGACCCGCATCATGTCCTGGGCCGGGATGCCGTCAGTGATGCTCACGCAGTAGCGAATGCCTGCCTCCGCCGCCTCCATGATGGCGTCCGCCGCGAAGGGCGGCGGCACGAACACGATGGATGCCTCGGCGCCGGTTTCCTCGACGGCCTCGCGTACGGTGTTGAATACGGGCTTGTTGAGCTCGGGGTGCATGCGGTCCCCCTTGCCGGGGGTCACGCCCCCCACGAGACGTGTCCCGTAAGCCAGCATTTCCCGGGCGTGGAAGCTGGCGGTCTGCCCCGTGAAGCCCTGAACGATGCAGGGGGTATCCTCGTCAATCAGAATGCTCATGGCTGCAAAGGCCCCGGGCCTTCCGCGCGTCGCACGGCTGCCTGCGCGGCCTCGGCGAGAGTCTGCGTCAGCTCGATCGGCAGGCCGCTGTCCTGGATGATCCTGCGGCCCTCGTCGACGTTGGTACCGGACAGTCTCACTACCACGGGGACCTCGACCTCGAGCGAGCGGATGGCCTGCACGACGCCTTCCGCCACCCAGTCGCAGCGGTTGATGCCGGCGAAAATGTTCACCAGTACCACCTGCACGGCCTCGTCCACCAGGACCAGCTCGAAGGCGTTGGTCACGCGGTCGGGGGATGCGCCGCCGCCGATGTCGAGGAAGTTCGCGGGCTCGCCGCCGGCGAGCTTGATCATGTCGAGCGTCGCCATGGCCAGTCCCGCGCCGTTGATGATGCAGCCGATATTTCCGTCGAGTCCGACATAACTGAGGCCACGGTCCGAGGCCTTGCGTTCCCGGCGATCCTCCTGGGACTTGTCCCGGAGCTCGGCGATCCGGGTATGGCGAAACAAGGCGTTGTCGTCGAAGGAGATCTTGGCGTCCAGTGCAACGAGCTGCTTGGAGCGGGTCAGCGCCAGGGGATTGATCTCGACCATGGAGGCGTCGTAGTTGCGGAACAGGCGGTAACAGCCGAGTATGATGGACACTGCGGCGTTGAGCTGGCTCTCCGGCACGCCGAGGTAGAAGGCGAGCTGGCGGGCCTGGAATTTCTGCATACCCACGGCGGGCTCGACCTCGATACGGATCAGGGCCTCCGGGTGGTGGGTGGCAAGCTCTTCGACGCTCATTCCGCCTTGCCGTGACGCCACCGCCATCACCCGCTCACGAGCACGGTCCAGCACGAAGCCGAGATACATTTCCCGCTCGATGTCGGTCGCCTCCTCGATATAGAGGCGGTAGACCCCCTTGCCGGCGGGCGCCGTCTGCTCGGTCACGAGCTGCTTGCCCAAAAGACCCGCTGCGGCCTCGTAGACCTCGCGGTCGTCGCGGCAGACGACGATGCCGCCGGCCTTGCCGCGCGCCCCGGAGTGGACCTGAGCCTTCACCACCCAGCGGTCGCCGCCGATCTCCTGGGCACGGTACTGGGCCTGCTCCGGGCTGTAGGCCAGGCCGCCCGGCGGCACGGCGACGCCGAACTCCGACAACAGCTCTTTCGCCTGGTACTCGTGGATATCCATGTCTGCAGCCGCTTACCTGGCGTTGATCCGATCACGGATCGCTATCACGTTGGCGGCCATCCGCGCCGATGCCGCGTCGATCATGCGGCCGTCGAGCTGGGCGGCCCCGCGGCCCTCGTCCTCCGCCTGCTTCAACGCCGCCAGGATGCGCTCCGCCCGCTCGACCTCCGCCCGGGTCGGGGAGAACACCTCGTTGGCGGGCGCGATCTGGGAGGGATGGATCGCCCATTTGCCTTCCAGACCGAGAGCGGCCGAGCGGCGGGCGGCGTCCAGAAAGCCGTCCGGATCGTTGAAGTCGCCGAACGGTCCGTCGATGGCACGCAGCCCGAAAGCCCGGCATGCCGTGACCATCCGTACCAGGTGGCCGTGCCACTGGTCGCCGGGGTAGTCCGGGTTGAGGCCGCCGATATTCACTGTCCGCGCCCGCAGGCTGGCGGCGAGGTCGGCGACCCCGAAATGCAGGGCCTCCAGCCTGGCGCGCGACGCGGCGATTTCCTCGACATGGGCCATGCCGAGCGCGGTCTCGATCAGCGCTTCCACGCCGATTCTATGGGGGATCGATTTCGCGGCGCTGATCTGGGTGATCAGGGCGTCGACGAGGTAGATGTCCGCGGCGACACCGGCCTTGGGCAGCAGCACGACGTCCAGGCGGTGGCCGGCCTGCTCCAGGACGTCCACCATGTCCCGGTAGAAGTAGTGCGTATCGATGCCGTTGACCCGCACCGAGACGGTCTTGCCGGCGCCCCGCCAGTCCAGGTCGTTCAGGGCCTGGATGATGTTGCGGCGGGCCTGCTCCTTGTCGCCGGGCGCTACCGCATCCTCCAGGTCGAGGAACACGTAGTCGGCGTCGCTGGCGAGCGCCTTCTCGAACATGCCGGGGTTGGAGCCGGGCACCGCGAGCTCGCTGCGTTGAAGCCGGGCCGCGACCGGATCGAAACGGGTGTGACTCATCTTATGCGTCGAAATAGTTATCGATAGGGGTGCTGATCGTAAATCGATCAGGCGATGGATGCGCTGACGGGCCCGCCGCGTTGTTGTGCAAGGACGTCACCCAGCGCGGCGAGGACCAGGCGGGCCGACCCGGGAGTCGCGCCGTAGCCCATGAGACCGATTCGCCACACTTTCCCCGCGAGCTCTCCGAGCCCCGCGCCGATCTCGATGCCATGGTCCGCGAGCAAAGCGGCCCGCACGCGCGCGTCATCGACGTCCTGGGGAACCGGCACGACGTTGAGCTGCGGCAGCCGGTGTGCCGGGTCCACCAGGAGCTCGAGGCCGAGGGTCTCGAGGCCGGCAGCGAGCGCCTCGTGGCTCTCGTGGTGCCTCGCCCAGGCGGCGTCCAGGCCTTCCTCCCGGAGCATCACGAGGCTCTCGTGCAGCGCGTAGATGGCGTTCACCGGAGCCGTATGGTGGTAGGCCCGCTTGCTCCCGGACCAGTAACCCTTCAGAAACGAGAAATCCAGGAACCAGCTCTGCACCGGTACATGCCGGCCCACTATGACCTCCAGCGCCCGTGGGCTGACGGTGACCGGCGACAGACCCGGAGGAGAGGAGAGGCATTTCTGGGAGCCGGAGTAGACGGCGTCCAACTGCCACTCATCCACGTGAAGCGGTACCCCGCCCAGCGATGTCACTGCGTCGACGACGGTCAAGGCACCATGCCGCCTGGCGATGGCAGCCAGCTCGCCGGCATCGGACAGGACGCCGGTGGAGGTTTCCGCATGGACGAAGGCCAGCACCTTGCAGCCCGGGTTGGCGGCGAGGGCGTCATCCACCGCCCCCGGCGACACGGGCTCGCCCCAGGGGGCGTCGACCGTCACGACGCGGGCGCCGGCACGCCGGGCGATCTCTGCCATGCGGCCGCCGAACACGCCGTTGCGGCAGATCACGGCGCAGTCTCCGGGCTCGAGAAGGTTCACCAGGCAGGCTTCCATCCCGGCCGAGCCGGGCGCGGACAGGGGAAAGGTGAGCTCGTTGTCCGTCTGAAACGCGTAACGCAGCAGCGCCCGCGTCTCGTCCATCAGCCCGATGAAGTCGGGATCCATGTGGCCCAGGGTGGGTCGCGCGGCCGCCTGCAGAACGCGTGGAGAGACTTTCGACGGCCCGGGGCCGAAGAGCTCCTTCTGGGGGTGGGATGGCGCGCTTCGAACGGTCGCTGCGGATGCGGTCATGGTGTGCCCTTCGAGTGTTTGAGTTGTCTGAAAGGCCGCGGACGTTAGCGAGTTGACGTAGCGTACACCAATTGTTTTTTGTTATTCGTTGAATAAGCGCCACTTATGTCCATCATCACTCGCGAGCGCTCCCGCGCCGCGGGGGTGTTCCTGCAGGCAGGGGCCCGGGACGGGCCGGCGCGGGAGATGGCGAAGCGCGCCGGCGACCAAGCCATGACCGTGGAGCTTCGGGTCCGCCCCGCCGCGATCTTCACCGATCTCGAGGAGCTCAAACGACGGAGAAACGACCGCTCCGAGGACGGCGCCATCACCCCGCCGGCTGGGCCCGGGCGCCGTCCCTTCGAGGCAGACTCCCGTCTGCACTGCTTAGCGCTGCCGCGTTTCTATTCCCCCATCTCTATCCACCGCATACAGCGGCGTGGACACCGGCAGATGCGACTTTCCTGGGGAGTGTCCGAAGAGCCGTGAGGGGGTCGGGGAAAGGGGTGCGCACGGGTGGCAGCGAGCCCTGATGACAGCGCATGACTATCTCTATTGACCATATAATTATACCGTGCTAGCTTGCATTGCGGCGCTCTTATATGGCCGTAGAATCCCTTAAGGACAGTCTTTGGAGCGCACCGTAATATGGCCCTCGTAAACACCTCACCCTCATAGAGGAGCTAGCAGAGATGAGTGATCCTAATGGTAAAGACCTGAGACCCCCTCGTCAGGAGGACGTCGGGTTGTCGCGCCGTCGATTTCTGAAGGAAGCCGGCGGACTCGGGGCGGCGGGTTCGCTTTTGTTGATGTTGCCCGTGCAGCTGCGTGCGGATACGGGACCGATCAAGATCGGCATCATGGGTCCCTTCACCGGTCCGGCGAGCCGTACTGGTGAAGACATCAAGGCCGGAGCAATGATGGGTCTCGACGACGCACGCGCGGCGGGCCAAGTGCCGCTGACCATAGACGGCCAGAAGCGGGACGTGGAGTTGGTGTGGGTGGACAGTCAGTCCGATCCGGAGAAGGCGGTCAAGGCCGTTACCGACGCGGTCACGCATCAGGGCGTGCAGTTCATGGTGACCGGGTGGCACTCTTCGGTCGCCATGGCGGTGATCGACGCCGAGGTGCCGATGCATATCGTCCATATCGGCCACATGGGCGAGTCGCAGTTCATCGACGAGAAGATCAACACCGATCCCAAGAAGTACCGCGGCTGGTTCAAGGGCTGGCCCGCGCCGCCGATCTTCGCCGGACTCTACGGCCCGCCGCTGGAGTACTTCGAGAAGCAGGGCCTGTGGAAGCCTGCCAACCGCAAGGCGGCCGTCCTGGTGGAGGACACGGACTACGGTCGCGGCTGGGGCGAGGCACTGACGGCGTCCCTGAAGCAGGCCGGTTTCGATCCCTTGCCCTATGATGTCACCGCCCTGGACGAGACCGAGTTCACACCGCTGTTGATCAAGTACAAGGCGCAGGGCGTGTCCGTGATGGCCATGACCACCACCGGCAGCGTAAGCGCCTCGAACTTCGTCAAGCAGTTCCGCAACCAGGATATGAAGGCGCTGCTCATCGGCCACGGCCTGACCTGGTTCAGCGAGTGGTACAAGCTGACCGGTGACGCCTCCAACTTCGTGGTGACGTCGGATTCGCCGCGGGTGGTGGACCCGGATCAACAGAAGTGGGTGGACCGCTTCACGAAGCAGTACGGTCACGAGCCCAGCCTGGCCGCGGCCGGGATGCCGTATGATTACGTTCGCATGGCGTTCACCATCATCAACAAGACCGGCTCGCTCGACTTCGACAAACTCGTCGCGATGACGGAAGACACTCCCTATAAGGGCGTGTGGCAGTACTATCAGTTCTCCAAGGAGAAAGGTCCCAATGCTCTGGCCCCGCATGACGTGGAGACCGGCGCGTTCATGGAGGGCTTCTTCTTCCCCATGGTGCAGCTGATGAACGGCGATGCGAAGATCATCTGGCCGCTGAAGTTTGCTCAGGAGAAGTTCCAGGCACCGCCCTGGTTAAATGGCTGACCGGTTGGTAGTCGAGCGGCGGGCGTGGTGCGCCCGCCGCTTAGGGCAATGGTGTAATCGTTAACAAGAGGGGGAACGGGTTACAACCATGGCGTTGCTCGAGGTGCGCGACCTGCGCAAGCGTTTTGGCGCCCTGACGGTGCTGGACGGCGTGTCGCTGGAGGTCGAGGCCGGCCAGATCCACGGTGTCATCGGCCCCAATGGCGCGGGTAAGACCACTTTGTTCAACGTGGTCAACGGCATCTACTCCACGAGCGGCGGCGCCGTCCGCTTCAAGGACGAGGACATCACCAACCGATCGGTCAGTGAGATCGCCGGGCGCGGAGTCGGGCGGACGTTTCAGGTGGCGCGGGTTTTTCGCGAGATGACGCTCATGGACAACATGGTGGTCCCGACCATACCCATGGGCATGCCCCGGGCCGAGGCCGTGCGGCGTGCCGAGGAGATGCTGGAGCTGGCCCAGCTCGATCACCTGCGCGATCAGCCGGCCATCGAGATTTCCGGCGGGCAGCAGAAGCTGCTCGAGTTCGTGCGCACGATGATGCGCGACCCGGACTTGATCCTGCTGGACGAGCCCTTCAACGGTATCAACCCCGCCCTCATCGACAAGCTCATCGAGATCGTGCTCGAGCTCAACCGCCGGTCGAACAAGGCCTTCCTGCTCATCAGCCACGAAATTCCGCACGTCAGCCACCTTTGCGAGGTGGTCACCGTGCTCGCCGCCGGCCGCAACATCGCCCGTGGCACGCCCGCCGAAGTGCGCGAGGACCCGGCAGTGATCGAAGCGTATCTGGGGCACTGAAAGATGCCGCGCACGCGCTCGCCGCAAAGAACGACAATAAATAAGGACATGAACAAGGGGCGGGCGCGAAGGCGGCAATGACACTCGAAGTCAAAGACGTGGTCGCGGGCTACACCCGCGAGCTGCCTATACTGAGCGGAGTCAACCTCACTGCCCGCCAGGGCGTGGTGACGGTGATCATCGGGCCGAACGGCGCCGGCAAGTCCACGCTCCTCAAGAGCATCTACGGCTACATCCGGCCGAGCGCGGGCGAGATCAGGCACTTCGGCAAGCCCCTCGCCGGGCTCGGCCCCGAGCAGATGCTGCACGAGGGTATCGCCTATCTGCTCCAGGGACACAGTGTCTTCCCGGCCATGACGGTTGAGGAGAACCTCGAGCTCGGCGTCTGGACGCTGCGCGGAAGGCGCGAACGGATCAGAAAGGCCTTCGAGGAGGTCTACGAGCGCTACCCACGGTTGAAGGAACGGCGACGCCTGTCGGCGGGCGTCCTATCGGGAGGCGAGCAACGCATGCTCGAGATCGCGCGGCTCACCATGACCGGTCCCAAGACCCTGCTGCTCGACGAGCCGTCAGTGGGCCTCATGCCGAAGCTGGTCGACTCGGTGTACGAGGAGATCGCCCGTCTCAAGGAGCATCACTACACGATTTTGATGGTGGATCAAAACGTGAAGAAGTCTATCGAGATCGCGGACTACGTCTACGTGCTGCGGCTGGGACAGAACAGCCACCACGGTCCCCAGGCGGAGTTCCGCGATCGCCTCCCTGAAATCATCAAGGAGTGGATCTGATGGATTTAAGCGTACTTCTACAACCCAGCGTCCTCGCAGAAGTTCTGCTCCAGGGACTGGTGCGCGGCTCCATGTACGTGCTGATGGGCATCGGCCTGTCGCTCATCTTCGGCATCATGGGGGTCGCGAACTTCGCCCAGGGTGAGCTGTTCATGATCGGCGTCTACGTGATGTTCTTCGTGAGCGTTCAGCTCGGATTGCCGTTCGTGGTGGGGATCGTCGCGTCGGTGCTCGTCCTGATTGCCGTCGGCATGCTGATCGAGCGCGGTCTCATTGCTCCGCTTCGCCGGCGTGCCGGGCGCGACTGGCTGCTGGACTCCTTTGTTCTCACCATCGGTCTCATGGTGGTCCTGCAGAACCTGGCACTCATCTTCTTCGGCAGCGAGCGTCGCGGCATCCCGCAGCTCATCAAGGGGCAGGTGCATGTGGGCACCATCAGCATCAGCGCCGAGCGCCTGTCCATACTGGCGATCTCCGCCGTCGCGGTCGTCCTGTTGTGGGCCTTCATCAAGTACACCCGGATCGGCAAAGCCATCCGCGCTACCGCGCAGCATCCTGAGGCGGCTCAGAACCTCGGCATCGACATCGATCGTGTCTACACCTATACCTTCGGGCTCGGGGCAGCGCTCGCGGGGCTCGCCGGCGGCCTGCTGATCTCCATCTTCCCGGCGTACCCGACCGTGGGCGCCCAGCCGATCATCAAGTCCTTCGCCGTGGTGATCCTGGGCGGCCTGGGCAACGTCGGCGGTGCCATCGCCGCCGGTCTTCTGCTCGGCATTATCGAGGCCTACACGTTCTTCTTCATGTCCGCCGGCTGGCAGAACGTGCTGACGGCTTTCCTGGTGGTGCTCATACTCATCGTCCGCCCCTTCGGGCTGTTCTCCTCCGCGCGCACGGAGCGACCGTGATCCAGCCCGCCGCAACCTCCCTGCGCTGGGATCAGAACAGCTACGCGCGCGCCGCCAAGCTGGCGCTGCTGCTCGCGGCGCTGTTGCTGGTGCCCCCGCTGGTGGATAACCGCTACATCACGGCTGTCTTCATCTCGGCGCTGATGTTCGGGATCCTCGGGGCAACCTACGACCTGATGCTGGGCTACGCGGGCCTGGTCAACTTCGGCTACGCGGGTTTCATGGCAACCGGTGCCTACACGTCGGCGCTGGCCGCATTCCACTACGGCGTCAACCCGTGGATCGGCCTGGTGCTCGCGGGTGTCGTCACCGCCTTGCTGGGCTTCCTGACGGGCATCATCACGCTTCGCCTGCGCGGTCTGTACCTGGCATTGATGACGTTCTTCGTGGGGGAGGGTATTCGATTCACGATCTCGAACACGCCCGGATACACGCGCGGCGTCCTCGGACTGACCGTCGTGCCGTTCCCCGATCTTCCCGGTATCAGCTTCGACCGGGCCAACCAGCTCGCCTACTATTACCTGCTGATCATCCTGGGGGTTCTGGTGGTCGGCGGCATGGCCCTGCTGGTGCGCTCCAAGATCGGGCTCGCCTTCCAGGCCCTGCGCGAGGACGAGCTGGCGACGGAGAGCCTGGGGCTGTCCGCCACCCGCTACAAGCTCTTGAACTTCACCGTCGCGAGCTTTTGCACCGGGGTGATCGGGGCGTATTACGCCCACTACCTCGGAATCCTCACCCCGACCCCGGAGGAATTCGGCGTTCCCCGTTCGGTTGAGGTGCTGACGATCACCTATATCGGCGGCCGCGGATCCCTGTGGGGCTCGCTGTTTGCGGGATTCCTGCTCATCGGATTCCAGGAGTATTTCCGGGACATCGGGGCGTGGCGGCTGGTGATGTTCGGAGGGCTGTTGATCTTCGTCATGCTCTTCGCCCGCAAGGGGCTGTGGGGGCTCAAGCGCCGGCTGTGGTAGCGGCCGGGGGATGTACCGCCGTGGGCGAGCGCTCCCGCGAGGTCAGAGGCTTCCTTGCGGGCCGCCATGGTGCTAGTCTGGACGCCGGTGGCGACGTTGTCACCGTGGCGTCATGTCGGGCGCCTATCTTTTGCCTGTGTTCCATACGGCTCAACGGCATCTCACAGAGGAGGAAAGGGTGAACAAGTATCGTCGCGGCCCGCGGGAGCGTCGCCGGTTTCCCAAGGCGAGGGCGGGAGCCGTGGGCGCCGGCGTAGCGTCGATGTTGGAGATCTGCTCAGGCGGGTCAGATTCACGCAAGGCCGGGGATCCAGGCCGGTGAGGCGGCGATAGCTGCTCCTGCGCTTCCCTGCGCCTGCGGCATGCTGCACATCCTGTACGTAAATTCCAGCGGCTCGAGGAAGATGGGGGTGGTGCTGTCGCTGTAAGGAGTGTTGTACCATTAACGCCCCGAACGTGGAATGAACGGGGCAACCAATAAAGCACTGAGGAGAACTGAAATGTACTCACGCAAGTCAATCCTGCAATTTTCGTGTTCGGCGTTTATCCTTGCAATAACACTCTCGGTTTGTGGGCCTGCCGCCAGGGCCGGTGAGCAAGCCCAATCAACATCCGACATGGACGCTCTGGTCGCGGCTGCCAAAAAGGAAGGTGAGCTCAGCGTGATCGCGCTGCCTGATACCTGGTGCGATTATGCCGACATGAAGAAGGACTTCGCTGCCAAGTACGGAATCAAGATCAACGATCTCAACCCCAACGGTGGCTCGGGTGATGAGCTCCAGGCCATCATCGCCAACAAGGGGAACAAAGGCCCCCAGGCTCCGGACGTGGTCGACGTCGGTTTGGGCTTTGGTCCGCGGGCCGTCAAGCAGGGATTGCTCGCCAAGTACAAAGTGTCGACCTGGGACCAGATCCCGGACTCCGCCAAGGATCCCGATGGCTACTGGTACGGCGATTACTACGGCGTGATGGCGCTCGAGGTCAACTCTGATCTCGTCAAGAATCCGCCGCAGGACTGGCCCGATTTGCTGAAGCCCGAATACAAGAATCAGGTCGCCTTGTCCGGCGATCCACGCACCGCCGCGCAAGCGATCCAGGGAGTGTTTGCCGCCGGACTTTCCGCAACCGGCGGTGATATCGACAAGGCTGGTCAGGCCGGGCTCGACTTCTTCAAGAAGTTGAAGGAGGCCGGCAATTTCGTTCCGGTGGTCGGCTTGGCGGGAACCGTCGCCAAGGGCGAGACGCCCATCAATATCCAGTGGGACTATCTGTCGCTCGCGGACAACGACAAGCTGGGTGGCAATCCGCCGATCCTCACCATCGTGCCGAAGAGCGGCGTCATTGCAGGGATCTACATTCAGGGGATCAGCGCCTATGCGCCCCATCCGAATGCGGCGAGACTGTGGGAGGAGTACGTGTACTCTGACGAAGGTCAGAACACCTACCTCAAGGGTTACTGCCACCCCATTCGCTTCAATGCGATGGCCAAGGCGAACAAGCTCCCGGCGGACCTGATGGCGAAACTGCCGCCCGCCGCGAACTATGCCAAGGCGGTCTTCCCCTCACTGGATCAACAAGCTGCCTATACAGACACGATCACCAAGAACTGGGACAGCGTCGTCGGTGTGAGCGTCCAAAAGTCGCAATAACCTGGTCCGAAGATCAGAATAACCTGTGATGCTCTTCCCTCCTCCCCCTTCGAAGGGGGAGGAGGGTAGGATTGGGGGGGCGAGTTGGCACAAGCTACTCAAAGTCAAGAGCGGGCAGGCTCTCCGCTATCTTCCCCGCTTGCCCGGACCTTTTTTGCCTGGGCAGGCGTGGCTCCTTTCCTGGTCTTTGTTGCTCTTTTTCTTTTCTGGCCGGCGAGCTCCCTGGTCGTGGGCAGTTTCCAGACTCCCTCGGGCGGTTTCACGTTTCAAAACATCGTCGATCTTTTTACGCCCAGCATTATAAAGGCCTACCGTCTCAGCATTGAAATCAGCGTCGTCACGGCCATTGGCGGCGGGATCTTCGGCTTCATGCTCGCGTATGCGGCCATACTGGGCGGACTGCCTCGCTGGATTCGAACCGCGCTGACGACTTTTTCGGGCGTCGCTTCGAACTTCGCCGGGGTACCGCTGGCGTTCGCGTTCATTGCCACACTGGGCCACACCGGCTTTCTGACGGCTTTCCTGGCCAAGGTCATGGGAGTGAATATCTACGACCTTGGTTTCAACCTCTACAATTTCTGGGGTCTGGCCCTCACGTACATGTACTTCCAGTTCCCGCTGATGATCCTGATCGTGGCGCCTGCTCTCGACGGCTTGAGGAAGGAGTGGCGCGAGGCCTCGGAGAATCTCGGTGCAAGTCCTTTTCAATACTGGCGCTACGTGGCGCTGCCGATCCTCCTGCCGTCCTTGCTGGGCTCGATGATCCTGCTTTTCGGAAACTCCTTTGGCGCTTATGCGACCGCGTACGCGCTGACCCGGGCTCTCAACATTGTCCCTGTTCTCATCGGCGCCCAGATCAGCGGAAATGTGCTTTACAACCCAAATCTCGGATACGCGCTCGCCTTTGGAATGGTCGTGATCATGGCCGTCACCCTTGCATTGTATACGTGGCTTCAACGGCGGGCAGCGAGGTGGCTGCAATGAAGAAGAAGATCAACCTCTGGGCCTGGTTCTGGATCTTTCTCGGTGCTCTCTATCTTCTCGTGCCTCTGTACGGAACCCTCGATTTTTCGCTTCGAGAGAAACGGGGGGTCTTGAGCCTGACTGCCTATAAATGGGTGCTGGCCGATCCCCGCTTTGCGGCTTCATTCACGTATTCCGCCCTGATAGCACTGGCGACCATCGTCGTCGGCCTGCTGCTGATCGTGCTGACGGCTTATTGGGTCCACCTGCGCCTGCCGCAGGTCCGGCCGCTGATAGAATTCATCACGCTCGTGCCGTTTGTGGTTCCTCCGATCGTGCTCGTTTTCGGCATGATCAAAATCTACAGCCGGCCGCCGCTGGCCCTCACAAGCAATGAGCAACTGACCAATCTGCTCTTGTTGTGCGGGTATGTCGTCATCACAATGCCATATACCTATCGTGCCGTGGATACGGGCTTGCGCGCCATCGACGTACGGACGCTCACGGAGGCCGCACAAAGCCTGGGGGCGGGCTGGTTCAGGATCCTGTTTCGCGTCATTCTTCCGAATATACGCGCTGCGCTGCTGAGCGGAGCGTTCCTGACGTTCACAATCGTGGTCGGCGAGTTTGTGTTGTCCAGCCTGTTGGATCGCCCGGCATTTGGGCCGTATCTCGTGTACATCGGCAATAACTATGCGTACCAGCCGGCCGCCCTTGCCATCATCAGTTTTGCGCTTACCTGGGCAGCCATCGGCGTGATTCAACTGATCAGCCACGGGCTTCCCGGCCAGCAGCAGATGGGCGGTATGCACTAGAAGAACACCATGCCATTTTCTGAACTCACCAACATTCGTAAACGATTCGGGGCGGCTGTCGCCGTCGAGGACTGTGACCTCCAGATGGAGCACGGCGAACTCACCTGGTTCCCCGGTCCACTGGGTGTGCCGGTGACCGGCCTCAGCCTGGCCCAACCGGGAGGAGCCCGCTAATGGCATATTTATCTATCGAAGGGGTGGCCAAGGAATACGGCGGTCTTACCGTGCTGCATGACATCTCCCTGGAAATGCCGGCGGGCGAGTTCCTGTCGCTGCTGGGGCCGTCCGGCTGCGGCAAGACCACATTGCTCAGAATCATCGCCGGCTTCGAGCACCCGGACAAGGGACGGGTTCTCCTTGGCGACAGCGATATCACCGGCCTGCCTGCCAACCAGCGGAAAATGGGCATGGTGTTCCAGGCCTACAGCCTGTTCCCGAACATGACCGCCGCCGACAACGTACGCTTCGGCCTCAGGGTACGCGGGCTCAGCGGCGCCGAGCAGCGCAAGCGGGCGGGGGAGATGCTGGACCTCGTCGGGCTCGCCGAGCACGCCGACAAGTTTCCACACCAGCTCTCCGGCGGCCAGCAGCAGCGGGTGGCGCTGGCGCGGGCGCTGGCCATCCAGCCAGCGCTGCTGTTGCTGGATGAGCCCCTGTCCGCGCTGGACGCCAAGGTGCGGGTGCAGCTTCGCGAGGAGATCCGGCGGATCCAGCGCGAAACCGGCATCACCACCGTGTTCGTCACCCACGACCAGGAAGAGGCTTTGTCGATCTCGGACCGGGTGGCGGTCATGTACGAGGGTGAGCTGGTGCAGATCGGCGCGCCTGCGGAGGTTTACCAGGAGCCGGCGCACGCCTTCGTCGCCCAGTTCATCGGAGTGTCCAGCATGCTGTCCGGGCGGGTTGTCGATGACAAGCAGGGGCTGGTCGCGATCAACGACGTGCGATTGCACGCCGAGCGAGCCCGCGGGCTCGGCAACGAGTACAGAGTCCGTGTCTTTGTGCGCCCCGAGCACGTGCGGGTGGGTGTACTGAACGGGTCCAGGTTGCCGGAGGACACCCTCGCGGGAACGGTACGCGAGCGGGTATTCCTTGGCGCTACCACCCGCCTCACCGTTGCGCTCGATGTCGGCGAGCAGGTCCTTGCGGATGTCCCCACTACCAAGGCCTCCGAGCTGGATATCGGCCGCCGCGTGCACGCCGGTTGGGACGCCACCGAGGCGCGGGTGTTGCCGGGTGAGCCATGAAGGTCTAACACCCGACCGATGGCCACCTGCCGCCGCTCGGTCGTGTGCTCTGCCAGGATGTTGAAAAGGGCTTTCCTGCTCCGTTGTCCAATGTAGAGGGGCAACGCGCCGGATCCGGCGCATGTCCGTATCCGGCTGCGCCGAATCAAGCACTTACAGTGCTTGATTCGCGGCGGCACATCCACGTCCCGCATTAGCAGGCTGTATTTCAACAGCCCGCTGAGGGCTCGACCCTGAAGCGGGCCCGGCAGCGGCCGCCGACGCCCACGCCCTGTTTCGGTCCGTCAGCGGTACGCTGTCCGGTGAGCCATCAGACGCAGGGGCCCCGAGCCGCGATCGAATGTTTGTTATAGTCCGACGGTCGCCGGCGCGGACACGATCTTTTTCGCCGGCGGCCGATCCGTCAAACGTCAATCAAGGAGTGCATCATGACCGACCGAGGCTTCCTGGACGCCTGGACGCCGCGCCTGCTCAGCGTGCTCCGAATCGTCGTTGGCTTGTTGTACATGGAGCACGGTACTTCCAAGCTGTTCCACTACCCGATGGATATGGGATATATTCCGCTGCTTTCCCTGATCGGACTTGCCGGCATACTGGAGGTATTCGGGGGCGCGCTGGTGACCCTCGGATTGTTCACTCGCCCCGCGGCTTTCATTCTGTCGGGTCAGATGGCCGTTGGGTACTTCATTGCGCATGCGCCGCACGGTTTCTTCCCGCTGCTCAACCACGGTGAGGGGGCCGTGTTCTATTGCTTCGTGTTCCTGTATTTTGCCGCCGCAGGTGGCGGCGCCTGGGCGCTTGATAACCTCTTTGGGGACCGAAAGAGTTGATATTTGGCCGGGGCTCCGATGTCGTTGACGTCGATCCCGATCGAGGCGGGGCTCGGAAAATCTTCGCGGGCGCTTCAGCGTTCGGCTTACGGCTCCAGGGTCAGGGTCGGTATGGCGGTGACGAACCGGCAGCCCCAGGTCCTGACGCCTGTGAGCTGGGACATGACCTCGTGCTTCAGATTCCACGGCAGTATCAGCACGAAGTCGGGTTTGACCCGGTCGATGGCTTCCGGGGCGGCGACGGGGATCAGACTGCCCGGAAGCAGCATGCCCTGTTTGACCGGGCTTCGGTCCGCGACGAGCTCGAGCAGGTCGGGGCCGACACCGGCGAAGTTCAGCAGGGTGTTTCCCTTGGCAGCCGCGCCGTAGCCGACCACCCGTTTGCCGCGCCGCTTCGCGTCGTTCAAAAAGGAGAGGAGCCCGTCACGCACGTTCTCGACGCGGGCCTGGAAGCCGGCATAGCCGGCGGGGCGGTCCAGCCGGGCATCGATTTCCTTTTGTCGCACGACCGCCGGGCCCCGCTCGAGCGCATGGGAGGCTTCCTGTCTGCATGCGAACACCCGCAGAGAGCCACCGTGCGTGGGCACTTCCTCCACATCGAAGATTCGCAACCCGTGGTTCGCGAAGACTCGCTCCACGGCAAGCAGGGACAGGTAGCTGTAGTGCTCATGGTAGATCGTATCGAACTGGCAGTCGCGGATGAGATTCATCAGATGCGGGAATTCGACGGTGAAAACCCCCTGCGGCTTCAAGAGAATGTTCACGCCTTCCACGAAGTCGTTGATGTCCGGAACATGTGCCAGGACGTTATTGGCCGCGAGCAGGTCGGCTGCGTACCCGCTGTCGCGCAGCCGCCGGGCGGTGGCGGCGCCGAAGAAGGCAAGCTCGGTGCGGATGCCCCTGGCACGCGCCACGTCCACCACGTTCGCGGCGGGGTCCACGCCGAGAACCGGGATGCGCTTGGCGACGAAGTACTGAAGAAGGTAGCCGTCGTTGCTCGCGATCTCGACGACACGGTGGGGCGGACCGAGGGAGAACCGCGATGTCATCTCATCGGCGTATTTTCTGCAATGTGCCAGCCAGGAATCCGAGTACGACGAAAAGTAGGCGTAGTCGTCGAACAACTCCTCGGGCGGCACGGTGGCCTCGATTTGAGCCAGCAGACAGTCGTCGCATACCCGAACACGCAGCGGGTAGCGGGGCAGCGGGGACTGTGCTCGAGTGGGCGGGACGAAGGAATTAGCCAGCGGTGAAAGCCCGAGGTCGACGAGCGTCTTCGTGAGGGTTGCTCCGCAGGCCCGGCACGCGGCCGCAGGCCCGGCATTCATTTCACGCATGGGAGCGCGGAGACCGTCGCGGGGTTTCCGTCGCAGAGACCGAGACGGGTTCAAATCCTCCGTCGACGGACATCGGCCTCACAGGGAGATCTGGTCGATATCGATGTCATATTCTCCCTCCGCGACGGACCTGACGATGTACAGCGGCTGTCCCCGCCGGTCGGTGAGCTCTTCCACCAGGTTGACGACGGGGTAGGAGCCGTAGGGCTTCTTGTCGGCGTCCAGGAGGAGGATGATCTTCGGCCGCAGGAGCCACCCCGGATTCTGGGACGTGACGATGCCCACTTCGCCGCTGTTCAGCTCGACGACGGAGCCGGTCGGGTAGGTGCTGAGCGTTTGTATGAACCCGTTGACCAGCTTTTCGGCGAAGTACTTGTCACGCTGCTTGTACAGGAGCTGCAGGCCGGCGGACGGTGAGATGGCCTTCATGTAGGGACGTGGGAGAGTGATGGCCGTGTAAAAATCCACGATGCCCGCCATCTGGCCGAGAACAGGGATGGCCCTGCCGCGCAGGCCCCGTGGATAGCCGCTGCCGTCCAGGCGCTCGTGGTGAGTGGCGATGATCTGCAGTATCTGGGGAGAGATGCCGGAGGTTCCCGACAACATGTTCATGCTGTGACGTACATGAGTCTTGATGACTTCCCATTCCTGGTGGGTCAGTCGCGACGACTTCTGCAGCACCTCCTCAGGCAGCTCGGTCAACCCCACGTCCATCAACAAGGTGCCGAGGGCGATGTCATTGAGTGACTGTTCGTCCAGCTCCATCTGGCGAGCGAACGCCGTGGCCCATACCGAGGCGGTCAGCGAATGGTTGTAGGTGTAGGAGCTGTACCGTTTCATGCGGGTCAGCCAGATATACGCGTCCGGATTGCGCTCGATGCTCCGCACCATGTAGCTGATGGTCTGTTTGACGCGGGGCATGTCCAGCTCTTCGTTGTCCCGGAGGGCGGCCTCGACCTCCTGCACGAGACTGGTGATCTGCCTGTGGGACTCCCTGGCGAGTGGCAGCTCCTGCTCGATCCCGGTTCCGGCCTGTCGTGAGCTCGTCTCGCCGCCGTCCCTGGAAGCCGGCATCGGCTCCCGGATGGAGGGCCCGGAGGAGACCTCGATCTCCTCGTCGGGAAGCAGTATGTATACGAACTGTGTCTGCTTCTTGATCTCGTCAATCTCGGACTGGTCGACGATATGAAAGCCCTGAAAGAGAAAAGGCGTCTCCCGCCACGGCCGGTCCAGCCGCGACACATACATGCCGATCTCCAGTTCTCCTGCCGTGACTCTCTTAACAGGCACAGTCGAAACCCGCCCGGTGGATGGATGGTAAGGGAATTGCCGTATCTCACGCGGCTATTGAACAACGTAGTGCGTTCGCCCGCGATTGTCAAAACCCACGTCGGACACCGTTGGTGGTAAATTCGAGATGATGGGTGTTGCCGGCGCGGCACCGTCTCCGGACAATCGAGCGCCGCAGAAACGATGGGAGGTCCCGACTCAACAGTGAAACAGCATCAATTCCAGGGTGTGTGGGTCCCGGCGCTCACGCCTTTTCGATCCGATCTGGCCCCCGATACGGGGGCCTTCGTGACGCACTGTCGATGGGTGTTGGGGCAAGGAGCCGACGGATTGGCCGTATTCGGCACGACCAGCGAGGCCAATTCCCTGTCCATCACGGAAAGGATGTCGCTCCTCGAAGCTCTGGTGGAAGCGGGCGTGCCCGGAGAGAGGCTGATGCCGGGAGTGGGATGCTGCGCGCCGCCGGACACCGTCAGTCTGTGCCGGCATGCGCTCGAGCACGGATGCGCCGCGGTATTGATGCTGCCGCCGTTCTATTACAAGAACGTCGGCGACGACGGGTTGTTCGCGGCGTTTTCGTGGATCGTGGAGGAGGTGGCGTCGGAGGACCTCAGGATCTTCCTGTATCACATACCTCCCGTTACGCAGGTGCCGATCTCCTTGACCCTCGTCGACCGTCTCCTCGGAGCGTACCCGCGACAGATTGCGGGTCTCAAGGACAGCGGCGGTGACTGGCAACACACCCGCAGGCTCCTGGAGCGGTTCAGCGGGCTGAGGATCTTCGCCGGGTCCGAGCGGTTTCTGCTGGATACCCTGCGTAGCGGCGGCGCCGGCTGCATCACGGCGTCGGGCAACGTCAATCCGGCGGGAATTCGCGTGGTGTACGATCGCTGGTCCGACGGCGTGGGCGATGCGGATGACGCACAGGGAAGTATCACCGCCGTACGCGACGTGCTCGAGCAGTTCAAGATGATTCCGGCCTTGAAATCGCTCTGCGCCCGCCACTACGACGATGACGCGTGGAGAACCGTCCGGCCGCCGCTGACGGCTTTGTCGGATGTTGAACGTGATGTCTTGTACGAGGGGCTGAACGATCTCGGTTTTTCGATGGCCGGCTGTACGATGTAGGGTCGGAATTCACTCCGACAGTGGCGTTCGGGTTAGCATGGGCCGTCGTCGGGCCGAAGCCCGATTCGCGGCGACCTGGTAACCGAAGCTCACCCGTGGGTTGGAATTCATTCCGACAGCGACATTAGAGGCGGCACAGGCTGACCGGGTTGAAGACCACGCGTTCGGACGCGTACCCGGCTCTGGTCCTGACGGGCGCCGGAGGGATGTGTGAGCCGGCGCAATTGTATGATTTTGTCCTGATAGGATTTTCCCCCCGGAGAGTACGATGAGAAGCAGGTGGAACGATGAGGAGGCGGATGGGATCGACGATCCGCTGTCACTGCGCGCCTACAGCTCGCGCCTGATCGGCGGCGACGAGGAGTTGGTGCTGCACGGCGGCGGCAACACGTCGGTGAAGGCCACCGCCACGGACCTCTTCGGCGACGAGCACGAGGTTCTCTACGTGAAGGGCAGCGGCTGGGACCTCGCCATGATCGATCCGGCGGGCTTCGCCCCCGTGAAGCTCGAGGCGCTCAGGCGAATGGCAAAGCTCGAGCACCTGTCCGACAGCGACATGGTCAAGCATCAAAGGGCGGCGATGCTGGACCCCTCGGCGCCCAACCCGTCCGTGGAGGCCATCCTGCACGCCATCATTCCCTTCCGTTACGTCGACCACACCCACGCCGACGCGGTGGTGGCGCTCACGAATACGCCCGAAGGCGAGGGACTGGTCCGTGAGCTGTACGGCGACCGGGTGCTCATCGTGCCCTACCTGATGCCGGGATTCGTCCTGGCGAAGCGGATCGCCCAAATGACGGCGGACGCGGACTGGTCGTCGCTGGAGGGTATCGTGTTGATGAGTCACGGCGTCTTCACGTTCGCGGACACCGCCAGGGACAGTTACGAGCGCATGATCCGGCTCGTGGACGAGGCCGAGCGGTATCTGGAGTCGCGCGGCGCCTTGCGCATCGCGAGGAATGACGCACCGCGGCAGATCGATCCGGAGCGCCTGTCGCGCCTTCGTCAGGCCGTCTCCCTGGCGGCCGGCAAGCCGATGCTGGTGCATATCGACGACAGCATCGAGGCGGCGGGCTTCAGTGAGCTGGGTCATCTCGAGTCCGTCGCAGCGCGCGGACCCTTGACGCCGGATCACGTCATTCGCACCAAACGGATCCCGCTCCTCGTCGATGAGGACGTGGACCAGGCGGTGGCGAAGTTCATCGACGATTACAAGCGTTACTTTCTTCAGAACACGGACGGCAGCCAGACCTGCCTGGACCCGGCGCCTCGCTGGGGCGTTTGGCGAGGGTCGGGGACACTGGCTTTCGGCTCGTCGATGGCGGAGACGGCGGCGGTCTCCGATATCGCCCACCACACCCTGCGTGCCATTCAATGGGCGGAGGGCCTCGGCGGCTGGCGGGCGCTGCCCGAGAAGGACATCTTCGACGTCGAGTACTGGGAGCTCGAGCAGGCGAAGATCAAGAAGCCCGGGCGTTCGCCGGAGCTGCAGGGCAGGATCGCCCTGGTTACCGGCGCCGGGAGCGGCATCGGCAAGGCCTGCGTGGAGGCGCTGCTGAAGCGGGGTGCGTTGGTGGCGGCCGTGGACATCTCGGGCCTGATCTGCGCGGAGTTCACCAGGCAGGAGGTCCGGACCATCGAGTGCGATGTCACCGACGCCCGCAGGCTGAAGGAGGCCGTCGACTCGGCCGTTCGCGAGTTCGGCGGCCTGGATATCGTCATCAGCAATGCCGGAAGCTTCCCGCAGAGCCGGGCGATAAAGGATATGGACGAGCATACCTGGAACCACAGCCTGGAACTGAACCTGTCGAGCCACCAGCGTCTGCTCACAGACTGCATCCCTTACCTCAAGAACGGGATCGACCCGGCCGTCGTCTTCGTCGGCTCCAAGAACGTACCGGCTCCCGGTCCCAACGCCTCGGCGTATTCGGTCGCCAAGGCGGGGCTCGCGCAGATGGCCCGAGTGGCCGCTCTGGAGCTCGGTGAGCTCGGTATCCGGGTCAACACCGTGCACCCGAACGCCGTATTCGATACCGGCGTGTGGACGGAATCGATACTGGAGAGCCGCGCCCGCAGCTACGGCATGTCGATCGAGTCGTACAAGACCAACAATCTCCTGAAGACGAACGTCAGGGCCGCCGACGTCGCCGAGGTCATCTGTGAGCTGGCAGGACCCCGATTTGGGAAGACCACCGGCGCGCAGGTCCCCGTCGACGGCGGCAACGAGCGCGTGGTTTGACCGGGCCGGCCGCGAATCCAGGACGGTTCGCGCGGCAGGCTCCAACAACGGTTTCCAGTGGCCTGGCCGCAAGCGGGCCGCTGGTTCGCATGGACGGCGAGAGGCTTGCGCCGCTGCATAGGCAGGCGCGGCCGGGCCGGCGGCCGTGGGTCAGGCGTCGCGCGCCAGTTCGCCGGCAACCAGTCGGGCGTAGAGCATCTCCCGCCAGTTCGCGGGCGCGGAGAGTGCGAGTCTAGCGAGCGGCTCCGGGTACCGGTCCGGCCTGGCCCGGACCGCCGCCATCAAGGCCTGCGCCTTTCCGAGGGTCGACGTGCCCCGTCTCGAGAGGCGCTTCAGCGCCCCGGCAAGGGTTCGCTCGACGTCGGTCAGCTCGCTGCCGAAGGGGTAGGCATTGAACCATCCTTCGCTGCGCGCGTGCGCGAGCTTCGCTTCCAGCGTTCCCGGGAAGTTGTTGCGGAACGCATCCGGGATGCGATAGCCGCGCGGCAGCTTGCCGGCGCGTATGGCGCGATCCAGCAACTTTCTCTGGAAGCGGGAGTCCGCGATATTCAACATGGCGGCCGTCGTCTCGGCATCGGACTTGCCGCGCAGGTCGGCGATGCCGTACTCCGATATGACGAAGTCCCGCAGGTGGCGCGGGACAGTGTCGTATCCGTAGCTGAAGCGGATATTCGAGGTCACCCGGCCGCCGGATTCCCGGGTGCTGCGCAGGGTGATGATCGAGCGCCCGCCGGGAAGGGCGTGGGCCATGGTAACGAAATCGAACTGCCCGCCGACTCCGGACAGCACCCTCTGATTTTCCAGACCGTCGGAAACCACGGCCCCCGTCAGTGTCGCCATCAGGCAGGAATTGATGAAGCGGGCATCCTTGCGTTGAAGACTGTACAGATCGACGTCGCGATAGAGCTGATTGATGTTCGACACGCCGGTCATGTCGATCAAGGCACGTTCCTCCTCGGGCATGTCTCGCAACGCAGCATAGAAGTCCTCGGGTCCGAGGAAGAAGCCCGCCGAGACCACGACGCCGCCCGTCAGCTTTTCGCCCAGGCACTCAGCCGCGACCTGGTCCAGAAACCGCTTGTCGCCGAGGTCCGGAAGGAGCCGCCCGCCGCCCGGGGTCACCAGGTCGCTGCCGTCGAAGAACACGGCCGGCTTGAAGATGCCCCAGCGCTTCAGGTACTCGACGTCGTCGCGGGTCAGGACATCGTGTATTGCCCCGCCGTCGGCCAGGCCCGTCAGCATTGAGATGGAAATTGAATCGTCGGGGTGCCCGCTGTTGAGCAACCGCTGGATCGCGGCGTCCTTGTAGACGCGCCGGCTCAGGATTCCCGCCCTGAACAGGTGCAGGAAACCGTCCACCAGCATTTCGGTGGCGCCGTACAGCCCCTCACCGAATGTATCGAGGCCTCCGACGCGGCTGATCGGTGCCTGGAAACGATCCGGCAGGCCGCATCGGGTCAACACCGACCTGTATACCGGGTTGTGCTCATGACGCATCTCGAGGGCCGAGACCACCGCGTCACCGAGGGAGCCGATACCGACCTGGAGCGTGCCGCCATCGCGCACCAGGGTGCTGGCGTGCAGCCCGATCATGTGGTCTACGGTATCCACGGCGGCCTTGGGTGTGCTGAACAGCTTGAAGCCGGGCTTGCCGGTCTCCACCACGGCATCGAAGAATCCGGCGTCGACCACGGCATCGCCGTACATGAAGGGCAGTCGGTCGTTCACTTCGCCGACGACGAGAATCGGGCGCCCCGACGCGCGCTGCCGCCCGGCCACGTCGAGAGTGAGGTCCGGGTTGCAGCTCAGGCTGAAGCGGCGTCGACCGTCGTCGAAGGTGCGATGGGTAACGAGCTGGGCGATGACGTTGACATCCCGCTCGGCCAGGTCCCGGGCCACATTGGTGTAGTTGCTGCTGATGTAATGCTGTTGAGCATGGGCATTGTCCAACAGGCTGCCGGGAGACATGTAGAACTCGAACACCTCCACGTTTCCCGGCAGCCGCCCGGCGCGCCTGTCCGCCGCATAAAGCAACTGCGGGTAGTCGCCGAACAGGCGCTTGGTGAGCGGCTCGAGAAACCGTCTTTCCAGCTCGCTGCGGGCCCTCGGCGGCTCCGGCGTCAGCCCCGTGATGATGTGAAGGCGAAGATTCCGATCGGAGAGCGCACGCCGGTAAATGGCGTTGGCGAGACCGTTGGCCTTGCCGAGGCCAAGAGGCAGCGCCAGGCGAAGGTCCGGCCCGACGGTCTCGATGATCCAGTCCGCACAGTCGTCTATATCCGTGAAAACGTTGGCTGCCATGGGCGAATGAAGCCATGATGCACCGCATTAATCAAGGATTCTCCGCGAGATCCGTGGCCGCGTCCTGGCTGCCCTGCGATCGGGATCGTCAGCACAATTCGTGGACGCTACAGTACAGGGGGGCTCTCGCCAAGACGCCAGGCACGCCAAGGGGGACACCCCGGGAAACCGATAAAGGCTCAGTATCGAGAAGCTTCCATCCCGGTTGAGTACGGGGGGCTGGTTCGACGAGGGCTTTCGGGCCGGTCTGAAGACCGAGAACAAACGGGGCGATCGACTTCCTGGCGTGCCCGGCGTCTTGGCGAGAGCATACTCATGGTCTTCGACCACAACCCCCGGTGGCGAACCTCGATCAACGGGCCAAGGACGCCGGCGGCAGCTTGGTCTTGTTTCGGCGCGTTTCGGGCGCGGGGAGGGATGGTCTATAATCTGCCCTCCACAGCGGCTGGGAGCCGGTCGGAGTTATCCGCCCGCCGTGGCCGCGTCATGATTCTGGAACAGGCTCCCGGCATCGACAGGATCGTGCGGGACGCCGTCCTGGCGTGCTTCGCCAACCATCACACCATCAACGAGGAGGCAGGAATATGAGCAGCAAATTCTTCCGGCTCGAGACGCGCGCTCGAACCTTCGCCGGCGCCGCAACCGGCATGGTGCTGGCAGCGGTACTGACCCTCGCCGGCCCCGTTCGGGCCTCGGCGGCGGACATGCCGCACGTGAAGCTCGCCATCGGCGGCGCCTCCTGCCTGTGTTATCTGCCCACCGTGCTCGCCGATCAGCTCGGTATGTACAAGAAGAACGGCGTAGACCTCGAGATGGTCACCTTCAAGGGCGGCTCCGAGGCGCTCACCGCGGTCATCGGCGGCAGCGCCGACGTGGTGTCCGGCTACTACGACCATACCGTGGAGCTCGCCGCCAAGGGCAAGCACATGCAGTCCTTCACTATTTACGACCGTTTCCCGGGCCTGGTGCTGGTCGTGGCCCCCGATAAAACGAACACCATCAAGTCGCCGGCCGATCTCAAGGGCAAGAAGGTGGGCGTGAGCGCGCCCGGCTCCTCCACCGACTTCTTCCTCAAGTACACCCTGCGCAAGAACGGCATCAATCCCGATGACGTTCCCGTCGTGGGAGTGGGCCTGGGAGCGACGGCCGTCGCCGCCATGGAGCACGGAGAGATCGACGCCGCCGTCATGCTGGACCCGGCGGTCACGCTGCTCGCCGGCAAGTACAAGGACCTGCGCATTCTCGTCGACACGCGCTCGCAGGCCGATACCCGTAAAGTGTTCGGCGGCGACTACCCGGGCGGCTCGTTCTATGCCCTGACGGACTGGATAGACAGTCATAAAGACGTCGCCCAGGGCATGGCCAACGCCATGGCGGAGACGCTCAAATGGGTTCATTCCCACACCGCCGAGGAGATCATGGCCAAGATGCCCGAGGACTACGTGGGCCAGAATAAGGACCTGTATCTCTCCGCGTTGAAGAACACCATGTCCATGTACTCCAACAACGGGCTCATGGATCCCAAGGGCGCCGAAGCGGTGCTCAGTGTGTTCAGCGGCTCGGACCCGGAAGTGGCCAAGGCCAACGTCGACGTCAAGGCGACCTATACCAACGCCTTTGCTTCAAAGGCGGCGGCGAAGTTCGGTTTGCCCAAGTAAGGCGCGCCGCGATGGCGCGACCGGCGCCGAATGCGGCGGCGGATGCCGCCGCCGTCTCCTTCGAGGGCGTGACGATTCGCTTCGCCGCGCCTTCGGGAGACGTGCACACGGTGATCGTTGATTTCTCGCTGGACGTCGCCGAGGGCACCTTCGTGGCCGTGGTGGGCCCGAGCGGCTGCGGCAAGTCCACGCTGCTCAACGCCGCCGCGGGTCTTCTTTTCCCACCCGTTGGCAGGGTGGCCGTGTTCGGGGAGGCCCTCGCGGGCGTCAACCCGCACGCCGCCTACCTGTTCCAACAGGATGCGCTGCTGCCCTGGCGCACGGTGCTGGACAACGTGATGCTCGGGCTCGTGTTCCGCAAGCTGCCTCGCGAGGAGGCGAGGGCGCAGGCGCGCGAATGGCTGGCGCGCGTCGGGCTCGCGGCCTTCGAGGACCGTTTCCCGCACCAGCTCTCCGGCGGCATGCGCAAGCGCGTCGCCATCGCCCAGGCCTGGATCGTCAATCCGCGCATCCTGCTCATGGATGAGCCTTTCGGCGCTCTGGACGTGCAGACACGCCAGATCATGGAGAACGAGCTGCTGGCCCTGTGGCAGGAGACGCGCAAGACGGTGCTTTTCATTACCCACGACCTCGAAGAGGCCATCGCGCTGGCCGATCGGGTAGTGGTTCTGTCCGCCGGGCCGGCGAGGATCAAGGGTGACTACGAGATCGACCTTGCGCGTCCGCGCGACGTGGCGGAAATCCGCCTGAATCCGACCTTCAATGCCCTCTATCGCCGCCTGTGGGCGGACCTGCGTGACGAAGTTCAGAAGATGGCGGAGCAGTCCGATGGCGGATGACGCGGGGCTGGCTTCCACGGCACCGCGCAGGCGTCCGCACCGGGCCCTGGTGCTGTCCCTGCAGGTCGGCTTCTTCGTGTTGTTCACCGGTGCCTGGGAGCTGCTGTCGCGTTACGGCATCCTGGATCCTTTCTTCTTCAGTCGGCCCAGCGACATTGCGGTGCGGATGTGGAAGTGGGTGGTCAGCGGCTACATCTGGCCGCATCTCGCCACGACGTTGATCGAGGCCATGGCGGCATTCGCCATCGGCATCGTCAGCGGTGTGATCGCCGGTGTGCTGCTGGCGCGTGTGGAGCTCCTGTCGGCGGTGTTCGACCCCTATATACGAGTTCTGAACGCCCTGCCGCGCGTGATCCTCGCACCTATCTTCCTGATCTGGTTCGGCCTCGGCATGGGCTCCAAGATCGCGCTGGGTGTGACGCTGGTGTTCTTCGTGGTCTTCTTCAACACATTCCAGGGCGTGCGCGAGGTCGATCCGGTGATCGTCAACAACGCGCGCATGCTGCAGGCCGGCGATGGGCAGCTCATGCGCCACGTCTATCTCCCCTCGGCCATGGCCTGGATCTTCTCCAGCTTGCACACCAGTATCGGTTTTGCCCTGGTGGGCGCGGTGGTGGGGGAGTACATCGGCGCCGCCCGCGGCATCGGCTACGTGGTCTCCCACGCCCAGGGCGTGTTCGACACCACGGGCGTCTTTGCCGGGCTGCTGCTGACGTCCATCGTCGTGCTCGGCATCGACTTGGCCATAGAACGCCTGGAGCGCTACCTGTTGCGCTGGCGGCCCCAGCAGGAATAAGGCCGTCACCACAACATTCCAGCATTTGAGTCCTCGCTCCCTTGTGGGTCGGAATTCATTCCGACATTCTCCCGAGCCAAACGCTTCTGTCGGAATGAAGTCCGACCCACAAGGGATGTGAGGAGTGCCGGAGACTGTCCGGAACCGGATCCGACCGACCCACGTGGCTCAGCCCACTGTGCGTCAGGCTTCAGGCCGCCAAATGTTTTACCCCTGCCCGTCCTGCGCCGTCGCCGGCATTCGCCCGCGGCACGTTCCAGGAACGTCTCGAGCGCACGCAACCAGAGCGGACTTGCAGTCGCGGGCGACTTGCCCCATAGTTGCGCCCTGTTAGGCAGAACGCCCCGTCGAAGAAGGGCACTTAACGAGAGTATTCATGCAGACACTTCTCGCCATCAGCCGGGCGATCGACGCCCTGACTGCCTTTGTCGGTCGGTGGGTCTACTGGCTCATTCTCGCTGCGGTGCTCGTGAGCGCGGGCAATGCGATCGTTCGCAAAGTGCTCGACGTCAGCTCCAATGCGTGGCTCGAGTTGCAGTGGTACCTGTTCGGCGCTGCCTACATGCTCGCTTCAGCCTACACGCTGCAGCGCAACGAGCATATTCGCATCGACATACTTTCGAACCTGCTCTCCAAACGCGCCCGCGACTGGATCGACATCGGTGGGCACATCTTGATGCTGCTGCCCTTTGCCGGGCTGATGGTTTACGAGAGCTGGCCATTCTTCTACAACTCCCTGCTTTCAGGAGAGATGTCAGGCAGCGCCGGCGGACTCATACTGTGGCCCGCACGGCTGATGATTTTCCTCGGCTTCCTTCTTCTTCTGCTGCAGGGCATCTCAGAGCTCATCAAGCGCATCGCGATCATGAGGGGAGTTCTCGAGGATCCCCACGCGTCCCAATCGACGCATCAAGTGCCGCTGAAATGACGCGTCTCGAGGCCCGGGGGACTGAGACATGACCGCGTTTATCGTCGCGAACATGGCGCCGATCATGTTCGCGTCCCTGGTTGTGTTCCTGCTGCTCGGCTATCCCGTGGCGTTCGCGCTGGCCTTCGTGGGCCTCGGCTACGGGGTTCTCGGCATCTCCCTCGGGCTGTTCAATCCACTGTTTCTGCAGGCCCTCCCGGATCGCATCTGGGGCGTGATGGGCAACGAGACTCTGCTCGCCATCCCCTTCTTCACCTTCATGGGGTTGATCCTGGAACGATCGGGTATGGCCGAGGATCTGCTCGAGACCATCGGGCAGCTCTTCGGACCGGTGCGCGGTGGCCTCGCCTTCGCGGTCGTCTTCGTCGGGGCCCTGCTGGCGGCGACCACCGGTGTGCTCGCGGCGTCCGTCATTGCCATGGGGCTGATCTCGCTGCCCATCATGATGCGCTACGGCTACGACCGGCGGCTCGCGACCGGCATCATCGCCGCCTCGGGGACCCTCGCCCAGATTATCCCGCCGAGCCTGGTGCTGATCGTCATGGCCGACCAGCTCGGCCGGTCGGTGGGGGACATGTACGAGGGCGCCATCTATCCAGGCCTCATTCTCGCGTCCCTCTATGCCGGCTACGTCGTTCTCCGGTGCGTCTTCTCGCCCAAGGCGCTGCCGGCCCTGCCGCTGGAGGCGCGCACGCTGGGGCCCGGCGTCATGTCTTTGGTCGTTGCTCTGGCGCTGGCCGTCGGTGTCGGCTGGCTGATCGATCATTTCTACGAGGGCGACGACCAGTGGCGCGTGGTGGCGGTGTTTTTCGGCGCTGTCGCTTTCGCCTATGTACTTGCGCTTCTCAACCGGCTGCTCACGCTCAACCTTCTTTCGCGGCTGGCCGAGCAGGTGATCATCGTGTTGATTCCGCCGCTCGCCCTGATCTTCCTGGTCCTGGGCACCATCTTCGTGGGGGTTGCCACCCCCACGGAGGGTGGCGCTATGGGCGCCAGCGGCGCCTTGATCCTGGCATTCGCCAAGCGCCGGCTCAACCTGACCCTCATCCGCCAGGCGTTGGACTCGACAACCAAACTGTCGTCCTTCGTCCTTTTCATACTGATCGGCGCACGCACGTTCTCACTGACTTTCTACGGCGTGAACGGCCACGTCTGGGTGGAGCACCTGCTCACCAGCCTGCCCGGGGGCCAGATTGGCTTCCTGATCGTGGTCAACCTGCTGGTGTTCTTTCTGGCCTTCTTTCTCGATTTCTTCGAGCTCGCGTTCATCATCATTCCGCTGCTGGCACCGGCTGCCCACGTCCTCGGCATCGATCTCATCTGGTTCGGGGTGCTGCTGAGCATCAACATGCAGACATCGTTCATGCATCCGCCGTTCGGATTCGCGCTTTTCTATCTGCGCTCCGTGGCGGCGCGAGAACCCTACGTCGACAAGGTAACGGGCAAGCTGACCGATCCCATCACCACCGGTCAGATCTACATGGGGGCGATTCCGTTCGTGATCATCCAGCTCATCATGGTGGGTATCACCGTGGCGTTCCCCATCATCGTCACTCATTACAAGGAGACCACGACCGTCAATCCGGCGACGATCAGGATCGTTGTTCCTCAGTCGGATAGCGGCAGTATCGGCCCGCCGCCGGCGATCGATTTCAACCCACAGCCGCCCAGCTTCGGTCCACCGCCGAAAAAGCCGGCTGAAAACAATTAGCAGGGGCGGCTGAGCGGACAAAAAAAGCCCGGAGCCTTTCGGCTCCGGGCTGTCCTGATCCGAATGCGGAACGTCTTCTAAAGAGCGTTCTTGCGCTGCTCCGTTGCCATGTAGTTGTTGTAGGTGTTCTCGGCAACTTCGTCCCAGAGCACCGCATTGCGCTGGAAGTCGACCATGTTTTCGTAGATGCTCTTGAAATCCGCGCTCTGAGCGGAAAGCTCCTTGTACGTCTCACCCGCCGCCTTGAAGGACGCGTCCATGATGTCCTGCGAGAACGGAGCGAGCTTGGCGCCATTGGCCACCAGACGACGGAGCGCCGGCAGGTTGCGGGCATCGTACTTCGCCATCATGTCCACGTTGGCATAGCCGGCGGCCGTCTCGACGATGTTCTGGTAGCTCTTGGGGAGCGCGTTCCATTTTTCGAGGTTGACGATGACGTGAAGCATCGGGCCGGGCTCCCACCAGCCGGGATAGTAGTAGTAGGGCGCCACCTTGTAGAAACCGAGCTTCTCGTCGTCGTAGGGGCCCACCCACTCGCACGCATCGATTGTGCCCTTCTCGAGCGACGGATAGATGTCGCCGCCGGCGATGAGCTGAGGAACCACGCCGATCTTGGCGATGATCTTGCCGCCCATGCCGCCGATACGGAACTTGAGACCCTTCATGTCGGCCAGCGAGTGGATCGGCTTGCGGAACCAGCCGCCCATCTGGCAGCCGGTGTTGCCGGCGGCGAAGGCGATCAGCTTGTACTTCTCCAGAAACTTGTTGAGCATCGTCTTACCGTCGCCGTGATACCACCAGGCGTTCATCTGGCGGGCGTTGAGGCCAAACGGGATTGCCGTGGCCAGCGCGAACGCCGGATCCTTGCCCCAGAAGTAATAGAGGGCCGTCTGACCCATCTCCACCGTGCCGTCCGTGACCTTGTCCGCCACCTGCAGGCCGGGCACGATCTCGCCGGCTGGGAACGCCTGCACGCTGAAATTGCCATCGGTGGCTTCGGTAACGTACTTGGCGAAGACCTCGGTGCCTCCGTAAAGCGTATCCAGGGCTTGAGGGAAGCTCGAGGTGATGCGCCACTTGAGCTTGGGCATGCTCGTGGCGATAGCGGGCGCCGCCAGGGTCGTGGCGGCGGCACCGCCGACGACCGCACCGGCGGTCTTCATGAATTTGCGACGCTTCATTTGTAGGGTTTCCTCCACGTGGCAGGACGCCAGGGTCACTGTACGCCGTGCCGGTTTCTTGGTTGTTGAACACGGCGCGATTCGCCGTTTTCGTAAGGAATTGCCGCCCGGTTTTTATCGCCAAACGACAATTGGAGCCGTATAAGCGACACGGAGTATAAACCACACGCCCCGTGGGCGAAAGGTGCCCGGAATCCGCCGCGGGGCGGCCGAGACGCGCCATTTCACCCGTCAAGGCAGCTTGTGGGCAAGGTGCGAAGGTCTTAGGCTAGAATCCCGTGGCAATACCCGTGGAGAATGCGCATGACCCAGCCCCGAATGATAGATATTCCGCGTGTGGACCATATCGGGATCCGGGTCACGGACCTCGATCGAGCGATGAGGTTCTACGCCGTGCTCGGGTTCTCGCTGCACGCCAAAGCCACTAATGACGCCGTGGCCATCGTTACGAATGCCGGCGGCGTCGAGCTCAATCTGATCTACAACGCGAATGCGGACGCGGATGGGCGGAACATCCTCATGGACGTGGACGAAAAGTATCCGGGATACACGCACGTCGCCCTGCGCGTCTCGTCGATCAGGGACACCATCGAGATCCTGCGCGAGCACGACGTCCACATCACCCAGGGGCCGGTTGCTTTTGGCGGCGACGGGCACGTTTCGGTGTTCGTGCGCGATCCCGATATGAACGTCATCGAGCTGCGCGGCCGCGGCGAGGATCTCTCTTCGGTAGGCGGCGTGAAGGAATACGTCCCCGAGAACTGACCACGACCTTTGCGGAAACTCCAGGCACCTCGAACAGCATGGCACATCGACGAATACGTCCCTTCAATACCAGAAATACTTATCCGGAGCAGAACCTCGACAACGACCTGGCCCAGGCGGTGATCGCCGGCAATACCATATACCTTCGCGGCCAGGTCGCGCAGGACCTGGACAGCACCGAGAACGTCGGCGTCGGCGACCCGGCCGCGCAGGCCCACCAGGTCATGCGAAACATCAGGCAACTGCTGGGTGAATGCGGTGCTTCAATGGCGGACCTCACCAAGCTCGTCGTTTATCTGGTCGATATCCGGCACCGCGAAGCCGTCTACCGCGTCATGGGCGAGTACATACGCGGCGTGCATCCCGTATGCACTGGTCTCGTCGTCACCGCCCTGGCGCGGCCGGAGTGGCTCGTGGAGATCGACGCAATCGCCGTGATCCCCGGCGGCGAGGCCTGAGATGGCCGGTACGCTCAGCGGGGAGCAGATCCGGCAGTTCCACCGCGATGGAGTGCTGACCGTCGGGGACGCAGTGGAGCCAGGGTTGCTCACCCGCTTGCGTGAGGAGTTTTCCGTCTGGGTCGAGCAGAGCCGTGCCCGCGACGCGCCCTACGGTACGACCATCGACGGACGCCCGCGCTTTGACCTCGAGCCGGGGCATTGCCGGGAGCGTCCGGCGCTGAGGCGAGTCAACGCTCCCGCCGACATCTCTGCGCCATTCCTGGAAGCCGTCGTGAACAGCCGGGTCGCCGACATGGTGGCCGACTTGATCGGCCCCGATGTCAGACATCATCACAACAAGATCAATTCCAAGCTTCCGGGGTCGGCCACGCAAGTGAAATGGCACCAGGACTTTCCCTACACGCCGCATTCGAACGCCGATCTCGTCACCGCACTGCTGATGCTGGACGACGTAACGCCGGAGAACGGCGCGCTCGAAGTCAGCCCCGGGTCGCACCGGGGTCCGATTCTTGACCTGTGGCACGACGACGTATTCACCGGGGCGGTCAGCGACGACGTCGCCGCGGAGCTCCGGAAGTCGGCCATCCGATGCTGCGGGACCGCCGGGTCCGTGTGTCTCATGCACACCCTGGTGGCGCACGGTTCCGCGCCCAACCTGGCAGACGCGCCCCGCACCTTGTTCATCGCCGTGTATTCGGCCGCGGATGCCGTGCCTCTTTGTCCCAGCCCCGTTCCGAGCAGACACCAGGGCCTGCTGGTGCGTGGCGTGGAGCCCCACCGTGTGCGATCCAGCGAGTTCCGGCTTCGGCCGGCGGAGTTTCCCAAGGGGGCCTCGTTCTTCAGCCAGCAGGCTCGACCCGGGTAGCCGTCGATGTGTGCGGAGGGCGGCGCTTCCTGAAGGAGGTCAACGCGCTCCCGGCCGCGCGTCACGCCCGGTGGCAGGTACTCGAGCGCCCGGGCGAGCCTGCAGCACGATCAGGCGGTACCGATGCGGGTGCTCCTTGCCCCGGTATATGTAGGCCTCGCGCGTCTTGTCGTACGCCACCCGATAGTCTCCCGCGCTGTCCCTCAGCAGATCGTCGACTCTTTTCTGGAGGCGTGGAAAGCGGTCGCCGTCGAACAGGTACAGGCAGAGACGCTGCTCGTGCTGCCCGGGGAGTTCCCCCGGATCCACGTCGAAGCGGGCGCGGTTCGTGGCGCGCAGATACCAGAGAAAATTCACCGGTGTGAATCGCATGGGATTGGCGACGTCGAGACGCCGACAATGAAACGTGGTGATCGATCTCTCGACAGCCGTTCTGACGTCGAGCGCACCCTTGCTCTTGTAGGGCTTCAATATCGTCGCGAGCATTCCCCCGGCGCCGAGAAGTGCGAGGAACAACAGCACCGCCGCCATGCCACCGGAAACGGTCGTAGACGGCGCCCGCCGCGCGCGGAACGGAGCGGCGATTCCGACTCCCGTCAGCAGACAGATCGAAGGCGCCAGGTGCTGGGCGATGCGCGTGCTCTGGCCGTAAGGATAGGCTCCCAGCATGGCCGCCAGGAGGTGGAAGGCGAAAGGCAACAGCAGCATCGTCAGCTCGATTCGCTGCCCGCGCCGGTAAAGGGCGACGGCCCCGACCGCGACCGCCGCCAGGGTGATGCTGCTGGCATAGTGGTTGCCGCCCACCGGGTAGGCGAGCATTCGCCCGGCGGTTTCCCGCACGACCCAGGCAAGGTCGGCGAGCAGGCCTCCTGGCGGGAAGGCATCCTTCCAGTAGTGGCGCAGGGACGGGTTCGCCGCGCGGTGGGGAGCGATGAACCACCAGTACTCGAGTGCGAGGAGCGCCAGGGTCGCCGCGCCGACCCCCAGCACGAAGATCAACATTCCCCGGTCGCGCCGGCGCCAGCTACGCCAGGACAGCGCCGTCAATACGGAGGCGACGACGAACACGGCGGGGTAGGAGAAGAACTCCGCGGTCATGACACTGACCGCGAATGCGGCGCGCACCCTTGGCGTCGAATTCCCGGCGAGCCGAAGGGAGATGATCAGTATCCAGACCGAGACCAGGAGATCCAGGGCGTAGGGCTTGAGTTCGGCGTCGTAGGTGACCGTGTAGTAGCTGACTGCGAGCACCGCGACTCCGAACATGGCCTCAATGGGTTGGAGCAGGCTCCGCGCGAGGCGCATAAACAGCCACAGCCCGGCGATGCCGCCGGCCAGGGAGATCGCCCGCAGTGTCCACTCGCTGGTGCCGAGGTAATGGATTGCCGTCCACAGGTAAAGGACAAAGAAAGGCGGCGCTACCTGTCCGTTCTGGAGGGGGTTGAAGATCTCCCCTGCGCTTCGGTCGAAGAAGTTCAGCGCCAGCATCACCTCGTCGCCCCAGAAGGGCATGCCCACCGCCCAGCGCAGCAGCCGGTATGCGATGCCGAGGCCGAGAAAGAAGACCAGCCAGCGGCGCGGGCCGATCCCGCGGATGGACACCCGTGTTCGCAACCGGTTCATTGGCGACGCCAAAGCGGAGGACCGGACCGGCCGGGCGAGCCGAGGCCTACTTCTTCCTCATCCGATCCGCCAAGCCGGAGAAGGGGCGGTGAGTGCTGGGCGTGGCGGGCTCCCGGCGCGCGGCGGGGCCGGCGGTGTCGAGCAGGCGTGCGTGCTCGTTCTCGTGACAATAGACGCACAGCAATTCCCAATTGCTGCCGTCTGCCGGGTTGTTATCGTGGTTATGGTCGCGGTGATGAACCGTGAGCTCGTGCAGGTTTCGGCGATCGAACTCGCGGGCACAGCGGCCGCATATCCACGGATACATCTTGAGCGCCTGCTCGCGATAGCTCCGTTCCCGTTCGGCCCGGCTGCGTTGAGCGTCCGCAACCACCTGGTCCACTGCGCGTTTATCGCCCGGCATGAGTGTTCGGCCTGGAAAGATGCCGCCAATTTAGCCTATTGGCGCACGCGGGAAAAGGTGTGAAAACGAAGAGAGTGTCCAATACGAGGCAGCGCCATGCGAACGTCCAGATCCTTTAGTCCGACTTGTTGCCGTGACCTTGACCTGGATCAAAGCTCTTTCGAAGACATGGGAATAGATTGAACCGCATCGCAGCACGGGCGAGTGCCGGGTCAACGTAGGCACCGCCAATCGATGCAGCCAGGAGGTACAGATGCGCAGAACAACCATACTCCGCGTCTCGGCGCTGGCGTTGACGGGCGCCGTTATGGGGGTGATAGGCCTATCGCAATCGGTGGGCGCCCAGAACAGTGAGCGCAGCGGCAAGGAAGTGGTCCAGCAGGTCTGCGCCGCGTGTCATGAGACGGGAGCGAAGGGCGCCCCGAAAATCGGTGACGAAAAGGCATGGAGCGCCCGTGCCGCGCAAGGTCTCAGTGCACTGACTCGCCACGCGATACAGGGCATTCGCCAGATGCCCGCCCACGGCGGCCAGCCGGACCTGACCGACCTCGAGCTCGCACGCGCCATCACCTACATGGTCAATGCCTCGGGGGGCCACTGGGTTGCCCCCACGACTTCCAGCGAGCTCATGTCGGAGCGCAGCGGAGAGGAGGTCGTCAAGGCGGTTTGCAGTCATTGTCACCAGGAAGGCAAGGACGGCGCTCCTCGCATCGGTGACACGCGCGCCTGGGCCCTCCGGCTGCAGAATGGGCTACCCTACGCCGTGCGCTCCGCGATCCACGGCCATGGCGGAATGCCACCCCGGGGAGGACAGGCCAACCTGACCGATGATGAGATCCGCAACGCGATCCTGTACATGTTCAATCCCAAGCCAAATGCACCGGCGTCATCTTCTTCGGAATCGGCCGAATCCGGGACCCAGGCCGAGTCGATGCTCGCCGGTCTCGACCGTGCCACCGCCGGAGGAGTGGACGTCTACCTCGGAGTCATGTCCGCGGACAAGCTCCGGGCTTACCCGCAGGGTTCCCCGGAGAGAACGATGCATGGCGGTGTTCCGAGCGGTAAGGATTGGTACCACCTGAACGTATCGCTTGTGCGTGAGTCCGATCACGCACCCGTAACAGGTGCGCAGGTCGACGCTACCGTTCAGGAACTGGGGCTCTCGGCCCAATCGAAGAGGCTGGAGCCGATGCTTATCGGTCAGGGAAGCTACGGGAACTATTTTCGCATGAGGCCCGAGACACGCTACCGGATTACCGTGCACGTCCGCACCGCGGAAGGCGCCACCCCCATCGAGGTGGAATTCCAGCGCGAAAACGAGTGACCGAAGCTCGATTCCCCGTGGAAAGTGTCGCAGGAGTGCAGTAGCGGCGGCGCGTCGACGGTCGAAACAATGAATGGCGCCCCGGGCAGGAGTTGAACCTGCGACCTACCGCTTAGGAGGCGGTTGCTCTATCCCCTGAGCTACCGGGGCCCGGATGTGGCTTCGCGCCCCCTCGTTGCGCTCCGGGGGTCGCGGGATCGGCAGGATTGTAACGGATCGGCGCAGTCGATCCGAGGCTCTACCACCAAGCGATTGTCCTGGGAAGTCTCACTTTGCCTGGTTTCGCGCCAATATGCTAACATGTGAACAGATCTTCATATGTTTAACATTTATGACGGGAATCAAGCTGGACAACGATCAGGCGGCCGAGCTTGCAGAGGTGTTCCATCTGCTCGGCGAGAGCAACCGGCTGCGCCTCGTGTGTGCCTGCCTGGATGAGGCCGTCAGCGTCCATGACCTGGCGGAGCAACTGGGTATCACGGGGTCCCTGGTCAGCCATCACCTGCGCTTGTTGAAGGCGGCGCGGCTCATGCGCGCGGAGAAGCGGGGTCGACAGGTGTTCTATCGTGCCGCAGACGAGCATGTCTGCAGGGTGCTGCAAGATATGACTGCACACATCCACGAGGATCCGGAAGAGTGACCCCTCCGACCCACGTGGCCCTGGAGTGGGCAGCTCGTGCCTTCCGCGTTCGAGGATCGGGGCAGTCGACCCGGTCCGGCGTCCTGGCATCGCTTCGACCCGTTCGTGAATCCTCACAGGCCTGGGCGGATCATGTCTGAGGCCCATCACCACCATGACCGCCACGGCGGCTACGGGGTGCTTTTGCTGGCGCTCGCCTTCACGCTGCTCTTCGCCTTCGTCGAAGCCGCCGCTGGATGGTGGTCGAACTCCCTGGCATTGATCGGCGACGCCGGGCACATGGTCACCGACTCGCTGGCGCTCGGTCTCGGCGCGCTCGCCGCCTGGATGAGCCGGAAGCCGCCGTCGGGAAGACACTCCTACGGACTCAAGCGGGCCGAGGTGATCGGCGCGCTGGCGAATATCGTTTTCATGGCGCTTGTCGTCACCTACATCGGCATCGAGGCCGTGGGACGGTGGACGTCGCCCGAGCCGGTGAAGGGAGGCGTCGTCATGGTCGTTGCCGCCCTGGGCCTGGCGGTGAATGCTGTCGTCGCACGGGTGCTGCACGGGGGTGAGCAGAATCTCAACGTCAGGGGAGCGCTGCTGCACGTCCTGGGAGACCTGCTCGGCTCTGCGGCCGCCCTGGTCGCCGGTGCCGTGGTGTGGCTGACGGCGTGGTACCCGATCGACCCGATACTGTCGCTGGTCATCGGCATACTGATATTGTTGTCGTCCCTGAGACTGCTGGTAGATGTTCTGCACGTGATCATGGAGGGCGTGCCCAGGGATATCGACCTCGAGGTCGTCGGCCGCGACCTCGCCTCCGTGGACGGCGTGCGCCACGTGCACGACCTTCACGTGTGGGCGCTGGATTCGTCGACCTATGCCGTCTCCGCGCACGTGGTCGTCGGGAAGATGACGGCCTGGGAGAGCTGCAGGGCGCGGTTGGAGGCAAGGCTGCTCGAGCGGTTCGGCATCTCCCATGCCACGCTGCAGCCCGAAGAAGTGGGGACCTTCGACAGCAAATGTGCGGAGAATAGCTGTGGACCGGTCTACTCCGGCAATGCCCCGCCGGACTCGCCCGGTGAACCGGTCTCGCCGCCCCGGCCCGACCGGCTTCGCCCGTGATCCTCGTCAACCGCCCCGGACGACCTTCTGGAACAGGTCGAGGTGGCGCTGCACGAACTTGTCCGGGTAGAAGTCCTTGACGTAGGAAACGTTGTGCTCGCAGTTCTCCAGGCGGGACTTCCTGTCCTGTTCCAGCGACAGGCAGCGCTCCATGAACGTCTCCGTATCCGAGAAATTCACCACGTATCCCGTGGCGCCGTCGATGAGGAAATCGGTTTGCCCGCCCCGGTCGTAGCAGACCACCGGCAGGCCGCATTCCATCGCCTCCAGAAACACGATCCCGAAGCCTTCGTGCAGAGCGGTGGAAACGTAGAGATCCGCGGCCGCGAGCAGCTCGAACTTGCGCCGTTCGCTGACCCTGCCCGTGAACGTGACGTGTTCACCGATCCCGGCGGACTGCGCCTGTGCCTCCAGGGACTCTCTCAGCGGACCGTCTCCTACGATCCAGAGCTCGCAGGCAATGCGGGAGCGCAGCTCCGCGAATATCTGCAGCAGCTCGAAAAGGTTCTTTCTCCTGACCAGCCTGCCGACGGTGATCAACACGAAGCTGTTGTCGGCCATACCAAGGGCGGCACGGCTCACGGCCGGGTAGCGGGCCGGCCTGACGGCGGGAGGAACCACGTCGATCCGGCCCTCCGTCCCGTAGAAGCGCCGGGCATTGTGCTGAATGTCGGACGACACCGTCACCACGCGGTCGGCCGACCGGATCATCTTCCTCACCGTAGCTTTCAGGAACGGGAATCGATGCGGGGACAACCACTTGCTGGGATCGTAGACGTCGCCACCGAGCAGGTGCAGGACGTTGGGTATCCCGAAACGTCGTGAAAGAAAATAACCCGCGGGCCCGGAAGGAATCGCGAAGTGCGTGTTGATCAGATCGAAATCACCGGCGTTCAGCAGGCGGCTGCCCTGGCGTATCGCCGATGGGACGTAGCTCAACATCGAGGGGAGAGAGGCGACGTTCTGGCGCCGCCGGAGAAGTACCGGAACACGGTACAGGGAAACGCCGTTCACCTGCTCGAAATCCGGATAGTCGCGAAATCGCGACGTCACGACCGCCACTTCGTGCCCTTCCCGCACGAGGCCCTCGGCCAGGTCCCGGGATATCACGCCGCCGCCCCCGCCGATTGGCGGATATTCGTAGTTGACCATCAGGATCTTCATAGTCCGATCCCTGGCTGTGCCCAGCCGCGAAATGACGTCAGGGCAACGGCGAGCCGTTGGTTATCCGGCGTACGTCGACACGACTGCGGACGGGTACAACCAGCTCATATCTCGGTGCGGCGTTGATGTTCATGAAGCGGTAGACCCGCTTCGAATTCAATGATAGATCCGCGTCCAGCAGCAGCTCAATACCCTCCCCGAAGTCGCCTCTGTTGATCTCGTGGATGACCCTGGACTCACCCGTGAACCGGGAGCCGTAGTTGAACTCCGGCTCATCGAAGTAAACCACGCACCCGTTGGGTATGTGCGGGATCAGGCGTTCGAACACCGTGCGGGTGGAGCTGTAATAGTCGCAGTCGATCCAGATCAGAATCGGCGGATTCCGCTCGAGGGTCGAGAAAAGCGCGTCGTCGATGGTATCTTCGAACAATCCCTTGTGCAGTCGACAGTTGGAATACCTTTCCCGGCAATACTCTTCGAGTGTCTCGTAGCTGCCCTTGTACTGGCCCTCCAGCCAGCCGTCTCCCGATACCACCTCCTGGTCGCTCCTGTCGCCGGACTCCGGCATGCCTTCGAAGGTGTCGAAGCCGTGGACGGTGATTCTGTCGGTCATCTTCAAAAACCTCGTCGCATACAGCAGCTTGGCGAGCGAGTAGCCGTGGGCGACGCCGAACTCGAGAACGGAGAAGCTGCCCTTGTATTTGTTGCGGGCTTCGCCGAGGACATCGTAAACGTGGTCCATGCGGTAGAAACTGTTGAGAAGCAACCTCAGGGTCTTCCGGGGCTTGTGGATACCGTAGAGATAGATCACCGTCTTGAGGTAGTCGCCCGGGATGACCGCGGCCAACAGCGCCAATGCCTTTATCAATTTCGACTTGTGCTGCATCGGATCACTCATCAGCGCCTCCACCTCTGGTTGTCGTGTCTGTTCCGATCATGGTTTGCATTGGAAAGAGCGCGCATCCGAGGGACGCGCATTGTACGCGGGGCTCGCCGCTCCCGTCAGGCCCTGTTGCGGGCTATTCGTCAACGATTATCTTCCCGAGCGACAGCCCTCTCACCTGCATGGACGTGGGCCTGACAGCGGGATCGAATCTCAACCTGGAGCAGCGTGGGACGTCAAACACCAGCATTATAGCGCTTTTGCCGCGCGGATAGCGGGCCTCGATCGAATCCTGCTCCCTGAAGCCGTGTCCCCTGTCCATGTAGACCTTGAAAATGCCTTTCCGGCTGGAGTGCAGTCTCGCTTTGAGAATGTTGTGTCCCCTGAACAGCCTGCACATCTTCCTGCCGGAGAGGTCGATCACGAACCAGCCGTCGACTCCGTCGGTCTCGAGCTCGAAGCCGTCGTCCGTCATGGACAACTTGCTGATCTGGTGCTCGAGGAGGACATCGCGCGCCGGAATACTCAGGTCCTCGAAGCCCCGGTCCAGGGTCGTGAGGTAAACGGGCGGCCGGTAGAAGGGGAGGACATAGCCGAGCACCGCATCGGCGTGTATGCCGATCAGAGCTCCCATCGTCGCCGCGACGCAGATCCCCTGCACGGCCCGACCGGAGATGCGCACGTCGGCGGGCTCGCGAGCGAGAAGCATCGGCGCACCGGCGGCGATCAGCCGTCGCAAACCGCTCATTCCCAGCAGGATAACAGGGAGAAACGCGGGAAGCAGGTACTTGCCCTGGAGCTGAACGATGTTATGGACGTTGGTCCAGGTGTACATGCAGAACTGAAACAGAACCGTGAACGCCAGCGCCATCTCGAACATCAGGTCTCGATCCATCGTATACGGGACCGCGCGCAGCTTCCTGTACACCAGGGTGCCGGCCCGGAGGATCGGCCGGAGAATCGCGGCTCCGAGCAGAAGAAGGTACAGTCCATATTGCAGCGGGCCCAACCGCAGTCGCAGCCAGTCGAGATTGCCTATCGTTGAGGCGATGGTCTTGCCCCAGAAGTTGTCGTAGTTCCAGAGCAGGAGGTCCGTGTAACCGATCCCTTGCGGCGCGTAGCCGAATACCCTGTCCGGGCTGAACCGGCTGTGCCTGGCGGCGAGAGTCGCTATTTCCTTGAAGAGAAAAGGATCGTTCGGACCGTAGTGGTACATATTGAAAGCGATCCACCAGCCTCCCGAAAGCATGAACAACAGCAGGCCGACGGCAGCGTACTTCAGCAGCTGCCTGAAAGGTACCCTGACGTAACCCACCAGAACCATCAGTGCCATGGGCGCCAGCAGCCACGCCGTCTGCTTCGACAGGACAACGAGACCGCCTGCAATCGCGAGCAGTGCCACGTTGATCCAGTTGGCACCCTGTCTCAGAATCCGGACCAGGATGCACACCAGGAACGTGGCTGTGAGTATCGCGCCCGAATCATCGTTCGTGTAGGACGCTATGAACGCGAACTGCGGCAGCAGGCCGAACAGCAACGCGGCGAACAGGCCCGCGGTGTAGCTGCCGAAATAGAGCGTCGCCGTGTAGAACACGACGGCCACCGCCGCGGCAGCCTGCAGGCTCGATCCCTTGCGGAACAGGATGCGCTGGTTCGCGACCCAGGGATGAAGCGCCTCGGCGGTGACTGCGGACACTGCAAACGACAGCGGGGGGCGCAGGGCCCGGGTGCCGCCGTGGACGGAGAAGTACAGTTTGTCCTCGTCCTCCGGAAGCACTGCCAGCCGGTGGTGCTTATAGATGAAGTGGACGATGTCCTCGCTTCCGCGGAAATCCGGTCCGGCGTTGAGAGGCAGTGCGCTGGAGGTGAACAGATAGTAGGCGAAGAATACGGCGAATAGGGACAGTGCAAAGAGTGCGGTTCGGTACCACGCCCCGGGGCATGACGAGCGGGGAAGTCGCGCGGCGTGCGCGCCCTCGTCGTGATCGGCGGCGCCGTTGAACTGAGAAGTCGAGTCGGACACTTGGCCGGGATGCGGCTACTTGTCCACCAGGCCGCCCAGCCAGTCGGCGAGGTCGCGAATCTCGTCGGGATGTACCGAGTGCTCCATGGGATATTCGTGCCATTGCACCGGGTACCCCTCGTTGACCAGAAAGTCCATGCTTCGCTTGCCGAGGGAGTAGGGAATCACGGGGTCGAATCGGCCGTGTGCCATGAATATGGGGACCCGCTCATTGGCCTCGCTGGCGGAGTCCTGGATGGCGGCGGGCGTCGCGACAAAAGTGGACAGCGCTACGACACCGGCCAGCTTGCGGGGGTACAGCAGGGCGGTATGCAGGGCGATGACGCCGCCCTGGGAGAAACCCGCGAGCACGACGTGGTCTGTGCGGATGCCCGAATCCACGGTGGCCTGAATGAGGCCGCGCAGTTGCTCCGAGGACTCGTTGATGCCGACCGTATCGACGCCGCTGCCGAGGTCCATGGCGACGATGTCGTACCAGGCTCGCATCACCATCCCGCCGTTGATCGTGACGGGCCGGGTGGGTGCGTGGGGAAAGATGAAGCGGAGCGCGGTGGGAATCGACAGACCCAGCTCCGGCACGACGGGTTCGAAATCGTGGCCGTCCGCGCCCAGACCATGCAGCCAGATCACCGCGTACTGCGGGTCTGTTCCCGTATCCCGTGTGATGAAATCCAGCAATGCCCCCGCCATGACCGGTCGACCCCGCAGTTGTAGGCCGGGATTCTATCCCGGCGGCCATATGAATGTCCTCATCGAGCCCCGACCGGCCTGCCGCCGGTCCAGGGCAATCGCAGACCTTGGATTTTATCCCGACAGGTACGCGAATGTCGGCCCGCATTTGCCGTCCGCCGGCAGAGCCCGCTCTGAATCCCCGGTACGTAATTGATTCCGACATTGGCGCATCCCGTCATACAATGCCGATTTCACCTTTTCCAGAGCGAGGGCCGAGCATGGCCGGACAATTACCGGAGCGCGCACAAGCGGTGATCATAGGCGGGGGCGTCGTGGGGTGCAGCGTCGCTTACCACCTCGCCAAGGCGGGATGGACGGACGTGGTTCTGCTGGAGCGCAAGCGCTTGTCCAGCGGGACCACCTGGCACGCGGCGGGGCTGGTGGGGCAGCTCCGGGCGACCCACAACCTGACGCGCCTGGCGCAGTATACTTGCGAGCTTTTCGCGGGCCTGGAAGCGGAAACCGGGCAGGCGACGGGCTTCCGGCGCCGCGGATCGCTGGCCCTCGCGGCGACGAAAGAGCGGTTCGAAGAATGGAAACGCGCCGCCTCCATGGCGAGCTGCTTCGGCCTGGAAGTCGAAGTGATCACTCCGAGCGAGGCGCGCGAGCTCTATCCGATCATCAACATCGACGACCTTCAGGGCGCCGTTTACCTGCCCGGGGACGGGCAGGTCAATCCCGCCGACGTGACCCAGGCCTTCGCCAAGGGGGCCCGCAATCACGGCGCCAGGATCTTCGAGAACACGCGCGTCATCGGCGTGGAAACGAAGGCGGGCCGGGTGCGCTCGGTACGCACGGCCGAAGGTGAGATCGCTACGGACTACGTCGTCAACTGCGCGGGTATGTGGGCGAGACAACTCGGTCGAATGAGCGGCGTCAACATCCCCCTGCATGCCGCCGAGCACTTCTACATCGTCACCGAGCCGATCGAGGGGCTGCCGCGGGACCTGCCGGTCATGCGTGACCAGGACAACTGTGCCTACTTCAAGGAGGACGCGGGCAAGCTGCTGATCGGCGCCTTCGAGCCGGTGGCCAAGCCCTGGGGCATGGACGGTATTCCGGAGGACTTCGAGTTCGGGCAGCTTCCGGAGGACATCGACCATTTCGAGCCCGTCCTCGAGCGCGCCCTGGAGCGCGTGCCCCTGTTGCGGGACGCCGGCATCCAGACCTTCTTCAACGGCCCGGAGAGCTTCACGCCGGACAACCGCTACTATCTCGGCGAAGCGCCCGAGGTCCGTAACTACTTCGTCGCCGCGGGCTTCAACTCCATCGGGATCCAGTCCTCCGGCGGAGCCGGCAAGGTGATCGCCGAATGGATGGATGAGGGGCATCCGCCCATGGATCTGTGGGACGTCGATATCCGCCGGGCGTTGCCGTTCCAGGGCAACCGCCGCTATCTCGCGGAGCGCACCGCGGAGGTGCTGGGCCTGCTCTACGCCATGCACTGGCCGTTTCGTCAGGTGGAGAGCGCGCGGCCCGTGCGTCTCTCGGCGCTCCATGAGCGGCTGGCTGCCCAGGGCGCCTGTTTCGGGGAGATGCAGGGCTGGGAGCGAGCCAACTGGTTCGCCCCGGCCGGTGTCGAGCCGAGGTACGAGTACTCTTACGGCCGACAGAACTGGTTCGCCTGCAGCGGGCAGGAGCACCGGGCGGTGCGCGAAGGCGTGGGTGTGTTCGACCAGAGCTCGTTCGCGAAGTACCTCCTGCAGGGCAGGGACGCGGAGCAGGTCCTCAATCGCGTGTGCGCCAACGATGTCGCCGTGGAGCCCGGCCGGATCGTCTATACCCAGTGGTTGAACGAGCGCGGCGGGATCGAGGCCGACCTGACCGTGACGCGCACGGGCGAGGACGAGTACTTCATCGTCACCGCTCCGGCCACGCAGGTTCGGGACTTCGACTGGCTGCGTCGCCACATCCCCGCGGACGCCCACGCGTTTCTCACCGACGTGACGTCCGCCTACGCCGTGCTCGGGCTCATGGGCCCGCTGTCGCGGGAGTTGCTGTCCTCGCTGACGCCGGAAGATCTGTCGAACGATGCGTTTCCCTTCATGTCATCGCGGAGAATCGAGATTGGCCGCGCATTGGCGCGCGCGTCGCGCATTACCTATGTCGGCGAGCTGGGCTGGGAACTCTATATTCCCTCGGAGTTTGCCGTGCCGGTCTACGACGCCATCGTCGCCGCCGGCGTGCGGCTGGGCCTCAGGCACTGCGGTTATCACGCACTGAACTCCCTGCGTATCGAGAAGGGCTATCGGCACTGGGGCCACGACATCAGCGACGAGGACACGCCCTTGGAGGCGGGCCTGGGTTTCGCGCTGGCCTGGGATAAGCCGGGCGGCTTCATCGGCCGCGAGGCGCTCCTCGAGCAGAAGAAGAGCAGGCTTACGAGACGGCTGGCGCAGTTCGTGCTGGATGATCCGGGGCCGCTGATGATCCACGATGAGCCCATCTGGCGCGACGGGGTGCGCGTGGGACGAACGACGTCGGCGATGTTCGGCCACACCCTGGGTGCCGGCGTCGCGCTCGGTTACGTCGAGAGCGAATCCGGCGCCACGCGGGAATTCATCGAGGGCGGAAAGTATGAAATCGAAATTGCGCGGGAGAGGTATCCTGCCAGGGTCTCGCTGCGGCCGTTGTACGATCCGGAAGGCAAGCGCGTAAGGATGTGAG
>JBAUWJ010000214.1:0-32259 GCA_049583715.1 Arenicellales bacterium | reverse complement strand
CCGCAGTGCCCCGGCGCGTTGGTGAATGCGTTGGGAGACGATGACCGGTCCGTGCGGGAAGCAGTGGCCAGATCCCTCGGGACATTCGGGGCTGACGCGCTCGATGCGACCATGAAAGCCCTGGACGACCCGAAGCTCGAGGCCGGTGCGATACTGTCCCTGGCGCATCTGCCCGCGGAATCGCAGGCGGATATAATCAGAGATCACGCCGGCGAGCGAATCAAGCAGGCGCTCAGCTACCATGATCTGTGGCAGCGACTTCAGGGTTGGGCGCGGGAAGACGACGCCGCGCAGCTCCTGGCGGACTCGGTGAAGCATGTTGCCGAGCGCTACGGCATCAGAGCGCTGCGACTGCTCGGCACGCTCGCGGACCGCGAGGCATTCGACGCGGCCATTGCCAGTCTGGGCAGCTCGGACCAGGGGCAGGGGGCGAACGCGGTCGAGCTCCTGGACTCGGTGTCGGACCGCCAGATGGTCCGGCCGCTATTGCGGCTGTGGGAGCCGGGGATCGACAGCGCCCGCGTCGACCACGTGGGCCCGCTGCGGGAATCGCTGCGGGATGACGATCCGTGGCTGCGCGCCTGCGCAGCGCTGGCGGCGCGTGGCGTGAACGACGAGGAGATCGCCTCGGCGCTCACCGCCCTTTCACATGATGACCCCGACGAGACCGTGCGCGACGCCGCGTCGAACGCGCTGAACGGAGACAAGCCCATGCAGAAACTCGATACGCTCTCAGTAATGGAGCGGATATTGTTCTTGAAGCGCGTCCCGCTGTTCGCGGATCTGGCGCCGACGGAGCTCAAGCAGGTGGCGTCCATCACCTACGAACGCCTGTTCCATGATGGCGAGGTGCTGGCGGAGCAGGGCGAGCCGGGAGACGAGCTCTATATCATCGTCTCCGGCGAGGTCCGGGTCCTGTTCAAGAGCGGCGACGAGCATGCAGTGGAGCTGGCACGACGCTCCAAGCCGGGAGAGTGCGTGGGCGAAATGGCCATCATCAGCCGGTTGCCGCGAGCGGCGACCTTGATCGCGGCGGGAGACGTACGAACGCTGTGCATCGGCCAGAAGCAGTTCGAGGTCATACTTCGGGAGCGTCCGGAGACCAGCCTGGCGGTGATGCGGGTGTTGTGCGAGCGCCTGCAGGAGCGCGGGAGCGGCAAGAGAGTCACGCCGAGCTCCCAGAGCGTGTGATACAGCACGCCCGGTCGCCTGCCTCACGGATAAACCGGGCTAACCGCTTCCGCACCTGCCGGGGCCGCTGCGTCTCGCCCCGCTCACGCGGCCGAGAGCTCCTGGATCTCCCTGTGACAGGCTATCCGATGCTCGCCGGCCGGCTCCCGGACGGGCACCTGCTCCGTATTGCACACGTCCTTTATCGCGAGCGGGCAGCGGTTGTAGAACGGGCATCCGGCAGTGGATTCGTGGGGAAGCCCCAGTCCGGCTCTGGCGGTACGCGTCTTCATCACGTCGTCGAGCCACCCCTTGCGTAGCTCCGGAATCGAGGAAAGGAGAAGGCGGGTATAGGGGTGGAAGGGCGGTGCCAGAATGCGTCCGGTCGGTCCCGCCTCGACGACGTGGCCTGCATAAAGGACGACGACGTGGTCGGCCAGCGTCGCCATCCTCGACAGATCGTGGCTGATATAAATGTATGAGAGCCTCAGCTTTTCACCGAGATGTTTCAGCAGCTTGATGACGGAGTCGGCCACGATGGTGTCCAATGACGATGTGACCTCGTCACACAGGAGCAGGCGGGGCTCGGCCGCCAGGCAGCGGGCCAGGTTGACCCGCTGTTTCTGGCCGCCCGACAGCTCGCCGGGATAGCGGTCGATCATGGCACGCGGCAGCCCCACCATATCGAGCAGCTCGAGGACGCGCTCGTCCCGCCCCTCGCCCTTGAGGTCGAGGAACAGGGTGACGGGCCGCCCGAGTATTTCTCGGATGCGATGGCGCGGATTGAGTGCAACGTCCGCCATTTGAAAGGCGAGCTGGATGTCCTTGACTGCTTTCTTGTCTCTGTCTTCCACCCGGTAGGGCAGCGGATCACCCTCGAGAAGTATCCGGCCGCTTCGGGCCGGGAGCAGTCCCGCTATGACGCGGGCCAGGGTGCTCTTTCCACAGCCCGATTCGCCGATGACGCCGACCACGGACCCGGCGGGCACGTCTGTGTCGACGTCGTGAAGCACCAGTCCGTGCGAGTCCCCGCCGGATGCCCGCCCGTATCCGGCATTGACTCCGCGGACCTCCATGAGGGGTTCGCCGGCAGCCGGTCCCACCGTCGTCTCCGGCGGTGCCGAGCTGCGCGCGGGCGGTTTTGGAATCGCGGCCATGAGCTTCTTCGTGTAGGCATCGGCCGGGCTGTCGAGGATCCGGTCGACCGTGCCCGTCTCCCGCACCTCGCCGTCCGACAGGACGACGATCCGGTCGGCGATCTGCGCCACCAGCGCGAGGTCGTGCGTCACGTAAATGGCCGCCGTTCCGTACTGGCGAATGAGCTCGTTGAACGCTGCCAGCACTTCTATCTGTGTGGTGACGTCGAGGGCGGTCGTGGGCTCATCGAGCAGCAGAAGCTCGGGACCGCTGCACATGGCACGGGCCGCCATCAGCCGTTGAAGCTGGCCGCCGCTCACCTGATGGGGGAACCGGTCGCCCAGGCGTTGCGGATCGGGGAGGTCCAGCCGTTCATACAGCTCCAGTGCCCGGCGACGGGCCTGTGTGCGTGAGAGGACACGGTGCAGGATCGCCGATTCCGTCACCTGCTCGCCGATGGTCAGGGCCGGATTGAACGTGGCGGACGCGCTCTGGGCCAGGTAGGAGATGCGCCGGCCTCGCAGGCGCTGCAGGCTCTTGGGGTCCAGCGACAACACGTCGGCTCCGCCCAGCATCACTTTGCCGCCGCTGATGCGGCACCCGGAACGGGCGTAGCCCATCGTGGCGAGGGCGATCGTCGTCTTCCCGGATCCGGATTCGCCGATCAACGCCAGCACTTCGCCCTTGTTGACGGAGAAAGACACCTCCTTGACGATCCGCGTGCGTCCCTCGTCGGACACCGCGTCCACGCACAGGTTGCTGACATGCAACAGCTCGCTCATGGGTCAGTGCGGAGCCTCTGAGATGTCCCGGCCGTATTTCGACGATATGTCGTCGACGATCAGGTTGATGCTGATGGTCAAAAGGGCGATGGTGAAGGCCGGCGCCAGGGCCGCCGGCGCTCCGAACATCATCCCGGTCATGTTTTCACGCACCATGACGCCCCAGCCTGCGGTCGGTGGCTGAACACCGAGGCCCAGGAAGCTGAGGGCGCTTATCGCAAGAATCGAATAGGCCAGCCTCAGGCCGAGCTCGGAGAGCAACGGGACCATGGCATTGGGCCAGATCTCCCGGGTGATTATCCATAGACGGCCTTCGCCGCGGGCGCGCGCCGCCTCCACGAAATCCATGACCTTGATATCCATCGCCAGGGCACGTGATATCCGGAACGCGTTGGAGGAGTAGATCAGGCCGATCGTTCCGATGAGCACCGTGGCCGACGTGCCCAGCGCGGCGATCGCCACCAGGGCAAGCATGACGCTCGGTATGGAGAGGACGATGTCATAGAAGCGACTGATCACCGCGTCCAGGAAAGGCCGGGAAGTGGCGGCGGTCAAGCCGAAGAACGTTCCCACGGTGAAAGCGAGAAGGGTCGCAAGGAACGACAAGCCGAGAGTGACGCGAGCACCGTAGAGGATGCGGGAAAACACGTCGCGGCCTATGTAGTCCGTACCGAGCCAGTGCTCCGCACTGATCGACGCGAAGCTGCCGTCGGGCAGCATGTCCGACTCGGAATAGGGGGCGATCAACGGCCCGAAGACGGCGATGAACACCATGATCGATACGATGACGACACCGATCCACGCGGTCGGTGATAACTTGATGCGCCGCCGCGGGGCGCGGGCGGCCCGGCCGTCCGGGGAAGGTCCCGTCGCGCCGTTCCCGGATTGCTCCTTGCTCACCGCCACGCAGTGGCCTCCTGCGCTGGATGCCTCAGGCGGGGATTGGCCAGGATCGCGAGGACGTCCGCGAACATCAGCAGCAGGATATACACGGCCGAGAAGATCATGGCGCAGGCTTGTATGAGCGGCATGTCCCTGAGGGACACCGCGTCCACCGTCAGCTTGGCAAGCCCCGGATAAGCGAACATGACCTCGACCACCACAGTACCCCTGATCAGGGACGCGAGGCTCAGCGCGATCACGTTCACGATAGGCCCCAGAGCATTTGGCAGGGCATGGCGCCAAACCACCCGGCCGCGCGGCACTCCGGAGAGGATCGCCATCTCGACGTACGGCGATTCCATCACGTTGAGAACGGCTGCCCGCGTCATCCGGGCCAGGTAGGCCATCACGCCGAAGGACAGAGTCAGTATGGGTATCGCCAGCGAACGCAGCAGGTGGCCGATCGACCCGAACTCGGTGATGTATGCAACCGCCGGCACCCAGTGCAGGTGGACCGCCAGAATCAGCACGAGAGCGGCGGCTACGAAGAACTCGGGTACCGAAATCGTGCACAATGAGAATATGGTGATGAAACGGTCGAGTCTGCCGCGCGCATGTATCACGGCGAGCAGCCCGAGCGCGAGTCCCAGGGGCACGGCGAAGAGCGCCGTCAGTGACGCGAGCAGCAAGGTATTCGGGAACCGGTCGGCAATGATGCCGGCAATGCTCCTGCCGCTCGACGGCGAGACGCCCAGATTACCGGTTGCGAAACCGGCCAGCCAGCTCCCGTATCGCTGAATCGCCGGTTCGTCCAGGTGCAGTTGCTGCCGGAGCTCGGCAAGGGCTTCCGGGGTGGCCGTTCGACCCAGCATGGTCTGGGCGACGTCACCGGGGAGGATCTCCGTGCCCGCGAAGATGAACACGGACACGAGCCAGAGCGTGGCAACGCCCAGGCCCAACCGGCGCAGGATCAGGCGAAGCACTCGGCAGGCACTATCGGTTCAACGCCGCTCAACCTTCCAGCCAGATCTGCTTCGGCCACTGGCCGGCCGCCAGCGGGCCGAGCGGGATCTTCTCGAAGCCCTTCACCTTGTCGGACATACCATCCACATAGTCGAAGAAGGCCGGCAGGGCACAGCCACCCGTGTCGTGGATCAGGCGTTGAGCCTCGCAGTAGATCTGTTTACGTTTCGAGTGGTCGAGCTCGCCGCGGCCGCGCTTCAGCAGCTCGTCGAAGTGGTCGTTGTGCCAATGGGTTTCGTTCCACGGCGAGTCCGACTTGAAGGCAAGCGTGAGCATGATGTCCGCGGTCGGCCGCGGATTCCAGCCCGCCATGAAGATGGGCTGGTGCATCCAGGTGGTGCTCCAGTATCCGTCGCTGGGCACTTGCTTGACTTCCACGTTCAACCCGATCTTGGAGGCCGCCTGCCGGACCATGAGGGCCAGCTCGGTTGCCCCCCGGCCGGCGCCGGGCGCGGAGAATACTTGGACGTTCGCCCCCTCCATGCCGGCCTTCTTGAGATGGAAGCGGGCCTTGTCCGGATCGAAGGGACGAATCGGGATATCGTCGCAGTAGAAGGGATCGGACGGCGCGATGGGGGTATCGTTGCCGATGCGTGCATGGCCGTGGAACAACCGCTTGACCACGTCTTCGCGCTGCATCAGGTATTTGATCGCCGTTCGGAAATCGTCGTTCTCACCCGGCGGCCGGTCGCACATCATCACCATTTCGACGAACTGGCCGGAGGGGGTGGTTACCAGGCGTACTCCGGGCGCGCGCTCGACCATGGGCGCGGCCTCGGCGTCGACGCCACCCAATAGCTGAACGTCGCCGGCGAGAAGGGCGTTGATTCGGGCGACCGGGTCGGATATCGCAAACCACTCGATCTCATCCAGATAGGGCTTGTCGTCGTCCCAGTAGTTTGTAAACCGCACCCCAACGGAGCGCACACCGGGTTTGAACTCCTTGACGGTGAACGGCCCCGTGCCCATCGCCGTCGAGAAGTCGGTCCAGCCGTCGGGCAGGATCTTCAGGTTATGCAGGCCGAGCACGATCGGGAAATCAGCGTTCGGATCGGCGAGCTTGAAACGGACCGTGTTCTTGTCGTCAGCCTTGATCTCCTTGATCTGCTTGACCAGCACCCTGGCACCCGACGCGACGGAACCATCGAGAATCCGGCGAATCGAGTAGATCACGTCCGCGGCCTCGAGAGACTTGCCGTTATGGAACTCGACACCCTTGCGCAGCCGGAAGGTCCATTCCTGCGCGCTGGGGTCCGGCTCCCAGGATTCGGCGAGCTCGCCCTCCGCCTCCAGCTTCCCGTTGATGCGGGTCAGCCCGTTGTAGAACTGCTCCCCGCGGCAGTAATCGATGGAGCTCTTGAACTTCGCGGGGTCGAGTGTGTCGTCCGGGCCCTGGGTGCCGCCCGCGGCCCGCACGTGGCCGCCGTGCCTGGGCGTTGCCGCCTCGACCACCGGGGTACCGGCCACGATGGTGCCCGCCACGCTGATCCCGATTCCCAGATTGACCAACGCCGAGACGAACTCTCGACGCGTCATCCCCCCGTTCCGGTAAAGCCGCCTCAGGGAGTCCACATCACGCTCGCGCATCAGCCTGCCGGCTTCTTTTTCATTGGTCTTCATGGAGTTACCCCCTTCCTCCAGTACACGCCCGTCCAGTCGATTTCCCGGATGGGCTCGGAAACCCCGTGCGCATCGCGAAAATCGTGGACCGCCTTGCGACAGGCGGCATAGGCGCCGTAATCATCGATTATGACGAACCCGCCGGGAGATACTTTATAGTACAAATTGCGTAGAACGTCTATCGTCGACTCATACATGTCGCCGTCCAGCCGCAGGACCGCGAGCTCGTTGATCGGCGCGTTCGGCAAGGTGTCTCGAAACCAGCCTTTCAGGAATCTGACCTGGTCATCCAGCAGCCCGTAGCGTTCGAAGATGTCCTTGACGCTCTCGAGAGGCACGGCAATCTCGTCCAGTTCGTGAAACCTGCTCCCCTTGTCGGCGGGGTATTGCTGCTCGTTCGGTTTCGGGAGGCCCTGGAACGAATCCGCAGCCCAGACGGTACGATCCTCGACCCCGTATGCCTTCAACAAACCACGCATGAGAATACAGCAGCCGCCGCGCCATACACCGGTCTCGATGAGGTCGCCGGGTATGTTTTCGGATAAGACCGTTTCGACGCAGTACTGGATATTGTCGAGCCGCTCGAGGCCCACGAGCGTGTGGGCCTGCACGGAGTAGTCATGACCGGTTCGCCGCAGGGCCGTATCGAAGGGCAGACGTTTTGCCAGGGAGTATTCGCCAAGCCTCAGCAGTTCATGCCGCTCGATGTCGTGGTATATCCAATTGACCAGACTACGCTTCAACAGGTCGAGATAGGCGGCCTGTACGGGATTACGGGTAGGCGGATTCATTGCCAACCGTCACGAAGCGGACAGGGACGACAACCCATATTGTTCCTGGTCTGAAGGTACCTGCTGGCGGCAACTCGGCGGGGAGTCCGTGGAGAATATGATGCCGGCAAAGAGTAGGCGCATGTCGGAGTGCAAAGCGAACGGGCGGCAAGTATACCCGTCTTCCCTGCCGGCCAGAAAGTGTCGGGGAATCCGGTTCCGCCTGCCCCTTCCGGGGTTCCGGACCGGTTCCCGTCCGCAGGGACGGAAAGCAGTTTGCGCACTCGTGCAACCGTTTTGAACGTATAATGGCGCGGTCCCAATGGAGCAACGCTCCGCCGCTCAAATACATGCTTGCTGCCGCAGCCGGTAACGAGACAAGTGTTCTGGAAATCGAACGTGACTTCGAGGCGGTCTTGTCGTCGCGCACGCCGTTCGTGGTTCGGGGAGCGGCGAGCGGCTGGCCGGCCAGGACGTGGACCGAGGAAAGGGTCGAAGCCGTGCTCGGTGCCGGTGGTTCCACTCAATACTGGCACCATCTGCCCCGGGACCGGTCCTACGCCGAAGACACGCCGTGTCCCCTTTGGTTGAGCGCGTACTGGCAGGATCGGGCGCCTCGCCTGTCGCTGGAGCGCCCGATGCGATTCTGGCAGGCGCCGGCAGGGCACCGGACGCCGTGGCACTACGACGGCAATGCACTTGACGTCATCAATGTGCAGTTGACGGGCGCGAAACGCTTCACGCTGGCGCCGCCGGACCGGGAACTGCCGTGGATCAGATTTCTGCCGGTCTCGACGCTTGCCTACGGCGAGCCGGACGTTCCCGTGCAGCAAGTCATTTTGAATGCCGGTGACCTGATTTTCATTCCGCGGTTCTGGAGCCACCGCGTTGAAGCGCTCGAAGCCGTCAACCGCAACGTGAACTGGGTTTGGACGGACTCGGACTTTGCACTGGATTCCGCGATAGCGGTGCGAGAGGCGGAAAGGCTGGCGGCCGTGAGGAAGCTGGACGGCTCGGGCAGGCTGGATAAGCTGCTGGCGGGCTACGAAGCGGAATCCCTTCGACAGGAACTGCGTTCTTTCGCCGGCTCTCAGAACGTCAATCTGGTCAGTCGCATGCTGGCGAGCGTCGCGCCGGAACGCGCCGATGCGCGAATCGCAATCGAGCTGGCAAACGAGTCCGCGGACGACTTCATCGCCCGACTCGACGCGCGCGCGCGAAGACTGTTCGTACGGGAGATGTTCAGCCCGGCGGTATCCGCAGGCCTCGTTACAGTCGATGGGTGATCATCCACACGGTAGCCGATAGGCGGAAGGGCTCACATCTGCCGAAAGTGTGATTGATTCCGCCAGGAATCGTCTGTAAGCCGGAGCGATGAGAGGGGACTCAGGCCGTCATTGTGAGGCGGCGAAGCCGCCGCGGCAATCCAGATTGCGGTGTTGAACGTGCCGCGGTTTCAGCTTCTGGATTGCTTCGCTGCGCTCGCAATGACGTCTACACAGTGAATCAGCCCTTTCCCGGTTGGCTGAAGCAATGTTCGCCCGCGGCTGCTTCACTCCAGCGGTTGCCAGATGTACATGCCCACCTCGGGAGGGTCGAGCAGGCTGAAACCGGTCTGGAAACCCAGTTTGGGCACCTTGGTTACCGCCATCAGATAGGCCCCGCCGGGGGCGTTCTGCTTGAAGTACTGAGCCACTTCGCCCACCACGAGCCGCCCGAGCGCCTGTGTTCCCAGCCCTTTTCCACGGTGATCCGGATGCACGGCGGCGTCCACGCACGCATAGTTCGTGCCGCCGTCGCCGATCAGGCGCGCCATTGCCACGACCTCGCCCTCATGGCACACGTGCACGCCGAACAGCGTGTTGGGCAGTCCCCGCTCGGCCGCCTCGACGGACTTCGCGCCCAGGCCGGCCGCGCGACGGAGCTTGAGGTAGTCATCCACCCCGGGGGTGGCTCTTACAACTTCGTAGGTCATTCGAAACTCCGGTTGCTTGAATCCGGCTTTGCGATCAAACGCGCGGCGTAGAGTGAATCAGTCCGGCAACTCGGCCATGCGCACCGCGACCGTGATGGACCGCTGATGTGGTGAGAGGCTGCGATGGAGATCCATTTTGTCCGAGATCACCGCCAGATCGGTGCCCGGATAGAGCACGCGACCCCAGCCGGCCGCCGTGCGAACGACGAGGACCGCATCGGGATCAGCCGCACGGCGCAGAGCCCGGATGATCTGTCCCTTCTCCGCTTCGTCGATTCCGACTGTCAGGGCGAGAACAATACAGTCGAACCCTTCGATGCCGTCCGGATTGGCCGCATCGCCTCTCATGATCGCGACGTTCCCGTAGCCGCACGCCGCCAGCAGGCGCGAGGACAGCTCGCAGGCCCGCGCCGAACGGTCCATGCCCGCCACGGTGGCGGACGGGAAGGCATCCTGGATCACGATCGCGGACATCGGGCTTGCACCGCTGCCGATGATGAGGATATTCCGCGGCCGAACGGAGTCCAGGACGGCGAGCTCGTCGGCGTAAGCCTCGCGCGGGATGTGGCCGCCGAACAGCTTGTGCGGCGTGAGGGACGAGGGCTCATCGAGCGCCCGGCAGGCGAGGTCGCACTCGCGCTCGAACCAGGTTTGTGCGCAGGCACGTATCAGCGTCCCGCGAACGGCGACATAGTCGGGATGCCCGATCAAGGCATCGATGTCCGACGGGCTCAGTGTGGGCAGCAGCGCTTCCAGCGTATCCAGGGCGTCCCCGCAGGGGTTCGCGTCGGCGAAGCTTCTTGCCGCCTCGAGACACAGCACCAGCGCCTCGTCCAGCCCCGGCGAAGGGTTCCCGGTTTCTCCCTGAAGTCCACCCCTGGATTCCTGCAGCGCGAAAGGATCAGACATAGCCGGTGACGGCCATCTCGATCATGCAGAAATAGAACTCGTCGGAAAGATATACGCACCGGGGATCGTTCGGGTCGAAATGGGCATACCACCGGGCAAGGGTCTGCGCGTCCACGCGCTCTTTGATCTTGTCGCCCATCCATTCGCCGTTGGTCCGGATATACGCCGACAGATCCGCGTCGGCAGGTCCGAAACGCTCGATGACATGGGTGTCGCAGGTAACGTGGCGAAATCCCCGGCGACGAAACAATCCCGGCATTTTCCGGCCGAAATAGTGATCGAAATAGGCACCCTCGGCCCGGCTTTCGGTCGCTTGCACGAGGTGATGCTGCACGAGGGAGAGAAGCCCTACGTCCATCGGATACAGCAGGAAAGGCTCGCCGTCCCAGTTGCGGCCGATGATCCGGCCGCCGGGACGGGCGACCCGTTTCATGCCCTCGACCATCGCGGCGGGGTCGGGAAGATAGCAGAAGCAATTGCTGAAGAAGACGACGTCGAAGGTCTCATCGAGCGCGCCGACGTCCGAGAAATCCATCTGCAGGAAGCTGATGTCATGGCCCGGGTGCGATTCCTTCGTGATTCTGCCGGCATGCGCCAGCAGATACTTGTCGAAATCAATACCGACGATTCGCCCCGACGGGCCCACCGCATCGGCGAGAAGCTGGGTCCACAGGCCCGGGCCGCAGCCCAGGTCGAGCACGCGCTCGCCGGGCTGGATATCCAGCTTGCGGACGATCTCCTGGCGGTCCAGGAGCTTGACCCGGTGGTGAAGGAGCAGCCAGTCGAGAGAAGACAGCTCGATGCCGCCCTTGCCCTGCCGCGCTGCGCTGACTTCTCCCATAGGAGGACCTCCGCGATATTGAATACCCGTCAATTTTACACCGGAATCCGGGAGGGTTGATCATTTACGCAAGCTATAGCTGTCCGACCCGCCGGCGGGCATCTGTGTTCATCGGCCCCCCGGCCGGGCCTGCCCGCCGTCTTCCGCCCTTACTGCAACGAAGACGGTCAGGGACGGGTTAACCGGGTGCTGCCGGAGGCTGATCCCGGTCCCCGCGGTCCGCAGGTAGTCGAGAACGTCGTCGCCGAATTCGTGGAAAACCAGGCGATCCGAACTTTGGGCAGTCCACTCCCCATGGTAGCTGGGAGGATGCAGATGAACGATCCGTTCTCCCTCCAGCACCGCTCGGCGCCGTGTCTTCCTGCCGTCCCGGACCACCGGTACCGTAAAGATGTGTCGTCCCCCCGGTTTCAGAACCCGCTCTATCTCACCCAGGGACTTCGACAAGTCCGGTACGTGCTCGAGGGTATCCGAGGTCACGACGAGGTCGAATTCCCGGTCCCGGTACGAGAGCCGCGCAAGGTCCTCCGATGGTATTGCCGGGTCCTCGCTTCCGTACTCGGAGTAGGCCAGTTCCGGATTCAGTGCCAGGTAAGCGTGGAGAGGACCACAGCCGTTGATTTCCGCCACTCGAAGCTGCTTGAAATGGACGGACCTGGCGTAGTCGGAAAAGCTCGTGTAGCCGAGGCCCGGCGCTCCGAGCTCCTCCATGATTACCTGGGAGAGGTACCGGTAGCGGGTGACCGATCCGCATACGCTGCATCGTAGACCCTCGCGGCGCTCGATCATGCGTCTCCAACGGGAATCGATCTGCCAACTTTCCACGAGCCCGTCCGCCAGCTTCCAGGGGCGGCCGCGGCGGCTCGCTCTGCCGCAAACGCGGCACAAGGACTTGTACATCGTTGGCAAGCCGAGAGCGATCGGCAATCCGTTGAACAAATCGTACATCACTCGATCGACGAGCTCTTTCATTTTGAGATGACCGGATGGGAGGCCGTGGTGGACAACTTCGATGGACGTAGTGTAGAACGCCGCAGATGCCGGTGACCATCGGAATGCCCCGCCGGATCCGGCTCAGCACGCCCGGTCGCGGCATTCAGAGGCGAAGGCCGGCGGCGCCCCGCTGGCCGGCACGGGCAAGCGGGCCGTGTGCCTCGAATTCGAGGCCTCGGGCGCCTCGTTGCGTGCGAGGTTCGGGATAGAATACATGCCTTGCGCCCGGGCGCGAGTGCGCGCGTGGCCGGAGCGATCGAAGGGCTTCAGCTCTTTCTTCTTTTGAACTCCTGCTGGAGTAATCACCTTTCGGAGGCTAGATGGAAGCCGAGCTCATACGGGTCGATCCGACTGGTCAAGGCAAGACGGGGGAGACGATTCCTGTCGGCGAGCTTGTGACCATCGGACGGAGTCCCGGGAACAACCTGGTACTGTCCGACGGCCAGGTGTCGCGAAATCATGCACTGATCCGCAGTGAGGGGGGGGAGTACCTCATCATCGATCTCGGAAGCGCGAACGGAACCTTCGTCAACGACAAGCCCGTGACCAGCGCCACCGCGCTGCGAAGCGGGGACGTGCTGAGGCTGGGAGAGAGCCTGTTGCTGTTCAAGCGCGATGAGCCGGAGCCCGCGCCGGAAGAAGCCGCCAGGAAGGCAACTCAGCGCGTGTTCGCCAATGTCAATCTGGCGGTCCTGGTCAGCGACGTTCGCAATTACACGGCCCTGTCCGCCGCGCTCCCGGCGGATGGCCTGTCGGCTATTCTGGCGGACTGGTTCCGGCGGGTCGGCGAGTGCATCGACGCTCGCGGCGGCAACATCGAGAAGTTCCGGGGCGATTCGGTGATGGCGTACTGGATTTCCAAGCCCGGCGGGGGGGACAATGCCCATATCCTGGGCGCACTGCGCGCCGCCGGCGATATGCTCGCGGCGTCGCATGAATACGATGAGCGTCTCAGCTCACAGTATCCGGATCACGCGTTTCGCATCGGCTGCGGGATTCACTGCGGCGACGCGGTACTCGGCAACATCGGGGCGGATTCGCGCCGCGACTTCACGACGCTCGGCGACTCCGTCAACGTCACGTTCCGCATTGAATCTCTTTGCAGCGGACTGAATCGTCCCGTGCTCGTGAGCGAGGAAATCAAGACTCAGGCCGGGCCGGAATTCGCCTTCGACGACCTGGGGCCACAGTCCCTGAAAGGAAAACCGGAGCCGATGAACATCTACGCCCTGCGCCTGGCCGACGGCTGAGAGCCTCTTCCCCGGTGACATGGGCGTCGAGCGGCAGGGCCCTCCTGAGGGCGTCACCGTAACCGGGCAGGAGAGTGTTTTCAGGCGGCCCGTTGCGCGCTATATATAAGCGGGTCGGGGCTCTTCCGGGCGATGCCCAGAGGTATATGCGCAACGGTGACGATGGCTTTCAGCGCTTCGCGGCGATCGACGCGGAGCTGGTCGAGCTGGCAAAGGGAATACGGGTACTGTCCAACCTGAGCTGGCCGAGCCACGTTCAGCAGCGCTTCCTGGACGACTGGCGGCGGGGCAGGGCGCGGCTTCCCGAGGTCTCTTGTCCCCGCGCTTCGTATGCCGACCGCATCGCGGCCCTGCGCGCGCTGAAGAAGGACCTCGACCGCGGGCACCCGGTGGCGCGCTTTCTGGACGACACCGTCCAGTCGTACATTACGGTGTGCCGCCTTCTCGAGAGCGTCGGCTCTCCCCGCATGACCGTGTATTCAGTCGAGCTTTACGGGCGGCCCGGGGATTCGCTCGCCGGCGGGAGAGTCCACAACATCGACGCGGCCCGGCACTTCCTCGACATCGCCAGGCAGTACAACCGCGAGCACACGCTGACGGACGGTGACTACTGCCTGCCCGCCGCGCAGATCCAGGCCGAGATGCGGAAGCGCCTGGACCAGGTATTCACCGGCCATGAGATCGCGGTGGTGGTGGACCCGGACATGGTGTCCAAGGCGGCGGCGGGGGCCACGCGAATCCGGCTCCGGGATGCGACCTGCTTCTCGGAGTTCGACCTGGAGCAGCTTCTGCAGCACGAGGCCTTCGTACACAGTCTGACCGCCATCAACGGCCGAGCGCAGGTCAACCTGAAGAGTATGGGGCTCGGCGCACCACGGACCACCGCGACCCAGGAAGGGCTGGCCACCTTCGCCGAGCTGGTGACCGGCTCCATCGACATCGGCCGCCTGGAACGGATCGCGCTGCGGATCCTCGCCATAGACATGGCACTGAACGGAGGAGACTTCATGGAAGTGTTCCGCTTCCTGCTCGAATCCGGACAGACGGAGAGCGAGAGCTTCAACTCGGCCATGCGCGTGTTCCGGGGCGCGCCCCTGACGGGCGGCTCGGCCTTCACCAAGGACACCGTGTACCTGCACGGGCTGATGCAGGTGCATACGTTCTTCCGATGGTGTCTGCAGCGCGGAAAGCTCGAGTTGTGCCGTCTTCTGTTCGCGGGACGCGCGACTATCGGCGACATTATCCGCCTCGAGGAGTGGTCCCGGTCGGGATTCATCTCGCCGCCGCTGTACCTGCCGCCCTGGATGATCCGCGGCAACGCTTTGTCGGCCTACCTCGCCTTCTCCGTGTTCGCCAACCGCATCCGCATCGACGAGCTGGACGAGGGCTACACCTTCGATTCCGTTTCCGATATGGGAATCTGACCGGACGGATAGCGCTTATCCGGTTTTGGGGTGAGCGGGGGTCGGCTGGATCCGAGGATCAATACATCGCAGCCTGCACGCCCACAAAAGGGGGCTCGCCTGTGGGTCGGAATTCATCCCGACAAACCGCGCCAAGCCGGGACACCGTTGTCGGAATGAATTCCGACCCACATTCGGGTCTCGAGAGCAATGTCCCTGACTGAAAGCGCTGCGGTTGATTATTCGCAAGGTGTTCACGCAACCGCGACATATTTTTCCGCTGTCGTGATCCGGATCAAAGGATCCGGCGCCTGCCCCCGTGAAATTCGGGTTGCCCCTCGAAGCCCCGATCACGATAGCGGTTCCGGGGAGAAGACATTCAGAGATCTGAGATTCCGTTTGTATCTTCCTTCACTGAATCCGACGCAGGGTTCAGCCGTTCTCGTTTCGGTGCTTCTCGCGCAGATGCCGGAGCTCCACTTCGCCCAGCGGGTGATCATTCCTGTCTATCGCCAGACTCTGACGCAGCTCGGAGAGAAAATCTCTGTCGTAGAAAAGGTGCACGCAGGCGACGATGAGCATCGCCAGGACCGCCCCGATGCCGGCTACGAACATGTCCTTCTGCGAATCCCAGATATCGCCTTGAGCCCCGAGAAACGCCAGCCCCGCTGACGGTTGCACGCTCGCGGTCACGAGCCACTCGATCACCTCATAGGCGGCCGAGAAGGCCAGCACCAGCTCCACCGGCAGCCAATAGCCCCACACGCCGCGGGCCTTCGCCACCCGCAGGAACATCTCGCGCATCGGGTATGCAATCATGAGCCCGAAGGAGAAGTGCACGAGCCGGTCGTACATGTTCCTCGATGCGCCGAACCACCGCTCGAGGGCGTAGCCGAACGGAACCTCGGAGTAGGTGTAGTGAGAACCGACGACGTGCAGGCACATGAACAGGGTGATCAGGGAATAGGAGAGATTGGAGAGGCGGAAATAGCGGCCAACAAGAAGAATCAAGGGAACGAAGATGAAGACCAGGTAGTTTTCCAACAACCAGTCGTGACGATACTTGGGAGCGATTGCCGCCCAGACCCAGACACCTGCGAACAGCAGCAGGAGGCACTTTTGGTAACGGGTCATGTGCTCAGACTTATACCCCCGTCGTTCCACCGCGTCCACCCGGTCATCGATTGATGGAGGCAAGTCGTCAGATCGTCCGACGTATGCCCGGAAGGATTTCAATGGAACATCGACGATTGGCCGATCGTTTTCGCGCAGTGGTTGCTTGGGGGGCAGGAGCCAGCCACCGTGGCCTAACGGAACACGTAGACCGGGCTGGTCCAGGCGAGGGTGCCGTCTTCCTGCGTGAGGCGAATGAAAAGCGGGTTGTCGCCCGTGTCGCGCAGATCGACTCGGCGCTTGAAGCGCATCGCACGATGCGGATTCTCGGCCGGCAGCCGGAACAGCTTGAGATAACGCGGCAGGACGCCGCTCCTGTCGAAGACCTCGTCTTCGTAGCCGATCTCCTCCAACGGCACGCCGCAGGACACCAGCGGCGTTTCGATCTTCAAGGTGCCGCCGTAGGCATCCTCCACGCGGATGTCGAAGCCGCCTATGTTGCCGGTGGTCAATGCTTTCCATGCGAGGCCTGTGTCACCGACGCGATCGAGCGACTTGTCGCGATTGAAGAAATTGAAAGGCCTGGCGTCGACAATGCGATTGTCCGACAGGTGCGCCGTACCGTCCCAGATCACCTGGCGGAACCGGCCGCGGTACTCGGCCCCTTCCCACATCACGCGGATGCGGTTGCCGAGCTGGTCGGGGCCGTAAGGTCGGATCGTCTCGACATGCTCGAGGCCGTTGAACAGGTCAACGCGCTCGATCGGTGCCGCTGCGAGGATGTCGACGTCGAGCTCCACCGTGCCACTCGGCAGGTGGACGATGTCGCCCATGATCGCGGCGCGCGCGACACGACCGGAAGTCGGCCCGACGGCCGGGTCGTCGTGATAGAGCGTCGCGTCGGCGTCGAAGCTTGCGACGACGTTGATCACCATGCGCCCGCCGTGGCCGCCCGTGGTCGCGTAGTGATGCCGCTTGCGCAGGCAATCGAGGATGGCCTCACGACTCAGCTCCGGCGCCAGCAGGCAGGTGAGCCCGCCGACCGCGCCGAACAGCGAGGCGCCGGGATAGCTTGCCCCGGGGCGGCCCTTGTGGCCGTCGGAGTTTGCGACGATGCCGACGCGGTAGCCCATCTCGAAGGCATCGCGCACCAGCCATTCGAAAGTGCCCCAGGAGGAATGGACCTCCATCGACTTCTCGATGCGCCCGTCATGAGCAAGCTTCACGTCGGCGTAGCGGCCGCCGCAATGAGCGTACGCAACGACGTCGAGCTCGCGTTCCCTGACGAGCGCCTCGAACAGCTCGGCGGCGTGGTTGCAGTCGGTCGCGATGTCGGACTTGTCCTCGACCAGGGCATGCGAGGACCGGCGGATCTGCCGCCCCTCCTCGGGGTAGAAGATGTTTCGGTCGCCGCCGAGCCCCGTGTTCCCGGACCATTCGTAGCCGGGCAGCGTCACGAACCGGTGCGGCTCGTTGAAGGCGGCGGTCGTGCGGTTGAGCTCGTTCCAGAACGCGGTGGTGATCTGGAAGTCGTTGCCCTGATGGCCGCAGGCATCGACGAAGGCGCGGTCGCGCGCAAAAGCGAAATAGGCATCAGCGCTGTTCGTGCCGATCGTCTCTTCCGACTGGCCGTGCAGGTCGCCCCAGTAGGGCAGCAGCGCCGCGTTGGCGACGATGCGCAGCGGATTGGCGCGGGCGGCGATCGAGCCGTCGTCGGCGAGGAGCTCGATGACGACGTCGCCGGTATCACGGACGCTCAAATCATTGATCTCGACCGCAGAGGTGCCTGGCTTGATGGCGACCGATTCCGGCAGGTTCTCGACCGGCATCGAGGTCCGAAGCCTGAAGATGGTGTCGCACTTGTCGGAGGGGTTGCCCCACTTGTCCTCGCCCCGCAGCCTGAGAGAGAAGCGCTGCCCGGCGCGCCGCAGCGTCGGCACCACGGCGACGTAGCTCTCGGGCTTGCCCGGCACGAGCCGGATCGCCGGCTGCTTGGGCAGGGCCTGGAAATTGAAGGTGGCGATCGGGTCGACCAGCACGCGGAACTCGAAGCTGTCCTCGCAGAAGGTCTGGAGCCGCATGCCGGGGGAGCCGCCATCGGTCACGCCGAACCGTATCGTGATGGTGTCGCCCTCCCGCAGAAAACCCTTCACCACCTTGATGTAGAGGGTCCGGTCCCAGGGCCGCACGTTGCCCTTGGGGTCGTAGCGGTATTCCAGCACCGCGTTGTTCGAGGCCTCGATAGTGGTGTAGTTCGGCCGGGACGGTTCCTCGAACTGCGGTCGCGTCTGGTCGGACGCAAAACGGAAGCACACCCGAAGCGATCCACTGTCATCGATACCGAACTTGCCCGCCGTATAGGTGAGTGTGAAGGAGGCGTAAGACCCCGCTTCGAAGTCGCCGTCCGGTGTGAGCGTCGCCGAGCCGAGCTCGTCCAGCGGAATCGGATCGCGGATGGTCCCTGCGTTGACCGCCGCACCTGGCGCGGCTGCGGCGTCGTCGGGACTGCCCATCGGTAGCTCGGTCATGCTGCGCCTCTCTTCTGTCGCGGAATTCGGGGTAGCAGGAAGGATAAACCGCCCATCCGTGGGGTGAAAGGCCCGGTACACGGGCCCGGTAGAGACAAGCCCGCGTGACAGGCCCATTGGGGTAACAAAGTGTCGGCACCCGGCGGGATTGAGCCGACTCCTTCAGCGACCGAGACTGGGGTGTGTGATCGGATGGTCGGGCGATAAGCCCGCCCGCAGCGCGGGTCTTGCCAGCTCTTCGGGATGTTGCGGCTGAAGACGTTACGCCTGCAGACGTGGCCGGTCGGAAACTGCCGGAGATCGCAGTGGCGTTTCATCAGCACCGTCCGCGTTCAAGCGCAGCACCCCGAACGTCGGGTCGCCGTACAGCAAATCACACGTAATGTCGCCCAGGTGTGCGCACCCGGCCAGCTTCATGGTCAGCGCGAGCTCCTCGTTCAGGAGATTCAGCACCTGGGTTACACCGCCTTGCCCGTTCACGGCAAGGCCCCACAGGACCGGCCGCCCTATGAGTACGGCATCGGCCCCGAGACCGAGGGCCTTGAAGACGTCCGATCCTCGCCGAATTCCTCCGTCCACCAGGAGCTCGACCTCATAGCCGGCCCGGGCCACGGCCCGCCGCACCGATGGCAGGACTTCGAGCGGTGAGAGCGCGACATCGAGCTGTCGTCCCCCGTGATTGGACAGCACGACTCCCTCGTAGCCCGATTCGCAGGCTCGCAGTACGTCCTCTTCGCGCAGAATCCCCTTCAGCCAGACTGGCAATTTCGTCTGTTCACGAAGCCAGCCCAGGTGCTCCCAGGTGAGCTTCGAATCCTTCATCGTCTCGAACTGGACCAACGGCGAGCGGGTCGCTGAAAGGCGGCCTTCGAGATGCGGGAGATCCACACGGCCCGCCCAGGCAAACTGGTTCCGGATGTCCGCCTCCCGGCGGCCTGATGCCGGCGCATCGACCGTAATGACAAGGCCCTGATAGCCGCTTTGTTCCGCGCGATGAATCAGCTCCTCCGTGAGGCTTCGATCCTCGAGGAGGTATAGCTGAAGCAACGGGAGCCCGGAGGGCCCGCGCAGCAGATCCCCCAGGGGCTCGAGTGCGGTGGTCGACAGCATGGACACGACCATCCCCATGTTGAGCTGGCTGGCCGCCCTCGCGACCGCGGACTCGCCTTGCGGGTGAGCCAGCTTTTGCATGGCCATGGGGGCGATCAAGACCGGTGAAGCGAGCGAGGAGTGCGCGAGGCGGCAGGTGGTGGAGACGGAGGAGACGTCGACGAGCACGCGCGGACAGACACGAACCCAATCGAAGGCTTGCCGGTTGCGATCGAGCGCCCGGCCGTCGTCAGCGCCACCGGCATAGTAGTCGAAGATCGGCTTGGGGAGCCTGGCGCCGGCCTCGACTTCGAAATCGTGCAGGTTGAGCAGGTTTGGCGCCGCGGCCCGCTCGGCACGGGCGCGCTGGGCGTGAACGGCCTGGTGGGCGGGGACGATCCGCCCACTGGGCACCACTGCCCCGGCCTCGATGATGGCGAATGACCCGATCTCGGCACCGTCCTCGACCGTCGTGGCCTTGAACAGCAGGCTGTGGTGCTCGATCGAGTGCCCGAACACCAGCGACTCGTATTGCAGCACCGTGTTGCTTCCGACGACCTTCAGATCGAACTCGGAACCGAGTGACGAGGCGAAGATGCAGGCGTTCGAGCCCACGTGCGCTCCCAGGCTCCGCCACAGGAGGTTGAGGAACTGCGTGCCCTGAAGCTGCCCCAGGAAGGCTGCCTCGGCGTCCATGACGACGGTTTCCAGCAGGAGCCATCGCGTGTAGTACCAGCCATAGGCAGGATGCTCGCCCGCCGCCACCTTGCCCAGGGCGAGCCACTTGACGGCAGGCACGAAGGCGACTTTCACCAGCCGGGGAAGCAGCAGGAGACCGGGCAGCGCGCACCAGAGCAGCCACAAGGGTGCCCACGCCATGAGCCCGATGAGACAGAGCCCCATCAGCGCAAAGCCCGCCATGTTGCTGGTGGCCAGGCAGATCCACTGCAGCAGTACGAGCAAGGACTGGTTGAGCACATACTGCCCGGTGCCCAGGGTATCGGAGCGAAAATTGGTTCGTCCGACGACCCTCGGCGGTGAGCCCACGGCCACTGCGTTCGGCGGGATCACATCATCGTGACCGGCAAGGCTGAGGTCGCCCAGAAGAGAGGACCGGGAGAGCTGCGCCCCACCGAGCAGCACGCAGGAGTTGGTCACCACCGCGGATTCTCCCACGCGGATCGGGCCGACCCGACGGCCGGCGTCATCGACGCCGTAAAGCGAGACATTCCCGGCCAACATGCCCCGGTCTCCGATCTCCAGGAGCTCCGGCTCGGCCGTATACGGAGCGGCCAGGAAAGGCCGAATCCCGATGCGGGAACCGAGGAGCTGGTAGCTCCACTTCGTCACGTGCGACATGACATTCAGTTGCAGACACATCGTGAAGAAGGGCACGTCGACGAGCTTGCCATAGAGCCAGTGAGACCAGCCTGGATAGCCGCCCGGCTCGCCCGAGGCCTGTTGCGCGCTGCCCGGCAGGAGTCGCCTGCAAACCACCACCAGGACGAAATAGGATGCCGGCATGACGAAATAGATTGCCAGTGCCAGGGCGGCGAAGAAGGAGAGCGGGACGGACACCGCCGAAGCGTGCCCCAGCAGAACACCTGCGATAGAGGGGATCGGGATCCCGGCTGCTCCAAGGGCGTACTTGACGAAGAGCATGCCGGCGGCGATCGCCATGGCAGTGAGATATCCGACCACCAGATACCCGGCGGCGCACGAACTCCAACTCGATGATTCCGAAAAGATCCCGGGCGCCCCCGATGTCTGCGCTGCGGATACGGGCACGGAGGTGTCGACGGCGGAGAGGGGACGGATGTGGGTGCCGTCTGGGATGCCGGCACCGCCCAACAGCGAGCTGTTCGGCCCGACGCAGCAGTGACTTCCGACCCGTATGGGTTGTTTGACCAGACGGCCGCCGCCGATCCGCGCGGGCTGGAAGCTCACGTCTCTCCCGATGATCGTATGGTCCCCGATGTGAACGCACTCGGGGTCGTGCAGGGTCACCGTATTGAGCTGAACGTCCTTGCCGATCGTCGCGCCTGCGAGCCGGTAGAAGGTATTCAAGATCCCGGTGCCCCGCAGCACCCCCAGGGTCCCCTCCACGGAGCGAAGTAGTTGATAGACGAACAGCCAGCGGAAATAACCCGGGCTCCACAGCTCGCACCCTTCACCGCTGCTCCGTCCGAGCGCCCGCATGGCGAGGAGAACGACCGCCATGCTGGTCAGCGGCATCATCGCGAGCCACACAGGCCCGGTCAGGAACAGCTCCCACGCGGTCAATCGCCCCGCGCTGAGGTCGAACAAGACCAGGACAGGGACGATGCTCAGCGCGAGGACCGCCGGTTTGACGATGAGACTCACCAATTGCAGCAGGAGCGCGGAGGGTTCGGTCGCCGAACGTCGAGTGCGGGAGGCAGATGACGGTTCTGGTGGCTCGCTGGTTGCGTCGGGAGGCGTGGTGGTTGCGCCTTGGGGTTCGGCCGCCGGCGCCGTGGGCTCGGATGCATCAGATGAGGCGAAGTACGCCCCAAGCTCGCGGATGGTCGGGTGGTCGTACAGGAGCGTGGGCGGTACCTCCATCGAGAAGCGTTGCTCGAACTTCTCGATCAGCTCCAGAGTGCCGAGGGAGTCGAGGCCGGCGTCGAACAGCGGTCGATCCTGGTCGATAGGCTCGCTGGTCAGCGTGCCCATGTACGTGGTGACGATCTCCGCGACCGTTTGCGCGGTCGCGGGCGAAGACGACGGCGAGGCGGGGGCGGGCGGAACTTCGGCGAGCGACGGCGTGGCCCGGATTTGGTCCGCGATGAGCTGCTTGCGCACCTTGCCGGTCATCGTCCGTGGCAACTTGTCCACGAAATGCACGTGGTGCGGGACCTTGAAATTCGCCAGCAGCTTCCGGCAGCGCTCCTTCACCTTGGGCGCCGTAGGCTGGGCCCCGGTGCGAACGACGGCGACCTCGACGACCTCGCCGAGCACGCTGTCCGGCATGGCAAAGGCCGCGCACTCCTTGACGCCCGCCATGCCGTTGATGATCTCCTCGACCTCCCAGGCAAACACATTTTCCCCGCCGACATTGATCATGTCCTTGCGCCGGCCGACGACCTGAACGCGGCCGGCCTCGTCCAGAGAGCCCAGGTCCCCGCTGCGGTAGTAGCCGTCGCGGGTGAACACCTGCGTGTCGTCGGTCTCCACCCTCCCGTCGGAGAGGTAGCTGCCGAACACCGTCTCTCCCTTGAGCACGATTTCTCCCACCTGTCCCGGGCCCAGCGTCTCGTCGTCGGGATCGACGACCTTGAGGTCCAGCCCCGGCAGAACGCGAAGCCCCTCCTTCATCGGCGCCTGGGTCTCGACTTTGAAGGCGACGTGGCAGGTCGCTTCCGTCATGCCGTATCCCTGGATGAAATCGCAGTCGAAGAGGGTGGCGACCCGGTAAACCAGAACGGGATCTGTCGCGGCGCCACCGGTGAGGATCCAGCGCAGGTCGGGAAACCGCAGCGCCTTGATACCGTCGGACTGGCACATCAACTGCAGCATGGACGGAACCAGCTTGACGATGGTGACGTGCTCGTCGGCCATCAGCTTGCCGACCTCCTCGAAGTGAAGCTGGTTCTCGTGGAAGACGTGACGCGCGCCCAGGATCAGTGCGATCCACACGAACGCGGCGTCGCCGACGTGGAACATCGGGCCGAAGTGGCCCCAGCAGTGGTCGTCGCCGGCGCTGAGCTTGAGCGCCTGGATGCTCGCGAAGGAATGGACGTAGACGTTGTGGTGGGTATGCAGAACCGTCTTGGTCCGTCCGGTGGTTCCGGATGTGCTGAATCCCTGCAGGTAGGACGAGGGTACCGGCGATGCCGGCTCAGCGGCGGGCGGAGCCGACTCGCACAGCAGGGAGTCCCAGGACCGGCATTCGTCGATCGGCAAATCGACCGCGGCGCCCGTGCAGATGAGGGTCCGGACCGACAGCGTGTCCCAATGCACCTGGGCCAGCGCCTCGCCGAAGGTGTCCGAGGTCAGCAGGATCGCGGCGCCGCTGGCCCGCAGCCCGGCGTCGATTTCGGCGGCGGACAGCCGGTGGTTCAGCGGGAAGAGGATGGAGTCGGTGACGGCCGCGGCGAAGAAAAGCTCGAGGACGTGATGGCTGTTCGGCAGCAGGACGGCGATGGTCGGCTGTTCCCCGGTGGCTTGCCGGCATTCGGCCAGGCGCTCCTGAAGCGACGCCGCGATACGCGAAACACGAGCGCGGCAATCGGCATACGTGATCCAGGTGCCGTTCACCCGGTAGGCCGGACGGGCCTGGTACTCCCGGCAGGCGGCATCGAACAGGCTGGCCATGTCGGTGGAAACCGGCGAGGCCCAGCCAACCAGCTCGGAAACAGGGCGAAGCTTGGACGGCTCGGGTAATGTCGCCGTGCGGAGGCGGTAGGAGAGCAGCATACCCAGCGCCCGGTAGAACCTCATGCTGAAGCCACTATCCGCGGCGAGGTTCTCCTCGAGCGTGGCGCGCGGAATGCGCAGCACCGTTACCGGGGTGATCGCGCGGACGGTGGCCGATGCCAGTTGCGATTCGAGGAGCGACATCTCGCCGACAATCTCTCCCGTCCCGACGTGCGCGACGGGAGTGTCACGCTCGCTTACCGAAACGCTCAGTTTGCCCTCGAGCACCAGATAAACGGCGTCCGGATGGGTTCCCTGAGTGACGAGCTCGTCGCCGACGTGCAGCTCTTGCCGGTCGCCGATGCGCATCAGTGTTTCGACATCCGACTCCTCAAGCACACCGAATACATAGGTGACTTCCTTCATGTCCTTCCCCCAGGCAGAGGCCTGCTATGCGACGCCGGTCGTCGCGTGAACCGGTTACCGGATGGACTTAGCCAACGAGAGCTCACCCATTCGGGCAATTCCACGTCACTGGTCGCCGGCGAAGAACCCCGGGGCGGACACGTCGCACGCGGCAGATTCTCCCGAGCTCCGCTACTTTTCGGTCATTACCCAGACACCATCCCAGTCATCGGCAGGCGGCGTTTCCAGGTAATGGCGGCAACGCTCGAGATAGATCTGCGACGGCACATCCCGGCGATGCAGGTCGAGCGCGGATTCAAAGCAACCGATGGCCTTCTTCCAGTTGCGTTTCCGGTACAGGCTTATCCCTTGCTCAAACCGATCCAGAACACGGTCCACATAGGGGAACGTGCCCGTCGAATGATGGTCCAGGCCTTCGAATATCGAAACCGGTTCGTTCTTTCCCTTCACTCGAATCAGGTCGATTTCCCGATGGCGCACCTCGTTGTGCAATGCCTTGGCCGTCGCCTCGCTCCAGAGAATATTCACACCGTAGTACTTCGTCGCACTCTCCAATCTCGATGCCAGATTGACCGTGTCCCCGATCGCCGTGTAGTCCATTCGCTTCAGCGACCCGATATTTCCGGCCACCAGCTCACCGGTCGCCATCCCCACCCCGATGCGAAGCTCGACCCTTCCCTGCTTTCTCTGCTTCTCATTGAAGACGCGGAGCACCCGCATCATCTCATTGGCAACCCGGACCGCATTGTCCGCGTCGTCGGGTTTCTCGAATGGCGTGCCAAACACCGCCATTATGGCGTCGCCGATATACTTGTCGAGTATCCCGCCATGGTTGAAAATCACGTCGATCATGTCGGTGAAATACTCGTTGAGCAGCGAGACGGTTTCCCGGGCGCCCAGCTCCTCGGAGATCGTGGTAAAGCCCCGAATATCCGAAAACAGAACCGTCGCCCACTGCGCGGTTCCCCCCAGGACGTCCTCCCCGACGTCGAGCAGCCTGTCGGCCACTTCCTTTGTCATATACCGCGCCATCGTGCTCTTGACCCGCTTTTCCTTCGTAATGTCTTCGAATACGAGCATGAAGCCGATCTGCTCCTTGCCGATGTTGACCAGCGGGACCACCGTCAGGTTTACCGAGCTCGTACCTCCGCCGGCCAGCAGGATATCGGCATCCATGGTAATGTCCGTCCTCCCCGATTGCTTCACGTTCTCGATACTGTCCAGTATCCAGCGGTTCTGGTCCTCTGAAAAGACACTCGATGCCGACCGGCCGGTAATATCGTCATTGCCGCGGTGGAGCATCCGTATCAGCGCGTCGTTTGCCTTGGTGACCCTGAGCCCGGCGTCCAGGGTCATCACACCGTTGCTGAGGCTCCTGAGGATGCTTTCATTGAAATTTCGCTCGTTGAGTACATCCTCGAAGAGCTGGGCGTTTTCAAGCGCGATCGCAACCTGATAGCTGAAGGCTCGCAAGCGGTTCTCGTCGTTTCGATTAAATGGACCTTTTCGCTTGTTCAGCACCTGAAGGACTCCGAGCTTCCGCCCGTCCTTGTTGGCGACCGGCATACAGAGCATGTTGCGCGTCCGGTAGCCCGTCCTGCGGTCCACGTCCCGATTGAAACGCTCGTCGGCGTAGGTGTCCGGAATATTGATCGGTTCACCGCTCGTGAAGCAGCTCCCGGCGATGCCGGCGAAACTGGGAAACCGTATTTCCTTCTCATCGAGACCCTCTGCCACCCGGGACCAGAGCTCCCCGGTTCTCGAGTCGTACATGAACAGTGAGCTCCGGTCCGCATTGAGCATTTCGGTGACGATCCTGATTACCTGGTTGAGGAGCTCGTCGAGCTGCAGGTTCGACGATATCACCTCGGTCACCTCGAGGAGTTGCGCCTCCTCTTTCTGCTGCCGTTGAACCTCTTGAAACAGCCGGGCGTTCTCGAGGGCGGAAGCCGCCTGGGAGGTCAGCGCCTCCAACAGTGCACGATCGCTGTCATCGAAATGTCCCTTGTGCTTATTGAGGACCTGGAATGCGCCAATGGCCTGTCCGTCCTTGGCAAGCACGGGAACACAGAGCATGTTGCGCGTCCGGTAGCCCGTCTGCTTGTCGAAGTCCGGGTTGAATCGCGGATCCTCGTAAGCGTCGCCAGTCACGACAGCCTTCCGCTCATGGAAGACGGCCCCGGCGATCCCAAGGTGGCTGGGGAAACGGATATCGCCAATCGACTCTCCCTGCAGCACGCGCGAGAACAACTCGTCGGTGTCCGGGTCGTGGAGGAAAAGCGTGCTCCGGTCCGCATTCATGGCCTCCGTGACGATATCCATCAACCGCGGCAGTAGAACGTCGAGGGAGAGTGAATCCGAGGCCTTGCTCGAAATCTCGACGAGTGTCGAGATGCGCTGAAGGAATTCTCCGATCGTCCTGACCAGCTCGTCCTGTTCCTCAGAGGACAGAGCCGCCAGGATTGCATCGAGGTCGGCTTGCTGCAGCCGACGTTCGAAAACCTTTTTGACAAGATCTATGTTCAGATTTGCCAAGGATGCGTGAAGCCGACGACCGAGAATTGAATGGCGTTGAGACGCGCGGACTATATATCGTGAGAGTACTCGGGTTCAACCGCTCGCGACGCAGCCGGCCTTTTGGCGGGATCAGCGGCGTATGCACCCATCCCGACTGCCGAGGCTGGGGCGCTTCGCCAATCGGGTGGAGGCACGCGACGCCAGTCTGCCGGCCGCCGCCCGTCGTATGTCCGGGATGGGATGCCCTCGGGCGGCGCATCCCGGCTTTACCCTCGCACCGACTGCGACGGGGCATATACTTGACCCGGTTCACCGGGAGAACTTCGATGAAGGCTCTTTATGGCCGCTGCAGGCAGGATTTGAACGCAATGCAGCCTCCATGTTGCGGATCGACAGGATGAGCGTGGAGATTGAGATCATCGTGAATGCGGACTACGTTTGCCTGCGCTGCACGGGTACCTGCTCGTCTGTCTCGGAGCTGAAGCAAGTCTTTGAGAACGCCATCGACGCGGCCCGGCGAAGTCACAGGCCCAAGGTTCTCATCGATGCCAATGGCGTCACAGGACAGCTCACTACGGCAGATCGCTACGAAGGCGCTTCATTCCTGTCTGGGCAGAGGATCGGGGGAAAGATCGGAGCAATCGCGGTCGTTGGCCAAGAGCCTCTGATTGACCCCGCTCGTTTCGGGGAAACCGTGGCTCGCAATCGCGGTGTTAACGGACGGGTATTCTCGGACCTGGACGAAGCGATCTCGTGGCTCACGCCAAGCGAGTAAACAAAGAGAGGGCGATCAGGTCGACCGGGCCGAATCCCCGCACGGAGCCTGCCACCCTTCGAGAAAAGGCCACCGGGAAAGGGCTCGGATTCACGCGCGGTTCCGGGACCCGGGTGCCAGCAGACTCTTCGTTATGTGCATTGCGCCCCGCAGGTTTCGCGTCGTGAACAGGTGCCCTGCGCGGGCTCGCAATACCGTTCGCCTGATCCGCCGAACGGCGGGCGAGGCCGCTGCCAGACTGTTCAACTCTTCGAGGATCTCGGCGCGGTCGAATACCCCGCCGACCTTGTAGTAGGGCGTCTTGGTGGCCACCTTCCGAATGAGGCGGCGCTCATCTCCCGTGAGGGGCGCGGAGTCTCCATCCAGCCCGATCCTCCGCAGGTCTTCGAGAACCTCGGACCCCAGCAGCTTTGAGGCCATCACGCGCATTCGCTGCAGCATCGCCAGGCGGCGGTGGCCTTCGAGAGACATGGAGGGCGGCAGGTAATCCGTCAATGGAAGTGTCCTGTAGAGCTCCCTGAAGAAGATCTGGTCGTACTCGAGCCACTTCACGAGGCGCATGTGCGAGGGAAACCTGTCGGAAATCGGTCCCCGCATCCCTCCGTGCTGCCGGTAATGGAAGGTGGGGCCGCCGTCCACTCGCACGCCACGGTACCGGCGTGCGATACGAATCGCCATCTCGTAGTCCTGCGACCTGATCAGGCGGGGGTCGAACGGACCCGTTTCGCCATAGCACGCCGTTCGTGCAAACAGCGCCGCTCCCCCCAGGAAGTTGGCTTCCAGCAAAGGGATGAGGAACCCCCTGCTGTCAAGATCCGGGATCGGCGATTCACGGCGCCTCTTTCGTCTGCCGGCGGGGTCGATATGCGGCGGCCGCCTGGAGGACAGGAAGCTGCTGAAGCTGAATCCGTACTCGGGTCGGCGCAGAAGGGGCTGGACGAGACGCTCGAGCGCGTCGGGAAATGCAACGTCATCATCGTCGAATATCCACAGATACTCTCCGCGCACGAGCTCCAGTCCCCGATTGATCGCCCCGGGCTTGCCCAGTTGGTCCGTTTCCAGGTAGTCGATGGCGCGCGGATACCCCTTGATGACCTGGCGCGTACAGTCTTCGGACCCGTCATTGACAACGATGATCTGGGCTGCGGGAAGCGTCTGTGCAAGGATACTGTCGAGACATTCGGCGAGATACTGCCCGCGGTCGGACGTGGGAACGAGAACCGTGACGGTCGGCGGTTCCTGCCGCCCGCGGGCCGTCACGATACCGGGGACCCGTCGGGCGGTCGCCGTTTCAACAGTGCGCGAAGACGAGTAATGAAGATGCGCGGTGCTCGACTCAGGCGAGCGATTCCCGCCCACCTTGCGGGTCGAGAATGCCTGGGGCGCCTGGGCTTGCGGCTGAAGAGCTCCCGGATCATCGGCTCGAAATGCGACAGGGGCAGTGTATCGTAGGACGGATCGAAGGAGCCCTGGTCGTACAACTCGCAGAAGCGCACCGCGTCCTCGTAATAGGGGCTGTCCCTCAGCCTGTCCCGCGCATTCCGGTTGCCGCCGAGATGGTGGGCATAGTAGTACTTCTGGAAGATGCTGTGGTGCTTGACGATCCAAAGGACCCTTTCGCTCACGAAGGGCCGGAGAACGGCAGCGGCGAGCTCGTCATGAGAATGCGGGGCGAGATCATCACCGATGTCGTGCAGGAGGGCCGCCATGACCACTTCCGGGTCTTCGTTGTTCCGGAATGCCCTGCTTGCGCTCTGCAGGCTGTGCTCCAGGCGCGTGACCTGATAGCCGCTGAAGGAGCCCTCGAGCCGCTCGAGAGCGCGGATGATACGGTCGGGGAGGCCCTGATTATGGTCGGACGCGCAGCGCCTCAGGAACTCGTAATCCGCTCGAGTGCCCTCCGACATCCGGGTGAAAGTGACAGTTCGCAACTGCGATCATCCTCGAGGCCGCGCGTTGTCGCGCATACTACCTCATCGTGGGGGCGGGCGTGAACATCGTCGCCGGTCACTCGTGTACCGCTTCGCTTCCCAAGGCGGAGAAACCAGCACCTTCGAGGACGAGTATCTTCTCGTTCGACGCTTCGAAGCCAAGGCGTTCGTAGAAGCCCGCGCCTTCGGCGTTACCGGAATGGATGGAAAGACGCATGTAGACGGCGCCGCGCGCGGCGGCGCGTTCGGCAACGGCGGCAAGCAGGCCTCGCCCGGTCCCCGTGCCGCGCATGCCGGCTGCGACATACAGGTCCTGGACGTAAACGCCGGGTCGGCCGCGCCAGGTCGAGAATTCGAAAAAGAAGAGTGCCAGACCAACCGGCTCGCCGCCCCGCCGCGCGATGATGGTTTCGAAGGCGGGTGTGCCGCCGAAACCGTAGCGCGCGATGTCTTCCGGCGAGGACTGAAGCTCATCCTCCCGGTCGAGTGCCGTGCTGAGGGCGCGCAGCATGGCGTGGATGGCCGGAGCGTCCTCGGGCCGTGCCGCCTGGATGGTGATCTCGTCGTCCGCCATATGGGAAGCCTACCGTGTTCGTGACTTGAAAGTCTCCGGCCCGGTGACCTGACGGGACCGGGCGAACCATCGCGGGAGCCGCCGGGGCAAGGATGGCGGCAGCTCGATAAGCGGTGCCGGCCAGCGCATCAACTGGATCCCTGGCTCGAAGCGCGCGCTCAGGGGGTGCGCCCCTACGTCGTGTCGACCTGGTGCCGGCGGCGGCGGAAGTCGTAGGGGCACTCGCCGTAGGACTGGCGAAAGCAGCGCGCGAAGTGGGAGGAGTCGGCAAAGCCGCACTCGTCGGCGATCTGGGTGATGGTGCGGTTGGTGTTGAGCAGGCGCCACCGGGCGTGCTCGAGACGCAGGCCCCGCCACACGGTGGCCGGCGACATATGGGCGTGCGCGGCGAAGGCGCGCTCGAGCTGGCGTACGGAAGTACCCACGCGTTTCGCCAGGCGCTGGATGGGATAAGGCTCGCCCAGTTTCTCCTCCATGAGCGTCATGGCGCGTTTGATCCGCCAGTCCCCGCACTCCTTGATGTCGTCGTAGATATGGCGAGCCTTGTGATGAGCGGCGCGATGGGCGTCGACCACCATCTGCGCCAGACCCTTGAGGGCACGGGCCTTGCCGGAGTGCCGCACGAGCAGCTCGACGGCGAGGTCGATGGCGGCGGTCCCGCCGGGGCAGGTGATGCAGGGTCCGTCGCTCACATAGAGCTCGTCGGCCACCGGGATTACGCGCGGGTAGCGCTCGATCAAGTCCTGCAGGTGACGGATATGGACCGCACACCGGCGGTCGTCCATGAGCCCGGCCTCGGCCAGGGCGAAGCTGCCCGTGCACAGCCCGACGAGGGTCACCTCGTGCGCGGCGGCGAGCCGCAGGAACTCGAAGGTCTGTGGCGCATGGCGCCTGAATCCGGAGAGTAACCCTCCGATCACCACCACGTAGTCGAAGCCCGACGGATCCCCATAGGCTTCCCAGGGCCTGACCTCGATGCCGCAGCTCGAGCGTACCGGCGCCAGATCCGGCCCCAAACACGTCCAGCGGCAGTAGATCTGGCGGCTTCGGTCGGCCTCGTCGGCGGCGTGGCGCAGGGCGTCGATGAAGCCCGCGAAAGGAAGCAGGGTGAAATCGGGCGAGAGAATGAAGGCGACCCGGATGTCCGGAGTCACCTGCTCCGCCGCCGCAGGCGACGCCAGCGCTAACTGCCGCTCATCCATCGTTTGCACCGAAAGGTGTCGGAATCGTACCGAATTATGTCCCGGCGGTGCTGGGTGCGCAACACGGACTCCAATAGGCTGGAGCTTCCCGACAGGTCATAGGAGGCTCAAGATGCGCTGGTCGAGAACGGTGACGGTGGTGGGAGTTCACGCCGAAGGCGAGGTCGGACGGGTAATCGTCGGCGGCGTGCTCGATGTGCCCGGGGCAACGATGCTGGAGAAGATGCGCCATCTCAACAGCCAGGACGATGCCATCCGGCGCTTCACCCTCTATGAGCCGCGGGGGAGCGCCCAGATGAGCGTCAACCTGCTGCTGCCTCCCACCCGGGCCGACGCGGACGCCGGTTTCATCGTCATGCAGCCGGACGCGTGCCACACCATGTCCGGTTCCAACGCCATGTGCGTGACCACCGCGCTCCTGGAAACCGGCATCCTGCCCATGACCGAGCCGCAGACCACTGTGCGACTCGACACTCCGGCGGGGCTGATCACCGCCGTCGCGAGCTGCCGCGGCGGACGCTGTGAACGGGTTGCCCTCGATATGGTGCCGAGCTTCGTACACCATCTCGATCATCCCCTCGACGTGGCCGGGCTCGGCCGCATCCCGGTGGACGTGGCCTACGGGGGCGTGCACTTCGCGTTCGTCGACGCTGCCGGCGTCGGGGTACGTGTCGATCCCGACCACGCCCGCGCGATGGTCGAGCTCGCCGGGCGCATCAAAGTCGCCGCCGCCGAGCAAATCCCGGTGACGCACCCGGAGATGGAAGACCGCCAGAGCATCGAGTACGTCCTGTTCACCGACCGCGAGCCGGGATCGGAGGGCGCCTATCGCAACGGCAACGTCATTTATCCAGGACGCATCGATCGCTCGCCGTGTGGAACCGGCACCAGCGCCCGGCTGGCGGTGCTGCACGCACGGGGGGAGATCGAGACGGGCCGGAGCGCGACCTTTCTGTCCACCATCGACAGCCG
>JBAUWJ010000213.1:0-29527 GCA_049583715.1 Arenicellales bacterium | reverse complement strand
CTATCGAACAATGCAACCCGGATCGGTAAGCCGCCGATAAGTTACAGATTGTTTGACGGGGTACACTAGCTGTTTTCCGGCGCCGGACCGGTGCCGCCCCGAAACCCCGCCGCCCCGGCCTCCGGGTGGCGGGAGTCGCGTCCGGCGAGGGCTTCGATCGCCTCCTGGAGCCTCGTGGGAAGCTCATCCCCCGGGGCCGCCTCGTCGAGCTGGCGGTGCATGCTCAGGAAGAACCGCTGTGCCTCCGGATTGAGCGCCATGTAGGATTCGTAAGCGCGCACAACATCCTCGGGATCGCCCACGAGGAGTGATCTGCCGTCTTCCAGCCACAGGACGCGGTGGCTCAGCTCGCGGATCGGCTCCGAATCGTGCGACACGAGCACCACGGACCTGCTCGAAGCGACCCTGCGCTCGAGCTCTGCCCGGATCCTGCGCTGGAACTGCGGATCGGCCGCACTCAGCATCTCGTCGACGAGCAGGACATCGGGATCGAGCTGGATGACCACGGAGAACGTGAGCCTGCTTCTCATGCCGGTGGAGTACGTGCGAAGGGGATAGTCAATGAAGCCCCCCAGCTCCGAGAAAGCGATGATCTCGCCGAGGCTCCGCTCGATCTCGTCGCGCCGGAACCCCATCGACAGGGCACACAGGACGGCGTTCTGCCGCCCCGTGCGAGTGCCGTCGAGTCCGAGACTCGACGACAACAGGGCCGTGGATCGGGCCTTGTTGACGAGCTCACCCCGGTCGGGACGGACGCCGCCGCTCATGACCTTCAATACCGTACTCTTGCCCGCGCCATTGCTGCCGACCACTCCAAGGGACTCGCCCCGGCGCAGCTCAAAGGAGACTTCGCGCAGCGCGTCGCGACGCACTCGTCTCAGCGGTCCCGCCCGGTGGCGGTAGCGCACGCCGATGCGCTCGAGCGACATCACGATGTCCTGGTCATTCTCGCCTTCCGGCGTCTTCATACTTCTATGGTCTCGTATACACATGGAGCCGGCTGCGGGTGGAGCAAGCTGTCGAGCAACAACCGCGCGCGAACAGGCGCAGGCCCTGGCTTTCTCTCAGACAACAGCTTGCGGGTCTCGTTTCGATAGGAAATCATCCGCGGCAACAGGAGCCGACATCCAGCCGCTTGCCGCCGAGCCCGTGCAACCGGCAAGACCACGGGTGCAGGCGGTTTTGCAGGGCCCCGTTCGAGCCGGAATCAGGACGGGCACGACGTGAGTTGATAGTCGAAGCTCGACGGTATCGGTTCGGGCTTATCTTTCCAGCGAAACACGCAGCGAGTATACTGGCCGCCGGAAGATATACGGCCTTCGCAGCCCCTTGCCAGTGAATGTCCGCGACTCCCGCCTGTCTTCACGGCGGGTGTCCGGCCGGGTCCTTCGCGGAGCCGACAATCCGGCGCGGTGAATGCGCCTCCGACCGACATCCAGCGTTGAGGAGCATATCGATGCAAGGCGCAGGCGAACCCAGGCTCGAGAAGCGAATGCTCATCGGCTCCACCTTGGTTGAGGGTAAGGGGGAGGCCGAGCAGATCCTGAATCCTTTCAGCGGCCAGGACATCGGCCAGGTACCGGAGGCTTCACCGCAGCAGGTGGACGAGGCCGTCGACGCCGCGCGCAAGGCCTTCGAGAGCTGGTCGCGCCGCACGCCGAAGGACCGCTCCGTTGCACTCATGAAGCTCGCCGATGCGATCGAGGGGCACGCCGACGAGTTCGTACGGCTCGAGTCCATGAACTGCGGCAAGCCGGCGCACCTCGTCGCTGCCGAGGAAGTCCCGGGCACCGTCGACGTGATCCGCTTCTTTGCCGGCGCGGCACGCTGCATGCAGGGCAGCGCGGCCGGCGAGTACCTCGAAGGCTATACCTCCATGGTCCGCCGCGACCCCATCGGCGTGGTGGCCTCCATCGTTCCCTGGAACTACCCCCTGATGATGGCGGCCTGGAAGCTTGGGCCGGCGCTGGCTGCGGGCAATACCGTCGTGCTCAAGCCCTCCGAGCAGACCCCGCTGACCGCGTTGCTGCTGGCGAGCCTCGTGGGCGAGGCGCTGCCCGAAGGCGTGTTGAACATCATCACCGGCCGCGGCGAGACCGTGGGCGACAGGCTCGTGAACCATCCCGGCATCGACATGATTTCGCTGACCGGTGACGTCGCGACCGGCAAGAAGATCCTGACCGCCGCCTCCAAGGGTCTGAAGCGCACCCACCTGGAGCTCGGCGGCAAGGCGCCGGTGGTCGTGTTCGACGACGCCGATCTCGATGCCGTGATCGACGGCCTGCGCACGTTCGGCTATTTCAATGCCGGCCAGGACTGCACCGCCGCCTGCCGCGTGTACGCCGGGAACAAGGTTTACGACAAGCTGGTGACCGGATTGACGAGCGCGGTGTCGAGCATCGCCTACGCGCAGGCCGACGACAAGGCCAACGAGATCCCGCCCCTCATCTCCAAGGCACAGCGAGATCGCGTGGCCGGCTTCGTCGAGCGCGCTGCGGCGCTCGGCCATGTCGAGATCACCACGGGCGGCAAGGTCGCGGCCGGCAGCGGCTACTTCTTTGAACCGACCGTCATCGCCGGTGCGCGCCAGGACGACGAGATCGTCCGCCGCGAGGTGTTCGGGCCCGTGGTTTCCGTGACGCCTTTCGACGACGTGGACACCGCCGTCGCCTGGGCCAACGATTCGGATTACGGTCTCGCGTCCTCGGTCTGGAGCCAAGACGTCGGCCGCGCCATGGCGGCTGCGGCCCGGCTGCGCTACGGCTGCACCTGGGTAAACTGCCACTTCATGCTGTGCAACGAGATGCCGCACGGCGGGCTCAAGCAGTCCGGCTACGGAAAGGACATGTCGACGTATTCGCTGGAGGACTACACGGCCGTTCGCCACGTGATGGTCAAGCTTTAATGAAGCCAGCGACGGCCGGCCGTGTGTCGCGGGAGCCGGAGGCCGCGATGCCTGACGCCGCGGCGCGCGCGCAGGCCGAGCCCATCGTGCGCCTGCGAGGCGTGCGCAAGGACTACGACGACGCGGTCGCTGTCGCCCGGCTCGACCTGGACATCAGGCGGGGTGAGTTCTTCACGCTGCTCGGACCGTCGGGCTCCGGGAAGACCACCACCTTGCGGCTCATTGCCGGCTTCGAGCGGCCGACCCGGGGGCATATCGAGATCGATGGTGAGGACGTCACCGGACTGCCGCCGTACGATCGCGACATCAATACCATTTTCCAGGATTACGCGCTGTTCCCGCATATGAGCGTGATCGAGAATCTCGCTTACGGCCTGAAGGCCAAACGGGTGCCCCGCCAGGAGATCCCCGACCGCGTCAACGAAGCGCTGCGCACGGTGCGCCTCGAGAGCTACGGCGCCCGCAACCCCGCTCAGCTTTCCGGCGGTCAGCGCCAGCGCGTCGCGCTGGCCCGGGCGATCGTGAACCGGCCGCGGGTTCTGCTGCTGGACGAGCCGCTCGGGGCGTTGGACCTGAAGCTGCGCCAGGAGATGCAACACGAGCTCAAGCGCATCCAGCACGAGATCAACATCACGTTTCTTTACGTCACGCACGATCAGGAAGAGGCGCTGACCATGAGCGATCGCATCGCGGTGTTCAACGAGGGTCGCGTCGAGCAGACCGGGGAGCCGGTGGTCCTTTACGAAGAGCCCGACACGGAGTTCGTGGCCAACTTCCTCGGCACTTCGAACCTGATCGAACGGGACGGTCGCCGGCTCATGATCCGTCCCGAGAAGATTCGCCTCGGTGTGCCCGGCCTCGCAACGGATCCGGCCTTCGACGACGCCGGCTGGCAGACCGAGACCGGCACGCTGCGCGAGATCGAGTTCGTGGGCATGTATTCGCGCTACCTTGTCGAGCTCGAGGATGGCATCGAGGTGCTGGTGTACGAGCAGAATCTTTCCGGCTTTTCCGTCCGGGAGCGCGTCGCTCCCGGACAAAACGTGCAACTGGCCTGGCGCCGGGACAGCGTTTATGCGCTGCCGGACAAGGCACCCTAGAGGAGGGCATAGCAACGATGAACGTGATTCGAACCCGCCGTATCCGCAACACGCTGGTGATCGGGGCGGCAACCGCGCTGCTCGGCTTCGCCGCTCCGGGCTTCGCGGCGCCCGTGGCGCCGCACTACCCGTCGACGATCGGCAAAGGGGAGGGGCAGCTCAATATCGTCGCCTGGGAAGGCTACGCCCAGGACGACTGGGTGAAGCCTTTCGAGAAGGAGACCGGCTGCCAGGTGAACCGCAAATACGCCGGCTCGTCGGACGAGATGGTCGCGCTCATGCGCCAGGGCGGCGGCAGCGAGTACGATCTCGTCTCGGCTTCCGGTGACGCATCGCTGCGTTTGATCTACGGCGGCGACGTGCAGCCGGTCAACACCGCCCTGATTCCGGACTTCAAGAACTTCATTCCGCAGCTCCAATCGCCGCCGCACAACACCATCAAGGGCGTTCACTACGGCATATCCTACGAGTGGGGTCCCAACACGCTGCTCTACAACACGGAAAAGGTCGAGGGTGCGCCCGATAGCTGGGCCGCGATCTACAGTGACAAATACAAGGGCAAAATTACCGTGCCCGACAACCCGATCCAGATCGCGGACGCGGCGTTGTACCTGAAATCGGCGAAGCCCGCGCTGGGCATCAAGGACCCGTATGAGCTCACCGCCAAGCAGCTTGCCGCCGCGGTCGACCTTCTCAAGCAGCAGCGCGCCCTGATCAAGAAGTACTGGGCGCTGGCCTCGGACGAGATCGAGCTGTTCAAGAATGGTGACGCGGTGATCGGCGCGAGCTGGCCGTACCAGACCAACGAGCTGCAGAAGGCCGGCGTTCCCGTCAAGGACACCATCCCGAAGGAAGGCGCCACCGGCTGGGCCGACTCCTGGATGCTTTCGGCCAAGTCCAAGCACGTCAACTGCGCCTACATGTGGATGAAGTACGTCTCCACGCCCAAGGTGCAGGCGCAGCAGGCGCTGTATTTCGGCGAGACACCGGCCAACAAGAACGCCTGCGACGAAATGAACGCCATGGAAGCGGGCTCCTGCGAGAAGTGGCACCTGAACGCTCCGGCCTCGTACTTCAACCAGATCAAGTTCTGGAAGACGCCGCGCGTGCAGTGCAGCGCCGGCAAGTGCACCGGCTACCAGGACTGGCAGCACGCCTGGCAGGAGATAAAGGGCTGACCCGGATTCGTTCCCGCTCCCCGTGGACCGGATTCGAGTCCACTTCGCGCCGGAGGCGGTCACAAGCTCAAGCTCCCTCTCCCTCCGGGAGAGTGCCGGGGTGAGGGGGTTTTGTTCAGGACCACCCTCACCCTAACCCTCTCCCGCCAGCGGGAGAGGGGATTCCTGCGTCCGGAGAGCCGAGGAACGAATGCAATTTTTCGGGCGATTGCTCGCGGCGTCCACTCGCTCCCTCTCCCCCGCATGCGGGGGAGAGGGCTGGGGTGAGGGGGCAAATTTGACGCGGCCTTACCTTAGCCCTTTCCGGCTCCGGCCGACGACGAGGTAGCGCCCCGTGAGCGACTCTGATGCCCTGGACCGCCCCCCGATCACCGCGGCGCTGCGCCGCTTCTCGGCCCTCCTGTGGCGGCACCCGCGCATCGCGGCGTCGGTGCTCCTCACTCCGCCCATGGGCTGGTTCCTGCTCGTCTACCTCGCGGCGCTCGCCATCCTGTTCCTCTCCTCGTTCTGGCGCGTCGACGAGTTCACCGGCGAGGTCATCCATGCCTGGGGCCTGCACAACTTCGAGGTCCTCGCGGCAAGCGACACCTACCGCACTATCGCTCTGCGCACCATCGGTATTGCCGCGGCGGTTACCGTCACCGACATCATCCTGGCCTTCCCCTGCGCGTACTTCATGGTGCGCGTCGCCGGCCCGCGCCTGCGCGCCACACTGTTCGCGCTCGTGCTCCTGCCCCTGTGGTCCAGCTACATCGCGCGGGTCTACGCCTGGCGCCTGATCCTCAATCATGACGGTGCTCTGAACTGGGCCCTGCACCAGATCGGGCTGCCGGCGGCGAACATCGGATTCACGAATACGGCCATGTGGATCGTGTTCTCCTACATCTGGCTGCCGTTCATGATCACGCCCATCTACGCCGCCATCGAGCGCGTGCCCGGCTCGTTGTTCGAAGCCTCTCAGGATCTCGGGGCCCGGGGGCTGCGCACGTTCGCCAGGATCACGCTGCCGCTGGTCATCCCGGGCGTGATCGCCGGCTCGATCTTCACCTTCTCGCTCACGCTGGGTGATTACATCACTCCGATTCTGGTGGGCGGCCCCGGCTCGTCTTTCATCGGCAACGTCGTGTACTCCAACGTCGGGATCGCTAACAACGTGCCTTTCGCCGCCGCCTTCGCGACTGTCCCTGCCGTCGTCATGGTAATCTATCTGACGGTGGCGCGACGGCTCGGTGCGTTCGAGATGATGTAGGGGAGGGGGCGGTGGAAAGCACGGCAACCAAATGGGCTCTCGGGATCTGGACCGCTCTCGTCATCGCGTTCCTGTTCATCCCCATCGGCATCATCATCGTCTACGCGTTCAATCCGTCGAACATCCAGAGCTGGCCCATTCCGGGCTTCTCCTTGAAGTGGTTTCCATCCGCCTGGGCGAACGACGAAATCCGCGAGGCCCTGTGGCTGTCCATCAAGGCCGCGCTGCTCGCGACCTCCATCGCCGTGCTGCTCGGCTCCGCCGCGGCCTTCGGCGTGCACCGATTCAAGTTCTTCGGCCGCGAAGCGGTCTCATTCGTCGTCGTCCTGCCCATCGCGCTCCCCGGCGTCATCACCGGCATCGCCCTGAACTCCTTCTTCGGCTTCTGGCACATCGGCCTGTCCTACTGGACGATCGTCATCGGCCACGCCACCTTCTGCATCGTGATCGTGTACAACAACGTCATCGCCCGCCTGCGCCGCATCTCGGGGTCCCTGCGCGATGCCAGCATGGACCTCGGCGCCGACACCTTCCTCACCTTCCGGCGCGTAACCCTGCCGATGCTCTCCACCGCCCTCATCTCCGGAGCATTGCTGGCGTTCGCCCTCTCCCTGGACGAGGTCATCGTCACCACCTTCACCGCCGGCGCCCAGAACACGCTTCCCCTGTGGATCTTCGGTGCCATCCGCCTCGGCCAACGCCTGCCCGAGGTCAACGTCGTCGTCTCCGGCGTGATGCTCGTCACCCTGATTCCCGTCCTGCTTTCCTATCGCATCATGAACCGTTCGCCCGCGGATACCGGCAAGTGAGACTCGCTCTCCTGCCCGCAGGAGGGAGTCTGGGTGAGGGTCCGAGCACGGGGGAGGCGCCGATTCACTCGGCGTTTGTTACGCCGAGTACTGCGTCAAGGGGATTGGAGGCCAACCCACTGCCCGGTGAGCTCCCAGAGCCTCTTCCGAGCTCCGGTATCATAAGCCTGGGCATTGGCCCGCGCGCGCTCCGTGCGGTCGAAGTATTCGCCCGTGACGCCGTCGAGCTCGGGTGAGGTCGTGAGGTAGACCTCGGCCTCGATGCCCGTTTCGACCGGCCCCATCGCCTTGCCGAAGCCTTCGCGCACCATCTTGGTGTCCAGCAGGGTCCCCGGGTGCAGCGCGTTGACCGTTACCTCGGCGGGGTCCAGCTGGTGCGCGAGCTCGAAGCTCGCCATGATGAGGGCGAGCTTGCTCTGGCGGTAGGCGTGCATGCTCTCGTAGTCCCGTTCCAGCATGACATCGTCGAAATCGATCGGCTCCTGTCCGATTGAAGCGACGTTCACGATGCGGGCAGGCGCCGCACGGCGCAGCAGCGGCAGCAGCAGGTGCTGGAGCAGGAACGGTGCCAGGTAGTTGATCTGGAACCGGAGCTCGTAGCCATCTGCGCTTTCCTCGCGCCGCTGGCGGCCACGCGGGCCGAGCCCGATGCCGGCATTGTTGAGGAGCACGTCCAGGCGGTCGTGCCGCGCTCCGACTTCCTCCGCGAGTCGGCGCACGTCGGCCAGCGACGCGAAATCCGCGACATAAGTCTCCAGCCGTTCGCTGCCGGTTTCGGCGGCGATGGCATCCCGCGTCGCCTCCAGGCGCGATTGGCTGCGCCCATGCAGCAGAACGCGTGCGCCGCGGCGAGCGAGCTCCAACGCCGCGCCGCGGCCGATCCCATCGGTCGCCCCTGTCACGAGTATGTTTTGCTTCTCGATGGATTTCATCGTGTGAACCTCCTGCATTTCCGGATCATGATACCGTGCCCGGGTATGCTCCGAGGCTCTTCGCTCCGACGCAACCATCCCGGCCCCCCGGGCGGGCGCTCATGGACTACGCCTGCGGACACGCCGCGGGTGGCCAGGGCTTCATCGATCTGCCGCGCAACCCCGAATGCGGGGGGGCAGGCCGCGGCGCTCGTGCCGACGACCTGCACCTCGAATCAGGGCTCAGGCAGCATCTGCTCGCGGGGCAGCAGGACAGCGAAGCGCTCGCGGATGCGCGCGTCGAGCGCCGCATCGATGTGTTGCGGAAAGTGGGCGGCAAGCACGTTCTGCACCACCATCCGCGCCCGCTGTACCACGTCGGTGGATCCCTGTTCGCGCCACTCCTTGGGGCTGGTGCGGTCGGCAACCTGCGGATAGACGTACTCGCGCTGCATCAGCGACAGTGTCTGCGGGTGCCCGAGAAAATGACTGGGGCCGCCGATGCAGACGTCGCGGATGGCATCGATGGAGAGGGTGTCCTCGTTGATCTCGATGCCGCGCATGGTGCGGTTGACGGCGCCGAGCATGTCGTTGTCGATCACGAAGCTCTCATAGCAGCAGCCCAGAAGGCTCGCCTGCATGCCGGCGGATTCATAGATCAGGTTGGCTCCCGAATGGCCCGCGAGTACCGTGGTATAGGCCTTCTCGTACCCGGACTGTGCATCGGGCAGCTTCGAGTCGGCCATCCCTGCGGCAATACCGGTCGGCAGATCGTAGAACCGGCCCATCTGCCCGCAGGCAGCCATCAGCACCGCCTGCTCGCCGCTGCCGCCGCTCATGGCGCCGGTGCGCAGGTCGGACACGAACGGCCAGGTGCCGAAGATTGCCGGAGCACCGGGCACGATGGCGTTGACGTAGACCAGGCCCGCCAGAACCTCCGCGACCTCCTGCACGATGGCGCCGCCGAGCGCTGCGGGGCTCGTGGCGCCGGCCTGCCCGGCGGCCAGCAACAGCACCGGCATACCTCCGCGCACGGCGACTTCCAGGCAACGGCAGGCGTCCTCGGCGAAGCGCAGCGGCGGCACCACGAAACAGTTGGACATGCTGACGAAGGGACGCGCGCGCCAGGCGGACTCGCCGCCGGCGATCTCATGCAGCATCGCCAGGGATTCCTCCACGTGCTCGGGCTGTACCCAACTGGTGCCGACGTGCTTGGTGGTCGCGCTCACACAGGCGTAACAGGTATTGAAGTCCAGGTCCCGCGGCTGCTCCATATCGCGCGCCACCAGCGGGCGTTGGTAGAAGTGGATGTGCTCGAGCGCATCGACCAGGCGGCCGATGTCGTAGAGGTCGCGCAAGGTCGACTCGCGATATTCCCGGGTCACCGGGTCGACCACGTGCACCGCGGCCCCGGCCGTGCCGAAGTAGGACCGGGTGCCGCGCAGCTCCATGTCGTGGCCGGGCCGCTGGCCGTGCAGCACGATGTTGCGGGCGGCGCCTGCTACCGTGTCTTCAACGAGGGAGCGTGGAAACAGCAGCCGGCCTTCGGAGCTCAGCCGACCGCCGGCCGCGGTCACCGCGTCGATACAGGAGGGAATCGCCTGGCTCAGGCCGATGGTTTCCAGGACGTCGAGCACGGCCTCGTGGACCCGCTGCACCTGAGGCTCCGTCAGCGGCTTGAAGCATTGACCCTCCATGCCCGGGTGGACCGCTTTGTCCTCTTCCTTCAAAGGAGCCGCGCGGAGCGCCCGCCGCGCCGAGCGCCCGCCCAATCGCCGTGTCATCGCCTTGCCTCCAGGAGCAGGGTTGGCAGTCAAGCAGCCGCGGCTCAATATCGCGGCCGGTCGCAGCGCAATCAGGCCGGGGAAAGCACGAGACGGATGAGTCGTGCGAGCCCTGCTATGCGCGATACCCAGTCTACAACGTTTTCAGCACTCTCTCATACAGTCCCGGGCGCGACACGCCATCACCAGGCGTTTGCGTCGGACTTCAGATAGTCTCGTATTCCCACGCCCGCGAGCGGCTCTTGCTTGAACCTGGGGATAACGTGCATGTGGGCGTGGAATACCCGCTGCCCGGCCACCTTGCCGCAGTTCCAGCCGAGGTTGTAGCCGTCGGGCTCGAATTCCCCATCCATGTAGGCCTTGACTTCGGCCAGGAGCTCGAAGGTGGCGGTGATCTCCTGCGAGGTCAGGTCAAAAGCCGTCTCCCGGTGAGCGACGGGTATGATCAGGCCGGAATGCTTGAGCGCGCCCTCATGCTTTCGATTGTGCAGGAACAGAACGAGATCGTTCCTGAAAACGATATCTTCTTCCGGGCGGTTGTCTATGTCGCAGAATATGCAGCTCATTGGTCTTGGTTCAATTCATTGGCAGCCGGATGCGGGGCGGGGAGGCCGGGCGAAGCGGACGGTCCCGACGAACGAAGCATTTGGAGAGCTTCGTTTTCCTGAAGACGCTGCGTCGCTCGTCTACCGGCGTCCCGTCGTTGGGTCCCGCCTGTGTCGCGATGACGGCGTCAATCGATGATGTGGTGCACCGGAAGCTTCGTCAACTCCCACTCGCCCGTCTCCCCGTCATATTGCGAGGCGGTGAAGACATGCCAGTCGGCATCGTCCAGCTTCGGATGGTCGGCGCGATAATAATAGCCCGGCCACCGGGTCTCCTGCCGGAACAGCGTATGCCTGGTCACGGCTTCCGCGGTCCAGACCCTGTGATTGAGCTCCCATGCCCTTTGTAGCTGGTGGAGATCCTCGGCGCCGATTCGGTCCAGGTCTTCCTTCAGCATCGCCAACAGCTCCAGGCCCCGTTTGAGCATGGGCTCGTTGGTCACATAGTAGGTGCTGATGCCGCCGACATATTCGTCCATGATCTTCTCCAGTCGCTGGAGCCCCTGTAGCGGGGATATGTAGCTTGGCGAGACGGTCCCACCGACTATTTCGTTCCTGTACACCTTGTAGGTTTCGAGTGGCGCGAAGACGACGGCTTCGAGCTCTCTGATCTGCGCTTCATCCGGCTGAGGGGAATCCGCGCCGAGGTCCATGGCGTATCTGACGGCCGACTTTCCGGCCAGCCTTCCCTCGGTGAACGAGCCGGAGGAGAACTTGTGTGCGGAGCCGCCTATGGCATCTCCGGCTCCGAACAACCCGTCGATGCTCAACATCCTGTTGTATCCCCATTGGTAATCGTCAGGCGCGCAGTCCTCCGGCCCGCTGGCCCAGGCCCCCGAGCAGGTGGCATGGGATCCCATGACGTAGGGCTCGGAAGTGATCAGCTCGGAAGGCTGCTCCTTGGGGTCGATGTTCTGGGAGGCCCACACGACTGCCTGGCCGACCGTCATGTCGAGAAAATCCTCCCAGCCGATGTCTTCCTTTTCCTGGGTGTCGAGGGATTCCTGGGTGTGCATGTAGATCGGGCCCTTGCCCGCCTTGATCTCCTCGATCATGGCGTGGTTTCTCAGGCACGTCGGCATCGGCTGCTTCTCGGCATATTCCCCCACCATGGCCTTGATCTCATCGAAGCGCGCCGCCTCGTACTTTTCGCCGTACGCGTTGGTGGCGTAGGTCTTGAGGAGCAGGAACCAGGCGCCGACCGGGCCGTAGCCGTCCTTGAAGCGCGCGAGGACGATCCTGTTTTCCATCTGGGTCATCTTGACACCGGCCGGTATCATCAGCCCATAAGCCGAGGCGCTGCTCCAGGGCGCGTACCAGGTCCGGCCCATGCCTTCGCCCACCGACCTCGGCCTGAAGATGTGTGAGGCGCCGCCCGCGGCCACGATGACCGATTTCGCCCTGAAGACGTAGAAGTTGCCGTCGCGAACACCGAAGCCGACGGCCCCTGCGATCCGTTTCGGATTCCTGGCGTCCTTGAGAAGATGGGTTACCGCCACCCTGTTGTACACCTCGGTGGCGGACTTCCTGGCCGCTTCGGCGATTATCGGCTTGTAGCTCTCGCCGTGAATCATGATCTGCCATTTCCCTTCCCTGAGATACCTCCCCGTCTCGGGGTTCTTCATGATCGGCAGTCCCCATTCCTCGAACTTGTGGACCGTCGCGTCGACGTGCCGGGCGATGTCGAAGCCGAGGTCCTCCCGCACGAGACCCATCAGGTCGTTTCTTGCGTAACGAACGTGGTCCTCGGGACGGTTCTCGTCCCACTGCATGCCCATGTAGCAATTGATCGCCGACAGGCCGTGTGCGACCGCACCGCTTCGCTCGATGTTCGCTTTCTCGACGAGGACGATCTTCAGGTCCCGTCCCCAGTACCGGGATTCGTAGGCGGCTCCGCATCCCCCGAATCCGCCGCCTATGATCAGAATGTCTGAATCGACGAACTTCGTTCTTCTGGACGACAACAGGCTCATGGCATGAAACTTCTCGGGTCTATTCGTTCTTGGAAACCGGGAGGGTGGGAAGTGCGTCCACGTTGAGAGCCGTCGGCTCATGCGCGAGCATCGGTGAACGCAGCGCATCCGCGTCGGGCATTTCGTAGTCGGATGGCGGCTTTATCGAATCCCATGGCGTGGTCCTGATCGGGAACGTGAAATTCTTCTCGCGCCCGTCCCGGTACCTGATCTTCCAGGATATCGTTCCTTTTTCCTCTTCCCTGAGCACCCTGACACTGTGCCCCAGCGGCGCAAAGTCGGCATATCCCCGCACGTCGATAGCATGCTGCGGGCAGGCTTTCACGCAGGAATAGCATTCCCAGCAGAAATTCGGCTCTATGTTGTAGGAACGCCGGTAGACCTTATCGATATGCATGATATCGGACGGACAGATGTCCACGCACTGTCCGCAGCCGTCGCACCGGGTCATATCGGTAAAAGTAGGCATGCTGATCAGCTCTCCTGGTGGCGGACGTCGGCGGGGAGGGGCAGGGCGGACGAACCGTTGGCCTCCTCGACCCTCTTTTGAAAGGCGGCGGCGGGCTTGTAGAACATATGCGCGAACTTCGACCAGGGAACGGAAACGAAAAGAACCGTCGTCAGAAAGATGTAGATTCCGAAGACGATCTTGGTGGCCGTGAGGTTGCCGGCGGCCTGCACGATCTCCCAGAGCAGCGCGAATGTCACGCTCGACAGCAGAGAGACGATAAAAAGGTCGGCGCGCATCAGGTGAAGGGGCGAATGGTGCTCGTGAACCACGTTGACCCTGATGAGAAAAAAGAACCAGTAGCCCCCGCCCAGAACCATCAGAGCACCGATGTTCCACAACAACGGAAGCAGAATGGGGGTCTGTACATCCGGGGTCGGATAGCCGAATACCATAACGACAGTGGTGATCAGATACAGCAGGAAGCCGTAGAACATCAGGACGTGCGAGATCCTTCTGTTCCGGTTGCAGAACTCGCCTGCGGTCGCCACCTCATTCAGCAAGGTCCTGACCGCCATCGATGCCGTAGCCAGGCTGCTCAGCCGTTTCTTGGCCAGGGCCCGTGATTTCTGCCTGCGCAGCGCAAAGAACCTGCCGCTGCGCTTGTGAAGGATATCGGCCACGGTTCCGATGGCGACCGCGAGGATCATGAGAACGATATAGGCCTGCGTGAAAACGGGGTGCAGAAAGGCGGTCAGATTGGCGAACGGATTACCCATCGTTACCTCCCGGTTCACATCAATATCATTTGGAAGTGGAAGAACACCCTTTGTTGTGTTCTCTTGTTGTGTTCTCGTGGCGGGTTGAGAGTCAACGATCGATGACAGGAGCAGTCATGCACGGACCTTGATCTGGATCATCGTCTTTTCACCCGATTCGCTTCGGGGTCAGTGCAATCCCGGCCAATATAGTCACCCTGCCGAATAGAGTCAAGCAAGGCAACGGCGAATGAATTCCGCCATGCGATTTGACTTTGTCGCCTGCGCAGCGGCGGCGTACACCGTTTGATTAATCGAGGGGCCGCTCCTAAACTCAGGGCCATTATCACAAGCCGGCCGGGTAACAGCGTGAGTGAAGACGAGACGAGGGGACCTCTGGAGGGTCTTCGTGTACTGGATCTTTCCCGGATCCTCGCCGGGCCGACCTGCACGCAGCTTCTTGGCGACATGGGCGCGGACGTCATCAAGATCGAGAAGGCCGGGGCGGGGGACGATACCCGGAAATGGGGCCCGCCATACGTGCGCGACGCGGAAGGTGCCAATACCACGGAAAGCGCCTATTACCTGTGCGCGAACCGCAACAAGCGTTCGGTCGCCGTCGATATTTCCCGGTCCGAGGGGCAGGACCTGGTGCGGCGCCTCGCCCGGCGCTGCGATGTGCTCATCGAGAACTTCAAAGTCGGCGGGCTCCGCAAGTACGGTCTGGCCTACGACGACTTCAAAGATGACCAGCCCGGGCTGGTCTATTGCTCGATCAGCGGTTTCGGCCAGAACGGGCCTTATGCACACCGCGCGGGCTATGACTTCATGATCCAGGCCATGGGCGGCATCATGAGCATCACCGGCGATCCGGACGGCCAGCCCACGAAGGTCGGCGTCGGTATCGCCGACGTGATGTGCGGTATGTACGCGTCCTCCGCGATCCTCGCGGCGCTGCATCATCGTGCCAAGACCGGCAGGGGGCAGTACATCGACCTGGGGCTGCTCGATTGCCAGGTGTCCTGGCTCATCAATGCTGGCTTGAACTACCTGACCTCGGGCAAGACGCCCGTGCGCATGGGCAACGGTCATCCCAATATCGTCCCTTACGAGGTGTTTCCCGCGAGCGACGGCTACTTCGCGCTCGCGGTCGGTAACGACCAGCAGTTCGCCCGGTTCTGCGAGTTCGCCGGTGAGCCCGGCCTTGCCTCGGACCCGCGCTACGCGACCAATTCGGCGCGCGTCGACAACCGCGGGGAGCTCGTTCCCAGGCTTCGCGGCATCACCGCGCAGCGATCCCGCGACACGTGGCTCGCGGGCCTCGAGGCACTTGGCGTGCCCTGCGGTCCCGTCAACGACATCCACCAGGTGTTCGACGATCCCCAGGTGCGGCACCGGAACATGCGCATCAGCATGCCTCATTCCCTGGCCGGCAGCGGCCGCGTCGACCTGATCGGCAACCCCGTCCGGTTCAGCGACACGCCGGTCACCTACCGCCGGCCGCCTCCGGTGCTCGGCGAGCACACGGACGAGGTGCTGGAAGAGATGCTCGGGCTCGATGTCGACGCCCGTGCCCGGCTCCGCGAGTCGGGTGTGATCTGAAACACGCCCCGAGGGAGGTGACCATGTTCTCGCTGTCCCCATCTCAGCTCGAGCTGCAGCAGCACGCGCGCGAGCTTGCCGAGCGCGTCATCGCGCCCCGCGCCGCCGAGATAGACGAAAGCCAGGAATATCCCTGGGACAACGTCCGGGCGCTCACGGAGGCGGGCTATATGGGGATGACCATTCCCGCCGAATACGGGGGACTCGGCCTGACGTTTCTGGACGCCGTGGTGGTGGTGGAGGAGATGGCGCGGGTGTGCGGCGTCACCGGGCGCATCGTCGTCGAAGGCAACATGGGCGCCATCAGCGCCATCATGAAGTACGGCAGCGACGCCCAGAAGCGGCGGGCGGCGGAGTCCGTGCTCGGCGGCGACAAGCCGGCCATCTGCATCACCGAGCCCGGCGCCGGGAGCGCCGCATCGCAGATGACGACCCGCGCCGACAAGCACGGCGACCACTACGTGATCAATGGCGCCAAGCACTGGATCACCGGTGGCGGCGTATCGAAGCTGCACCTGATCTTCGCGCGCATCTTTGAGAACGGCGAGGAGCAGGGCATTGGCGGCTTCATTGCTTTCCGTGACGTGGACAAGGGGCTTCGGATCGGTCGGCGCGAAGCGACCATGGGACTGCGGGGAATTCCCGAGACCGAGATCCTGTTCGAGGACCTCGAGCTCGGCGCGGATCGGCTGATACGGCCGCCGAAAGGATTGAAGGCTGGCTTCGCCGGCTTGATGAGCGCCTACAACGCGCAGCGGGTCGGTGCCGCGACCGTGGCTCTGGGCATCGCCCAGGGCGCCTACGAGAAGGCGCTCGAGTACAGCCAGGTGCGGGAGCAGTTCGGGCGGCCCATCTGCGAGTTCCAGGGACTGCAGTGGATGCTCGTGGATATGAGCATCCTCCTCGGGGCGTCGCGCGGTTTGATCCATCGCGCCGCGGCCGGCGGCGGCAACGGCTTTCCCGACGTCACCGAGGCGGCCCAGGCCAAGATCTTCGCTTCCGAGTCCGCCATCAAGGTCACCAACGACGCACTCCAGGTATTCGGCGCCGCCGGTTACTCCAGGGATCTGCCGCTGGAGCGCATGGTGCGGGACGCGCGAATGTTCACCATCGGCGGCGGGACCGCCCAGATCCTGCGCACCGTCGTGGCCTCCCGCATACTCCACCGCAAGCTGCCGCAGACGCGCGACGGCTATGTCGGTATGGAATCGACAGGTGGAGAGGAATAGATCGCCGGCAACCGCCGTCTGCGGCAGCTCCTGCTATCGGCGGCGTGAGACTGGGATTCGATCGGCCCGTCGGAGCCACTGAATGAGATCGACACTGAGATCGCTCTATCACGAGGACACGCCGCGCGCCCGCGGCGCGCGGTGGCTGTTGCTCGGCCTGGATATCGTCGTCGTGTGCTTCTTCGTGATTACGACATTTCTGCCCCATGACCGTTGGATAATCCTGACGGACTATGTCCTCGGCGCATTGCTCCTCCTGGATTACGTGGCACGCTGGTGGTCATCGCCTCGCCCGGCCGGATTCGGATTGCGTCCGCTGGCGATCGTGGACCTGGCGGTCATCCTGTCCTTGTTCGCGCCTGCATTCACCGAGAACCTCGGATTCCTGCGGGTGCTGCGTACCCTTCGCCTGTTGCGTTCGTATCACGTGCTCAAAGAGCTGCGCTCCTCCTCGAGATTCTTCGCACAGCACGAAGACGTGATCTTCAGCGGCCTGAACCTGGTCGTCTTCGTGTTCGTTATCTCCGCGGTGGTCTATGTCCTGCAGGTTCACAGAAACCCGGGGATCAGGGACTACGTGGACGCCCTCTATTTCACTGTCACGACATTGACCACCACGGGATTCGGGGACATCACGCTCACCGGCACGGCAGGGCACGTGCTGTCGGTGCTCATCATGATCGTGGGCGTGTCACTGTTCCTGCGCCTGATCCAGACGATCTTCCGTCCCGGCAAGGTCCGCTACGAGTGCCCGGACTGCGGCCTGAGCCGCCACGACTTCGACGCCGTGCACTGCAAGCACTGTGGGCGTGTTCTTCATATTCCGAACCAAGGGGGTTGATCTATTTCGGTCCCGAAGAGGGGCGGTTCCCGTCCTAGAGGTGGTGAAAACAGCCGCTTCCAACCCGCTCGGGACGCTCCGAGCCCGGCTATGTTGTCGCCGTGGCACGCCACTTGGACCTTGTGAACGAGGTGAACTCCAGTCGGACCGTGAACGTGCTAGAGTCAACGGAACCGACACCAGAACGCGGGACCCTTGATCAGGAGCTATCGTGAGCCTCGACGAGAATATGGACCTCAACAGTCGACTCGATCTGCTGGCCAGGATCCCGTTGTTCTCAGAGATCAGCGCCCCGCATCGCGAGCTTCTGGCATCCTCCAGCAAAGTGTTGACATTCGAATCAGGTGAGATCCTGTTTCATCAGGGTGACGTTGGTGACACGGTATACCTCATCGTGGATGGGGAAGCCGAGGTTGTCACCGAAGGACCGGGAGGTGAGATCGCGATCGCCACAATAGGCCGGTACCAGTTCATTGGCGAGGTCGCCATTTTGATCGACGTGCCCAGGACTGCAACGGTTGTGGCAGTAGCGGATCTGGCTGCACTCGTGATGCCCAGGGATATCTTCTACCGCATGGTGACTGACTATCCCGAAATCGCCATAGAAGTCATGCGCGAGCTCGCACGCCGTCTGCTCAAGACAACTGCACAGGTCGGGCGCGATGACCGGGGCAATACCCGAGACTGAATCTCAGTAAACCGCACTCAAGAATGCGCCTTCTGGCAAGTGCCGCTGATCGAGGATGACTACCAGCCGGCCGGCAGATCGCGCTCGATGGTGATGTGCTTGTGGTCTATGCTGATGTAGCCCCCGGCCTTCAGGTCGCGCAGGATGCGGCTGACCATCTCCCGGGACGACCCCACCATGTTGGCGAGCTCCTGGTGCGTCAGACGGTCTGTCACGCGCTTGCCTTCGTGTTCCCTGGCGAGTCCTTCCAGCGTTGTCCTCACACGCCCGTAGACATCCAGCAAAGCCAGGGCGCTGATGTCATCCGTCATCTCCTGGATGCGCCGCACCAGGGTGCGGATAATATGAAACGTTATCTGCGGGTTCGCGGTCAGGCACTCCATGAAATCGTTCCGGGAGATCACGGACAGCTTGCAGTCCTCGATGCTCAGGACGTTCGCGCTGCGCGGTGCCCCACTGAGCAAGGCCAGCTCCCCGAACACGTCTCCAGGTTCGAGAAGACGGATCGTGATTTCATTACCCTGCTCGTCGTCGAGATAGACCCGCAGGCGGCCCGAAAGGACTGCGTACATGACGTCGCCCGCCGTGTCCTTGCTGACGACCACTGTATTCTTCTTGTAGTGGCGCGTCGCCGCCCGAGTGGAGAGCGCGGTGAGCGCATCGTCGGGCAGATCGGCGAACAACGGAATACGCTTGAGGGATACGCCCTCCATGATGGAGATTATTTCAACACCCTTCCCGGCCCCGACGCGCCTGTCGGTCCGATCAACTGTATCTTCCCGCCGATCGACGGGGGGCGCCGAGACTGGCGGGGAAAGCAGGGCGCATCAGGAACGACGGGCACTCCATGATGCCCGTTTCCGCGTTATTATAAGTTCCGGTTCCGAGAGACTGCCGAAACCTCGGAACGCTCAGGTTTGCGAACTCCCTGTGGCTGGTGTTTCACACGGTGACGCCTGGTTGTGAACGAACCTTCGAAAGACAGAGAGCTCAAGCGCTACCGCACCGGTACGCACCGGACGCTGCCGCCGGCGGCAACCCTGGCTCGCGTCACGCCCTGGTTGGAGGAGATGGGCATCAGCCGCGTCGCGAACGTGACCGGCCTCGACAGACTCGGTATCCCCGTCGTCATGGCCGTCCGCCCCAACGCGCGCTCCATTTCGGTTTCCCAGGGCAAGGGCTTCGAGCTGGCCGCGGCGAAGGCATCGGCGGTGATGGAATCGGTCGAAACCTGGCATGCCGAGCGAGTGTCTTTGCCGGTTCGTTTTGCCAGCGCCCGGGAGCTGGAATCCGAGGGACTGAAGGCGGTCGACCCGGACGAGCTGCCGCGCACCGGGCGTGAAGGCTTCACCCGCGATACGCCGATCTTCTGGATCGAGGCGCGCAACCTGCTCGAGGCGGAAGAGGCCGTCTGGCTGCCCCGGGAGATGGTCAGCACCGACTACACGCTGCCGCAGCCTCCCGGCGTCGGTTTTTTCCCCGCGAACACCAACGGCCTGGCGTCGGGCAATACGCGCAATGAAGCGATCTGCCACGGCATCTTCGAAGTGGTGGAGCGGGACGCGGATGCCTTGTGGCGCCAGAGCCCCGTTCGCGAGCAGCATACGCGAGGCGTTGACGCACGAAGTGTGGACGATCCCGTGTGCCGGGCCCTCCTCGAGAGCTTTGAACGCGCCCGGATCGCGGTCAGGATATGGGACGTCACTTCCGACACCGGTATCGCGGCCTTCGTCTGTCTGGCAGCGGGCGATGAGACGGACCAGGCAGATCCCGAGTTCGGAGCAGGCTGCCACCCTGCGAGGGAAGTCGCACTGGCGAGAGCATTGACCGAAGCCGCGCAGGCGCGCACCACCTACATCGCCGGCACCCGGGACGATATCGGTGCGCGGCTGTACAGCGCGGCGCAGCGCCGTCGCCGGCGCAATCTGTGCGGCAGGCTCCTGACGCGACACCGGCCGGCTCGCCGATTCGATCAGATCCCTACATTCAACGATGTCAGCACGACGGGCGATCTTCGCCGGTCGCTGGAGCGGCTGCGGGGGATCGGCGTTCGGCAGGCACTGGTGGTGGACCTCAACCGGCCGGAGATCGGGCTTTCGGTGGTGAAGGTGGTGATTCCCGGCCTCGAGGGCGCCTACGGCCATCACGGCGAGACGTACGTGCCCGGCAGGCGAGCCAGGCGGGCGCTCGATCTTCCAATCGATCGGGCGGAGCTCGTTTCGTGACCGTCGTCCTTTTCCTGGGTCCCACCCTGGCCGCCGCCGAGGCTGAATCGCATCTTCGCGCCCGCTGCCTGCCGCCGGTGAAGTACGGAGACCTGTTCCGTGCCGTTTCCTTGTTCAAACCTCGCATGGTGGGCATCATCGACGGCTACTTCAGCCAGGTTCCCGCCGTATGGCACAAGGAAATACTGTGGGCGATGAAGCAGGGCGTCAGGGTGTTTGGCGCGGCGAGCATGGGGGCGCTGCGCGCCGCGGAGCTGGACCGCTGCGGCATGGTGGGGATCGGTAACATCTACGCCGCCTACCGGGATGGAAGATTTCCGCCTTACGACGAGGTCTTCGAAGACGACGACGAGGTCGCAGTGGTGCACGGGCCCGCGGAGATCGGGTACCCGGCCGCTTCGGAGGCACTGGTGAATATCCGCGCCACGCTGGCGGCCGCGGCGCGTGAGGGTGTCATGGATCCGTCCACGAGGGATCATCTCGTCAGCCGCTCCAAGGAGCGCTTTTACGCTGAACGCAGTTTCGCGGCGGTGATTGGGGATGCGAGCGAGGCCGGCTTGTCTCGTGATCAGGTCCATGCGCTCGAGGCCTGGATCGAGAACAACAGGGTCAACCAGAAGGCAAGGGACGCGCTGGAGCTGCTGCAATACATGTCGGCCGCGGCCGACAGCCCTCCGATGACCGTAAACTTCCGTTTCGAGAACACGACGTTGTGGGACAACGCCACGAGAGAACTGGCGCGGCTGCCGGCCCTGTCTTCCCCGGTTCTGGACGAACTTCGACTGTTGGGCGGCCAGTACTTCGAGCTGCGGGACGAAGTGATCGACGAGGTGCTTCAGTCGGACGAAGGTGCACCTGTCGAGACGGAAGGGGATAGCCCCGAGTCCTGGTTTCAAAAGCCTCTCAGGGCGAGGGAGCGCAAGCGCTTTGTCCGATCGGCGCCGGCCCATTGGGTGGAGGAGCGGATGCTGGCGCGCCTTGTGGCGAGCGGTGAGCTGGAGATGTTGGAGCAGCGCGCCGCCGACAAGAAGCGGAGGCTCGGACCTCCGAAGGACCGTGCGGCCGACTTGTCCGAGCTCCAGTTGCTGGAGCTCTTGAATTGGTATTTCAGCGGGCAGCTCGGACAGGAGATGCCCGCTGACCTGGATGAGTATGCGGCGGCACTCGGCGGCCTCGAGGTCGACGAGCTTCACGATCTGGTACTGAAGGAGTACCGGTACCTGCATCCGGAATCCTGAGTTGCGATGGATCATCCTTTTCCGAGCCGTGCGAGTGTATGCGCCAGTCCAGTAACCGTGGCTCAGCGAAGTTGAACCGCATACGCGGCCGTGCCAGAGAGCTGAGCGGCTTCGAGCTCGACTTCAGCGGCTCGGGCACCCGGTTTCGGCTGTTTCCGCAGTCACCGGAAGTGCCGGGCTTCGAAGAGCCGGAGACGGTGTGGGTTTCCACGCCACCGGAGGACCTCGGTCCCGGCCCTCAGGACTCCCACATGTACGTCGTCGATGCCATCGACAAGAAGCCCTACGAGTTCCCCGGCGCGCCGCCTTACCTCGGCCCCACCTGGCCACCGGCTCTGGCGGGGCCCGACGGCCACTTCGATCAGCTCGAGCCGGGCACGCATCAATTCGAGGCGGCGCACATGTACGGCACCCTTCGCTGGACGCTCGACATCTGGGAGGCCTACTTCGGACGCAGGCTGAAGTGGTATTTCAGGGATGACTACCCGCGTATGGAGCTGGTTCCGTGGGTCGACTGGAACAACGCCCAGTCCGGATACGGATTCATCGAGACGGGTTACCGCCTGGACGGCCTGGGACGCAAGTTTCCGATGAACCTCAACTTCGACGTGTTGGCGCACGAGCTCGGCCATACGATACTGTATTCGGAGCTGGGCCTGCCGCCGCCGGACGGGGCGACGACCAGCTTCTTTGCGTTTCATGAAGCCGCCGCCGACCTCGTGGCCATGATCAGTGTGCTTCACTTCGACTACGTGATCGACCGCTTGCTCGTCCGCACCAGCGGCAATTTGTATCTGCGCAACGTGCTCAACCGGATCGGCGAGGTATCGCCGACCGGGCAGATCCGGATGGCGAGCAACAGCCTTACCATGGCGGATGTGCCCGATGTCGATACGCCAACGGAAGATCTCAGCGCCAAGGCGCGGCACGACATATCGCTGCCGCTGACCGGTGCGGTTTTCGACCTGCTGGTGGAGATCTTCCAGCAGAACCTGGTGGACCATGGCCTGATCGATACGCGGCTCAACGACGCCTCCCGGGAGGGTGTCGCCGATCCGAAGCGGCTGGGCGAGATCGACCGGGAGTTCGACCTCGCCTTTGGCGCCGACCCGGTGGGTTTCAAGTGCGCCCTGGTACAAGCGCGGGACACCATGGGCGTTTACGTCGCCTGGACCCTGGACCGGCTCGACTGGAACCTGCGTTTTGGTGATATACTGCGCTGCGTGATCGACGCGGATCAGAGCCTGACCGGCGGCTGGTATCGCGTCGAGATAGAGGACGTGTTCGCGAGTCACGGCATCCATTTGGATGGGACTCGACGACCGCGAAGGGGTATTCGAAGTCGGCATCTACATCCGGATCCATTTACGCGGAGGGTGTGAGAGATGGCACTAGACCCAGCTGACCCGTTGTTCGAAGACCTTTACGAACCGACTAAGGTTTACTTGTTTGGCAAGCCGTTCAAAAGCCTCGTGTTCAAAGGCGAAGATCTCCTGAGGACGAATTACAAGATCGACGTCGAGAGCGCGAAGGAAGACGCCCCCATGCCCCCGCGGCGGCTCGAACGAACCCTCAGACGCCGTCCCACCACGGCGTACGGCCTCATCGAGGAGCAGAGTCAGACGGCGAGTCTCGCCCGGATCTACAGCTTTTCCTACGAGGGACACTACTACAAGCTGCCAAGGCCGACCGTGTATCTGGTCTGGGGGGAAGGCGAGGCCCCCGAGCAGCAGAGGGGCCACACGGGCACGTTGCCGTTCAATACGCGCGATACCGGCCTGGAAGGCAAGGACTTCCGCTTCGGCGATGAAATCAAGGTTTGGAAGATGGACCGGATGGACGTCTCGGTCGCCATCGACCTCGAGGTCGGCCAGCTCGGCAACATACTGATTGAGCCGGTGTTCATGGCGCTGGACGAGATGTCCGGTTCCGGCGGCGGGTCGAGAATGGCCATGGCTTCCCGCATGGCGATGAGCTCGCGCATGGCGATGGCATCCAGAATGGCCATGGCCTCGCGCATGGCCATGGTCGGCCCGCACCAGGAGTGAGTGACTAATCCGTCGCCCGGAGCGCCGCGACCAGTGCGCGGGCCTCCCTGATATCGACGCAGTCCAGCTCTTCGGTGAGTCCGCTCAGAAGGGGATTGAGGAGGTCGGCCCCGGGCTCCCCCTTGCGGCCTTCGGGATCACGCCGCGCGAGGCTCATGGCCGCACGAAGCTGCAGCATTCTGGCTTTCTGCCGGCGCGCGGTCCGCAGAGCCGTTCGGTAACTCTCACGTGCGGCGTCGACGCGACCGACGCGCTCCAGCAGCACGCCCCGGCGTCGGTGGACCTCGGCCAGCCAGTAACGCAGACTGTGGGACTCCGCGACCTCGACGGCTTTGAGCAGGTGATCGAGGGCCTCATCCGTGCAGCCTGTGTCGCACAGGACCGAGGCCAGCTTCTCGGAGAACATCGGAATGTCCTCCAGGCTCCCCACGGTACGCTGCTTCTCGAGGCCGGCGCGCATCAAGTCCACGCCCGCTTCGGTCTGCCCTCGGCTGGCGAGCAGCCAGCCCTTGTTGAAGCTGAGCTTGCCTTCGTATTCGGGCAAATCGTTCTCGGCGCAGATTCGTTCGAGTTTGTCGATCCACGGGCCAAGTTGCTCGGGCTCGCGTCTGAACTGGTACAGCAACAGATGGGTCTCGATGACGTGCAGCGTCGATCCGATCTGCCGGAGCTGCTCTCCCCAGTCGGCGCACTGCCGGGCGTAGCGCAGGGACTGCGCCGGGTAGCCGAGCATCCATAGGGCATGGGCAGCGAACCCCCGCCCGCAGACGCGCGGATCGTGGCCGCCATACAGCGCGGCATGGCTGCGGTGGGCCTGCTCGTCGTAGAAATCCAGCCCCTGCTCGATGTGGGTCAAGGCTTCCGCGAACCGGCCGAGGTGAAACAGGGTGGTCCACCGGGCGTGGTGCGCCTGCAAAGAGAATCCGGCATCGTCGAGCTTGGTCGCCAAGGTCTGAAGCCGGTTGGTCCATTCCAGGCCGAGCTCCAGCTTGAAGTTCATGGCATTCACCCACTTGCCCCACATGGCAGCGAACTGCTCCGGCGACTCGGGAAGGCGATCGCAGAGCTCTACAGCCTTACTGTAGTTTTCCTGCGTGGCGTCAGCGCCCGGCCCGACCGACATCCGCAGCACGGTGCCCAGGGCGACACGCAGCTCCAGCTCCAGTTGATCGCGTTCCTGCCCTCCGGCGAGACTCTCCAGCAGCTCCAGCCCCCGGCTGAGATGGCTCGTCGCCTCCGCGTTCGCGAATCGCTCGCCCGCCCGTTTGCCCGCGGTCAGCCAGCACGGAACGGCTTCCTCGAGCATTCCCCCCTCGGTCCAATGGCGTGCCAGCATTTCCGGCTGTGATTCGGCCACGTCCGGAAACTGATCCACGAGAATACCTGCGATGTTCGCGTGCAGCTTGCGGCGGCTGCGCTTCAGGACGCTCGCATAGGCTGCGTCCTGAACCAGAGCGTGTTTGAACTGGTAAGTGACCTTGTGCCGGGCATGGATTGGAAATATGAGTCCGGCCTCCACGAGTTGCTGCAAATCGCGCTGAAGCGCGTCACTGTCCATACCCGATACCGCGCGAATCGCCTCGAAGGAGAACTCCCGCCCGATGGCGGCGCCTATCTGCGCCAATTGCTTTACGGGCCCCAGGCGGTCCAGCCGCGCCATGAGGGAGTCGTGGAGGGACGCGGGAATGGCCAGGGCTGGCAGGCGGCCGGAGAGCGAGAAACGCCCATCCTCCTCGGTGACAGCCCCCGATTCCAGCAGGTTCTTCGTCAGTTCCTCGATGAACAGTGGAATGCCCTCGGTTTTGGCGATGATCTGCTCGAGAATCTCCACCGGCAGATCTCTTCCACCGCAGACACCGGCAATGATCGCCTTGCTCTGGTCCGCGGTGAGACGGTCCAGGACGATGACCGTCGAATGGCTGTGATGAGTCCAGGGGCACTGGAAATCCGAACGGCAGGTCACGAGCATCAGCACCGGCAGTTGCCGAATCGCGTCCACCACGAGCGTCATGAGCTCCTGGGTCGTGGGGTCGATCCAGTGTGCATCCTCCAGCTCGAGCAGGACCGGTCCCGTCCCGGACAGGCTTTGGAGCCGGCCGAGGAGAGCTTGCAGTGTCTGTTCCTTCAGTTCCTGCGGCTTGAGCTCGAGCCGGGGGAGCCGGTGGGGCGGCGATATCGAGAGCAGGGAAGCGAGCAGTGACACTGTCAACGGATCGGTGCTTCCGGTTCTCGCCAGCATGCTCTCGAGCTTGTCCAGCCTGGCCTCCGAGTCGTCCTGCGCCGTGAATCCGGCGGCGAGTTGAAGCTGGTTGATGACGGGGTGGAGCGCGCTGCTGGTGCGATGGGGCGAGCATTGAAAACGAAGGGCCTTATAGTGGTCGGTGGAGATGCGCTCCCGCAAGGCCTGCAGGAACCGCGATTTGCCGATCCCCGCCTCGCCGGAGAGCACGACCAGCCGCCCTGTTCCCGACCTGGCCGTCTTCCAACGATCGAGGGCCAGCTCGATTTCGTCTTCACGACCCTGGAATGTGTTCAGTTCTGAAGTGCGGGTGATCTCGAAGCGACTTTCGGCCATCGTCGGCGAGATAGCGCGCCAGATGTGGACGGGCTGTGCGATCCCCTTGATTGCGTGTGCTCCGAGGTCGGCGAACTCGAATCGTCCGATACACAGGGCGCGGGTCGAGGACGCGACCGTGACCGTATCCGGAGCCGTGAGGGACTGTAGATGCGCTGCGAGATTGGGCGTTTCGCCCACCACCGCCCGCTCCTGGGAAGCGCCTTCGCCGATGAGATCGCCGACAACGACCGGTCCGGTGGCGATCGTCACGCGAACGGAGAGGCGAACGCCTTTCTCGGCGCCTATTCCCGAGCCTAGCGTACCCGTCATGTCCACCACCGTCAGACCGGCCAGTATCGCCCTCTCGGCGCTGTCTTCGTGGGCCCGGGGATAGCCGAAATAGGCCAGCACTCCGTCGCCCATGTAGCGCGCCACGTAACCGTCGAATCGCTCGACGGCTTCCTTGCACGCATCCTGGAAGGCCCGGTTCACGTCGCGGAGGTCTTCCGGGTCCAGCCTCTGGGACAGCTCGGTGGACCCCGCGAGGTCGCAGAACATTACCGTGAGTTGGCGCCGTTCGGCCTCGATCAGATCCCGCCCCGAGGTCGGGCGGGAGGCTTCCGGCCGGATGGCGGGCGGCTGATCCAGTGCCTGCTGTCTGAGCGCCCTGGCTGCCTTGATGATGCGCAGGCGGTGCCCGGCGGATGCGATACCGATGTCCTTGAGCGTGGCGTGGTCGAGGTCGGGAATGAGCTCCCAGCCGATGTCGTGGTCGGCGAAAAGATCCCGATACCGACCCAGGCCGATCTGGTCAAGCCATGCTTCGACGTAATCCGACACTTGAGACCACGCGAGTGTGACCCTCAAACCAGTTTACTAGCAATCGCGGGACAAGTCTCCACCACCACGCCGGCTCGCGGCCACGCCCATGAGTGTTCCTTTTGTCGGGTGAAATCTTCCGCCACGCACCAGACAGACTACGTGGCTCTCACGGCGATTCGCAGGTCACAACGGGACAGGTGCACCGTGGCTCGCGACCCGGCGCCCCAAGAGCCCGAGGCCGGAGCGGTGCTTTTCGTGGCGTTCGAATCTCAGCTAATGGCCGTCCCCCGCGAACGGCCCCGCGCTTTCCGCGTATGATCACGCCCCGGTCAGACCTCTTGTCCCGGAAGAACTCACGATGCTCGAGCTTGCGACTCTGATTTCACGCCATGCGCGCTACCGTCCCGATGCCACGGCGGTGGTGTTCGGTACCGAGAGGCTCACCTATGCGCAGTTCGGCGCGCGCGTTGCCCGAGCCGCCCGCGCGCTCCGTTCGCTGGGTGTCGGCAAGGGCGACAAGGTCGCGACGGTCCTGGGCAATTCACGGGAAGCGCTGGAGCTCATCTGGGCGGTACCGGCCGTCGGGGCGGCACTGGTGCCGCTCTCTCCTTTGCTCATGCCCGCGGGGCTCGCGGGACTGCTGCGGGACTCGGATGCGAAGTGCCTGGTGAGCCAGCGTTCGATGCTGGCGACACTCGAGGAGATCCGCGCCGACCTGGCGCCGCTGCTTCCCGGGCGTGTCCTGCTGATTGACGGGGCGTCGGGCGATTTCGGCGACTACGGTGCCCTCACGGCGGCACAGGAGGCAGCGTTCGCGCCGGAGCCCTGTGGCCCGGACGACTTGTTCAACATCATGTACACCAGCGGTACCACCGGGCTGCCCAAGGGCATCATGCACAGCCATTACGTGCGCTCGATGTACTGCCTGCTCATGGCCTCTGTATACCGTATGACACCGGAATCGCGCACGCTGCACGCCGGGGCGATCATGTTCAACGGTGCCTACGTGACGATGATGCCGACGTTCTATCTCGGCGGCACGTATGTGCTGTTGCCGCAGTTCGATGCGGACGCGGCCATCGCCGCGATCGAGCGCGAGCGCATTACCCACATCATGCTCGTTCCGACGCAGGTCATCGCGATAATGTCGTCCAGGGAGTATCGGCCCGAACGGCTGGCGTCGCTCGAATGCATCCTGTCGCTCGGCGCTCCGCTGCTGCAGGAGCATAAAGCCCGCTTGAACACAGACCTGCCGAACCGGTTCTACGAGCTCTACGGCCTGACCGAGGGCTTCGTGACCATCCTCGACCGCGACGAGGCGGTACGCAAATCGGGGTCCGTCGGCCGCCCCACGCAGTATTTCGAGATGCGTATCGTCGACCCGGCAGGGCGCGACCTGCCCCCCGGCCAGATTGGTGAGATCGTCGGACGCGGTCCGATCATGATGCAGGGCTACTACAAGCGCCCCGACCTCACCGCGCAGACGATCCGCGACGGCTGGATCTTCTCCGGTGACATGGGGTACATGGACGAGGACGGATTCCTCTACCTCGTTGATCGCAAGAAGGACATGATCGATTCCGGCGGGATGAAAGTGTACCCGAAGGATGTCGAGGAAATCGCCGCGTGCCACCCGGCGATCCGTGAGGTCGCGGTATTCGGCGTGCCGCACGACAAGTGGGGCGAGACGCCGCTCGCCGCCGTGATTCCCTCGGAAGGGGCGACAGCGACCGCCGGGGAGCTGCGCGACTGGATCAACGAACGTGTGGCCGCCCGCTACCAGCGCGTGTCCCAGGTCGTGATCATGGAGGAGTTTCCACGCAACGCCGCCGGCAAGATACTGAAGCGCGTGATGCGCGACCCCTACTGGGCCGGGCGCGACAAGAAGATATGAACGACATCGAAGTCGATCCGGCCCGGCTCCTTTCGGAGCTGCACGAGCTGCGCAGGTTCGGCGCCCAGGGGAGCGGTGTGGTGCGGCGGGCCTTCTCGAGCGCGGACGTAGCCTCGCGTCATTGGCTCGCGAGCCGAATGAAGGACAGCGGGCTCGACCCGGTATTCGACCCGGCGGGCAATCTGTTCGGGCTGCCGCCCACGAAGAAGAAGTGCATACTGCTGGGTTCGCATTCGGATACTCAGCCCGAAGGCGGTTGGCTGGACGGGGCTTATGGCGTGATTTGCGGGCTGGAAGTCGCGCGCGCGTCGATGGAGGGCGGCGGGCCTCCCGTTGCGGTGGTGTCTTTCCAGGACGAAGAAGGCCGTTTTGGCGCACTGACCGGAAGTCGCATCTGGGCGGGTCGCTTGTCGCCGGCCGATGCCGATCGCTTGACCGACACCGACGGGATTTCCTTCGGCGAAGCAAGACGGGTCATGCAATCCGACTGCGCGGCCGAATTCGTGGATCCGAGCAGGTTCTCCGGTTTCATCGAGGCCCACATCGAGCAGGGTCCGGTGCTCGATACCCACGGCGAGGCAATCGGGGTCGTGGAAAACATCGTCGGCCTGCGGGAGAAGCGCTTTCGTTTCCTTGGGCGTCAGAACCACGCAGGAACCACCC
>JBAUWJ010000212.1:0-3232 GCA_049583715.1 Arenicellales bacterium | reverse complement strand
ACCCGACGCCGGGCCAGAACCCCGGGCGCACCAACCTGGTCGAAGCGGACGGCGTCAAGGTGCTGATCGACTACGGCCACAACGTGCCGGCGCTGGAAGCGCTGGCGGAGCTGGTGAGCAGCCTGCCGGCCAACCGGCGCATCAGCGTGGCCAGCGCGCCCGGCAACCGCCGCGACGAGGACCTGGCGGGCCTGGGCGCGCAGCTCGCCAGGATGCACGACTCGCTGTATGTCTGTGAAACCGATCCGCGCGGGCGTCCTGCCGGAGAAGCTGCCGGCCTGCTGCGCGACGGTGCGGACTCCGCCGATAGCCCGTGCCGTGCCGAGGTGGTGATGGATGAGCATGACGCCGTCGAGAAAGCGCTCGACGAAGCGAACGAGGGCGATCTGCTGGTGCTGCTGGTGGACGACATCGAGACCGCGATCCATCGCGTCAGGGGGCGGAGCTTCACCGCGACCGCCGGTGCCGGAGCCTGAACCGGGCGGGTGGTGGCCGCCCGTGAGTGATCCCGGCCGGGACGAGCTGATTACCCTGGTGCGCGCGGGCCGCATCCTGACGCCCGAGCCCACCGACGCCACGGATATCCTCATCGCCGACGGGCGCATCGCCGCCCTGGGGAGCGGCCTGAAGCCGCCCACCGGCTGGCCGGTGAACGTGGTGGAGGCCCGCGACCTGACCGCGGTGCCGGCGTTCATCGATCAGCACGTCCACCTCACCGGAGGCGGCGGCGAGGGCGGTTGGCACACGCGCTGCCCGGAGATAAGCGCCCGTGACATCACCGCCATGGGCATCGCCACGGTGGTGGGGGTGCTGGGCACGGACAGCATCAGCCGCTCGCCCGCGGACCTGCTGGCGAAAGTGCGGGCGCTGCGGATCGAGGGCGTATCGGCGTACATGTACACCGGCGCTTACCGGGTGCCGCCCCCGACGCTGACCGGCGACCTGCAGAAGGACCTCGCGTGGTTTACCGAAGTGATCGGCGTGGGCGAGATCGCGATCTCCGACCACCGCTCCAGTCAGCCGCGCCAGGACGAGATCGAACGCCTGGTGGCCGACACCCGGGTCGGCGCCATGCTGGCAGGCAAGCGGGGCATCTGCCATTTTCACCTGGGGGACGGAGAGCGGGGACTCGCGCCCCTGCGACGGCTGCTGTCCGAGACCGAGATCCCCGCCGAGCAGGTCATACCCACCCACGTCAACCGGCGCCATGAGCTGCTGGCGGAGGCGGCCGAGTATGCCAAGGAGTTCGGCGCCTGCGTGGACGTCACCGCGTTCGACGATGCCGCGGACGACGAGCATTCGGCGTATCACGCTGTGCGCACCCTGTTGGCCCGGGGTGTGCGCGCCGACCGGATCACCATCAGCTCGGACTGCAATGGCAGCCAGCCCGTGTTCGACGACGAAGGCCTGGTCACCGGCACGCGCGCGGCAACGAACACCGCCCTGCTGCGGGACTGGCAGCGGCTGGTCCACGACGAGGTCCTGACCCTGGAGCGGGCCCTGGGGCTGATCTCCGGCAACGTCGCCCGAGTGCTCGGCCTGCAGGACCGCAAAGGGCGCCTCGCGCCGGGTTATGACGCGGACATCTCCGTGCTGGACGACCGCCTGCGACCCCACCTGACTATCGCGATGGGCCGGGTCCTCTACCAACGTTCCGGCGGACCGTAGTGTCCATCCCCTCGACTGACTAATCGTCATTTTGTGCCGACCCGTTCCGGCAACGCGGCTCGGGCAGCGAGCGCCTTCGTCTCCTCGGGCCAGTCCCGGTTCGCGCCGGTGCTCAGGGCCGTGCGGCCGGCGAGGCGACCGGCGCTCTTTCCGCCGCCCATACCGCTACTTGAGGTGCTTGGCGAAGAAATCCATCGTCCGGCTCCATGCCGCCGCCGTGACGGCTCAAAAGTGGTAGGACATGCCGGTGACCAGGGTGCTGGCGGTGTCGGCGCCGATCAGAGGGCTGTCCCTCAGCCGCGCCGGCAGGAAGCTCGTGTTGAAAAAGGCGAACACTCTCCACTGGGTCTGCGCGATCGGCGCGAAGACGCCGATGCCGATCTGCGGCAGAACGACCGCCCCGGGCCGATAGTCGGGGGCTCCGCGGGCCACCTCCCCCGAAAGCGTGCCGTAGTAGTAGTTGGTGAAACTGGCGCTCAGCCAGCGCGCGCCCAGCGATGGCGTGATACGGGCGCGCCCGAGCCGAAACGGGTATTCATAACGAAAATCGAGTTCCTGACCATTGCTGCGGCCGAGTATATCCGTGAGCCCCGTGAAAACGAGCGCGCCGCCGTCTCCGAGGCCCACGCGGGTGTTAAAGCCGGCGTCGACGCTGTCACGCCGGTTTTCCAGGCCCGGCACATTCTTAACATCGGACGCGTCGAATGAGGAAAATCTCGGCTGCAGGAGCACGTCGAAGGTGAACCGCCGGCTGCGCTTCACATGCACGCCAAAACGTATCCCCTGCAGGAACAGGTATTTGCCCTCATAGCCCACGGCCGGCACGGCCAGTACCCGGGTGCCCGCGCCGCGATAAGGCCGGTCGACCACCAGCAGCAACGCCCCCAGGCTCCAGCCTTGTTGGCGCGCATAAGGCGGAGCCACCTGCTCGTGCTCGGCCGCGGGATAGGCAGCCATTGGGCACGCCAACAGGATAGCCAGCGCACAGGCACCGCTCACACCGCGTACCCTGGCGAGCATTCCGGATCCGTGAAGATTATTCATCACGATGCAGCTTCGCTTGTTCGCTCCCGTCGCCGGAAAGAATCGCCTGTTTGCCCCCTTTCGCCCGCGGAGCGAGGCTTGGGATAAGGGGAGGCGCATCAACCAGATTAAGCAGGATAAACCACATGCCTCGCGGGCGGAAGGGGCCGGCAGAACGGATTTGGGCCAAGCGATGCGATGTTGGGAAAAGGCAGTGACCCAATCTCCAGTTCCGCGAGCGCAAGGCGCCGCAGGACCGCCAGATGCGCGTGCTGGACACAGACCACCCTGCAACCGGTGGCGTCCAATCTGCCTGCCGGACAGCGGACACAGCACAATTCAGACCGCAGGAATGCCGCCGGTTCGACCGTCAGGAACAAATGCTCTCTGACCCGGTTTTCCCCGCCGCGAGTCTCTGCCGGAATTCCGGCCTATCTCTCTTCCACCGCGCCCGCGGTCCGGTCCGAACCGGTATCACCGGTCGTCGCCTCCTTGCTTCCCGCCCTGGCGGCCAGCTTGGCCTGCCGCTTCACCTCGCGCT
>JBAUWJ010000211.1:0-13122 GCA_049583715.1 Arenicellales bacterium | reverse complement strand
TTTCACTGGTTCAAAGACGATTTCAACGTCGACGGCGGAGTGGAAGCCTTTATCCGCCGCTATCATCCATTACCGCAATCGGTGAATATCGAAGCGGATATCGACTACAACTGGCAGCTGAACGGTTCGTGACGGGCCCACCAGTGCCGTCGGTGAAGCTGAAATTATGATGGCTGCGCTGGAGAAAACACGCCGGGCTGCCTGTTCATCCTGCCTGACGGCCCTGTCGAGTGGATAGAGACCCCGGGATCTTCGGACACGGCGCTCAAATCAGATGGACTGCACCTTCCTAAGGTCCGTCGATCTTCACGGGCTATAGAAGTTTCCTCCGCCGTCAGTACACGCCGCTGATGATATCCCGCTCGGAAATTTGAAGATCGTATTGTTGCGACAGAGGGCGCCCACACCAAGGGCGATGCCGTATCCCGTTGTGCCCGCGGGAGTGCCATAGGTGATCGTGTTGTCGGCGATCACCGTTCCATCGAAGGTTATACCAGGGGTATCCACCCCGATGCCGGTGACGCCGTACGGCGGTATTGTCGCCGAGAGGTCTGAGATACGATTGTCTTCTATGACAGAGCCCGCGACGGAAGTGCCGGGTGTCCCGGTGGCTGCGATGCCCCACGTCGACTCCTCGGTGGTATTATGGACGTTGATGATGTCGTTCCCCACAATCCTGGCATCGGGACCACCCCAACTTATACCACTCATCTCATCACCGTAGCCGGACGGCAATGTGGCTCCACCCGTGTTCAGAACGAGGTTGTTCACAACGCGGTTGCCGCGTCCAATAACGCCGATACCGAAAGCAGCGCTTCCTTCCACCCGCACACCAGTGACCAGGTGACCGCCCGTGTCGTCGTAAGGCGCGGCAGTATCCTGCAATCGTATGGCGGAACCGAATCCGCGTATCGTGCCATTGCGCACGGTGATGTTGCTCCGGTCCTGCGCCAAGATTCCCGTCGCCAGAGTGCTGGCGGTATCGGCGGACGAGCCGTCCAGAACGTGCTGCTGCAGATCCAGGACCACATCATCCGCGTTGATGCGGATCGCGGCATCCGTCGCACCACTGATTGACGTCGAGAGATCCTTGGCGAGGCAATATATACCGCTACTCGTGATCGTCGCAGGGAGCGAGTTGATCGGTTTGCAGGGTCCCCCCGGTCCGGCGTACACCATCGCCGGGGAAGATAGCACCAGTGAAGCAAGGCATCCGACTGCAAAGGCTCTTGTTTTCACGATGACCTCCTCTCGTTCTTGGGCAGACCATCGCCACGTACCGCCGGAACTGTCTGTGCGAAGAGTCACAGAACAAGACTGTTTGAGACCGGCGGATCGGTCTTTCCGCTCTACGGCTTCTTGAGGTACGCCTGTGGAACCATGGGCTCAAGGCTTATCGCTCGGGGCGAACGGGTTCGAACCGGGCGGCAGGCAGAAGAGCACCCGGCTTGGATGTCCGCTTCGAGTTGCAAACGGCCGGTCGGGAGTCTCGAACCGAAGGTCCGCTCAGCGACCGAGAGCGGACCACCAACTCGCCTAAATCGGTGACCCCGGTGTTTAGGCGGACCGCTTCGTCCGGAGCCGACTCAACAACGGCGCGGCCGGGCATTAGATGTACGAGATTGTCTGTGCCGCGGGTAGAGGTCTCGTCGAAGGAGTTCGGTATACTGTCCACGAAACTGTAAGGCCGACCCGCGAAGGCCCACTGATGGTGACATCGAGTGCAAAGCTGTTGATCTGGATCTATCGCGACATGTCGGCCTGAATGCCGACTACGATGGTTATGGATTTCGAAGAGCTCGATTATCGTCCGACGCCGCTTGGCGAGCTGGTTCTGCGCCGCCGGACGGACCCCCGTTTCCCGGGCCGGGATATCCACGAGATCAAGCTCGGCGACGAGTTTCTGATGTCGAGCCTGTTCACCGACGGCGAGATCGCGCTGGCGGACCTCGCCCTGGCCATGCTGCCGGATGGACCCTTGGACGTGGCGGTGGGCGGCCTGGGGCTCGGCTATACGGCCGAAGCCGTGCTGCACCACGAGAACGTGCGCTCGCTCGTCGTGATCGAGTACCTCGAAGACGTGATCGACTGGCACCGGCGCCGCCTGGTCCCGCTGGGCGGGTGCTTGACGGGTGATCTCCGCTGCCGGCTGTTGCAGGGCGACTTCTTCGTCCTGGTCGCCGATCCCGAACGCGGCCTCGATGTGAAGTCGCCCGGCCGGCGCTTCGACGCCCTGCTCGTGGACATCGACCACTCGCCGCACCACTGGCTGGACGAAGGCAACGAACGCTTCTATGACCCCGCTGGCCTGCGCCATGCCGCCGCGCACCTGAGACCCGGCGGAGTCTTTGGACTATGGTCGAACGACCGGCCGGACGTCGGTTTTGAACAAAGCCTGCAAAGCGTGTTCGCCGAGTCTCAGACCCACCGGGTAACATTCCACAACCCGTACACCGGCGGCGAGTCGGCCAGTACGGTCTATGTGGCGCGGGTCGGCTCTTGACGCCGAGTCGCGGGGTGTGAGAAAGCCCCTGCCGGCCCATGCGCTCGCATGCGTGCGAGGGCGTGCCTTTACTGTTTACGAGCCGCGACTCAAATAGCGCAGTTCGCGCCGAACTCCGGCAAGTTCCACTACCGCCGTCACGGGAACAGGCGAACACGGTCACATCGAGCATCCCCGCGGACAAGGAGCGCGCCAGGAAGCTGTGGTCTGAGCTATACTACGAGCGGTTCCCAGACGTTCAACATCTCGAATCCATCGTTTCCCATCCCGGCCAGCGCTATTGTCATCAGCATCGCGGCCACCGGTGGCGGGAGGACCGGCGGCGATGGTGGATCGGGGTGCAGCGCAAGCTTGAACCAGTTGTTCAACGTGTCCGTCAATTGGTGGTAGCCCAAACGACCCGTGTCCACGGCCTGCGTCTTAAGCCCCAATCCCGATATGTCCAGCCGATCTACAAATATAGACCCCGGATATCCAGTCAGCCTGGCAGACAACGGGTGAACGAGAGCTACGAAAGTCAAGGCGGGAGTAACATGAAATCATTCAAGGGAAGGTCAAGATCAATTCCCATATGCCTCTTCTGTTATCACAAAGCGGGCACAAAGTTGCTTACGAAAGCTTTCAGCGAAATCTGTGCAGCCAACCATTTGAGATTCAGGGGTTGCAGCGGGAAACAAACACAGGTACCAGCAGATGCTGATGTGATCCTGTTTCGCCATTCGCTTATCGATGTTTCTCGGATATCGAAACCGTTCGTTGGCGTCCATATTGTCAGAGATCCCAGGGACGTAATTGTTTCGGGCTACCTCTATCATCGTCGTACAACGGAGCAATGGTGTATCAATACGGACTTCAGTCTGACACCACCGATCAGACGCCCGCGCGTACCCTCTTCACAAGAGCATCGCCCCCGAGAGTGGAAAGTGAGCTACCTGAAGTCTCTGGCTGGCAAGTCGTACCAGGAGAATCTCTTGCAGATATCTCAGGAACGTGGATTGATGTTCGAAATGGACAACCATGGAGCCTGGACCATAGAAAGCATGATGGAATGGAAGTACAACATGCCCAATATACTTGAGATTACATTTGAGAACTTGATGAATGACTATGATGGCACTCTTCGAAGGATATTCGCGCACATCGGGTTTTCCAAATCGGCAACTGATGTCGGTCTGAAGGTCGCCGTACGGCATGACTTGGGAAGAAAATCGCCCCAGGAAATCGAGAACATGCCCCACGTATCCTCTCCACGCACGACGAAATGGAGAAGGTACTTCAGTGTACAGCATAAGGAAGCGTTTCTCGACAGGTTCGGGGATGTCCTTGTTCAGCTCGGATATGAAACCGACAACAATTGGTAATCCACAAATTCAAAAATCATATTGGCGGCTTTCGGGCATCTGGTACACTGAATCTTAAGCGCAATCGGAATTCATGGACATCAGTCACACAGTTCATGGGATTTTCGCCCGGAGTGCGAAACCCGAGCCGGGAGATGGCCGGGTTACTCTTGAACCCGGCTCTTCCGAATGCCCCACCCACCAGCTCTGCCCTGTTCGCTGCAGACTGACGCGGCGGAGCGCTGGTGTTATGCATCAACACTAAGGCGCTACCATGAGGACCAAAGTTTTCTGTATAGGCTTCCACAAAACCGGTACGACCAGTCTTGCCGTGGCTTTGGAACAATTCGGCTATCGAGTAACCGGGCCCTTTGGAGTAAGTGATCCGAACATTGAAAAGAACGCGGTCCCTATGGCCTGCGCATTGGCTAGGAATTTCGATGCGTTCCAAGATAATCCGTGGCCAATAATCTATAAGGAGCTGGATAAAGAATTTCCGGGTAGTAAGTTCATATTGATGCTAAGAGATCCGGAATCCTGGATAAAGAGTCAAGTTGAGCATTTCGGCCGTAAGGAAACAGCAATGCGAAAATGGATATATGGTGCTGGATGCCCGGAGGGTAACGAGGATATTTATGTCAAACGATTTGAAGAACATAACAACGCGGCGCTGCGATATTTCAGGGATCGTCCACAAGACTTACTTGTAATGGATCTGGCCAAGGGAGATGGATGGAGAAAACTATGCCCTTTTCTGGGAATCGATATTCCGGATATTGCATTCCCGCATGCCAACAAGGCCAGAAGCAGAAGACATAAGAGCGCATCGAATGTGCTATTGTCCGGAAGAATAAAAAGCCTTGTTATACGCATGACAACACGCTTCGTAAGCTTTCCCGTCAAGTAGACAGCTCGAGACCGGAGTTTTCCAGCATTTGGTTGGAGCAGACAACAGGCGGCACGTCTAATGCGTCATGCGGGCGGTCTTCGTTGTACATATATCCGGACCGAGTCTGTTCGCGGTCGGTGGTGGTAGTACGCTCGCCCGTCTCCTCGCCTTCACACTGCCTCTCGGGTAGTCTTGGATCATGGCCACTCGACCAAGGCAACCAGACCAGCAGCGGATGAGCACACCGGCGGACGAGTACGACCTGGTGGTCATCGGATCGGGCGCGGCGGGTTTGAGTGCCGCGTTGACCGCCGGGTCGCTCGGATCGCGCGTGCTGGTGCTCGAGAAGTCCGGCCTCGTCGGCGGCACGACCGCTATGTCCGGCGGGGGCATCTGGATACCGTGCCATCACCACCAGGCCGAGATCGGCGCGACGGACTCCCGCGAGGAAGCCCTCGACTACATCCGCGCCGTGGCGCCGCAAGACTGGCGGGAGGTGGAGGAGCCGCTGTGGACCGCCTTCGTCGATCACGCGTCGAAAATGCTCTCCTTCGTCGAAGATCGCACGCCGCTTCGCTTCACACCCTGCTTTGAGCCCGATCCCTACGTCGAGGCACCGGGCGGCAAGCCCTTCGGCCGCATGGTCTCGCCGCGGCCGCTGGCGGCCGCAGCGCTCGGGCCCTGGGGCAAACGGATCCGAGGCCCGATGTTCTCGCCGTGGCTGAACTACGAGGAAGTCATGGACCATCACTTCTACGCCCGGGCCAATCGGGTGCTGCTGCGTTTCGGCCCGCGGATGCTGTTCCGGATGGTGACCGGCAGGCGAGTGATGGGCAATGCCCTGGTCGTCGGCTTGCTGCGCGGCTGCCTGGACAAGGGATGCGAGCTTTGGGCCGAGGCGCCCGCGCGTCGCTTGATCGTCCGCGACGGCCGGGTCGTGGGGGTGGAGATCACCCGACACAACGAAACGCTGGAAGTGCATGCCCGCAAGGGGGTCGTGCTCGCGTCCGGCGGCTTCGAGTGGAACACGGACATGATGGCCGAGTATTTCCCCGGCCCCGTCGAGTGGACCGGCAGTCCCGCGACCAATACCGGCGACGGCCAGCGCATGGCGGCCGAGGTCGGCGCCAGGCTGGAACGGATGGACCAGGCGTTGATTTTCGGCACGACGGCGGTCCCCTACGAAGGCCGGACGCGGGGCGCCCCCGCCGGCGACTACTATCTGCCGCACTCCATGATCGTAAACCGGCACGGCCGGCGTTTCGTCAATGAGAAGGAGATGAACATCAGCCTTGCCTTCGACGAGCGCGACCCCGACACCGGCGAGCCATTGCACCTGCCGGCGTGGCGGATCTACGACAGCCAGTTCGCCGCCAAGTATCCGCTGGCCTTGCCGAAGACCAACGCCCTGGCGACGCGCTACAGTGATCCGACGCTCGAGGGGCTTGCACGGCAGATCGGCGTCGACGCAGACGGCCTCGTGGAGACGGCCGAGCGATTCAGTCGCTTCGCGCTCGCCGGGGTCGACGGGGACTTCGGGCGCGGCAAGACCTATTGGGACCAGCGCCGCATGGCCGACCCCGATAACAAGCCGAGCCCGACGCTGGGCACCATCGAGAAGCCGCCGTTTTATGCCTACCCCTTCAAGGCGAGCTTCCTCGGCACGAAAGGCGGTCCGCGCACCGATGCCCGCGGCCGGGTGGTCAATCACCAGGGCGAAGTGATTCCCGGCCTCTACGCCGCCGGCAACGTCATGGCCAACCCATTCGGTTCGAAGGCCGTCGGCGCCGGTACGACCCTCGGGCCGTGCCTGACCTGGGGCTACATTTGCGGACTCGATGCTCATGGCGCCGCTTAGCCTTGCCACGCCTCTTCAGTCCATATTCGGCACGGCATCGGCCCGCGGGAGACGGCGATCGCACATCCTGTAGAGTACGCCGATGACTGAAGAAACCATCTGGCTGTTCGGATACGGGTCCTTGATCTTCAAGGTCGACTTCCCGTACCTCGAATCCAGGCGCGCGACCATCCGGCACTGGGTGCGGCGATTCTGGCAGGGTTCCCATGACCACCGCGGCACGCCGGACGCCCCCGGTCGAGTAGTCACGCTGGTTCCCGATCACGGCGCGATTTGCACCGGTATCGCGTACCGGGTCATGCCGGACGTGCTGGAGCAACTCGATATCCGCGAGAAGAACGGTTACCTGAGGCTCCAAACCCGCCTGGATTTCCAAGACGGCGACCACGCCCGCGGACTGGTCTACATCGCCCTGGAAGACAACCCTGCCTTCCTCGGCCCCGCACCCGAGGAGGACATCGCGCGCCATATTCGCCGCTCCCACGGACCCAGTGGCTCCAACATGGAATACCTGGTCAACTTGGCGGATTCGCTCCGAAAGATGTCGGTGGACGATCCCCATGTGTTCGAGGTCGAGAAGCACGCAAGCCGAATCGGCGATCCCCGCTGACAGGCAAGCTGGAAGGTCGCTTCGGTGGCGCCGCGTTGCGGCGTTACGGCCCCGGGGGGCGGGCTCAGCCGAGCACTGAGAAGCTGCTCTCCTCGTTGATGGTGCGTCGGCGCGAGTAGAAGCCCAGGTCGATGCTGCGATTGGTGTGCTCGAGACGGAACTGGAGGGGCTCGGCGTCGTGGTCGTGGCCGGCTTCGCAGCTTGCGATGAGCTCGGCCATCAGCGCGCCCGCGACCGGGGCGTTCTTGAACTGGTTGCCGCTGGTGCCGATGGCCATGTAGTAGCCGGGCACGCGGGATTTGTCGTAGATGGGTATCCAGTCGTCGGCGACGTCGTAGAGATCCACGACGCCCCGCAACTGGCTCGGGATGCCGAGCGACGGGATGCGCTGGGCCATGCGCAGCACCTGCACGCGCCACTGCTCACTGAAGTTGCGATCGAAGTCGTCCGGGTCCACCCACTCCCGCGTATCGCACGGTGGATCCTCGCTGCCGATGAGCAGGAAGCTGCCTTTCTCGGGACGCGAGTAGCAGCCGATGTCCGAGTCCGAGGTCACGAGACCGGTCTCGTCGTAGTCGTCGACCGGCATAGGGACATGGGCCACTTCGACCTTCAGTGCCTTGGTCCCGATGTTCATGTCGGCGGTGACCCCGGCCATCTCGTTCACCTTGTATGAGTGCGGTCCGGCCACGTTGACCACCACGGGCGCGTCGATCTGCTCACCACCGGCGAGCGTCACGCCGGCCATGCGGCCGTCCGGGTTCTTCCGGATCTCGACGACATCGGCATTGAAACGGAAGGCGGCTCCTGCAGCTTCGGCGGCCCGCTGGAGGTTGTGTGTGGCGAGCTGAGGATCAGTGATGTAGCCGGCGGCCGGAAAGAAAACTCCGCCCGCCAGGGGCTGGTCGTCGGCCTCGCCGAATCCGGGATCGTCGGGGCGGCGGGGCGGGCCGAAGTGCTTCGTCTCATAGAAAGGAAGCCGCGCCCGGATGCGCGCCAGGTCCCATTCCTCATAGGGAATGCCAAGCGCATCCATGTTGGCCTTGATCTTCTCGAGGTGGCCGTTCTGCTCGGTCTTCATGACCAGGCAACCGGTATCGCGGAACTCGGCCAGCCCCCGCTCGTCCTCGACGCCCAGAAAATCCGCCCAGCGCTTCCAATAGAAGTAGCCTTCATAGGCCATGGCCGCGCCGTCCACGGTGGAGTAGTGGGTGCGGATGATGGCGCACGAGGCGCTGGTCGAGCCGTAGCCCGACGCCGGCAGCCGGTCCAGGTTGAGCGTCTTCCAGCCGCGGCGCGAGAGCTCCAGTCCGAGGGCGGCGCCGATGATGCCGGCGCCGATGATGATTGCGTCGTATCGTTCACTCATCGGATTCTCCTCCTGCGTGGGTCGCGCATCCGGGGCTGGGCCACCGGATACGACCATTCAATGATAAGCGCACCGCCTCCAGCGGTCGATCGGCGGGGCGCGTGCCCCGGCAGGCCCCGGCTTCACCTGCCGTCATCGGCCCGGCGAAGCGTGGGTCCTGCGATGCATCACGCCGGCAGCCAGAAAACCCCCGTCCACGGCGAGCACGTGGCCGGTCACGTAGCTGGCCGCCTCGCTCGCGAGAAACACCGCCGTCGCCGCGATCTCCGCGGGTGTGCCGTAGCGCCCCACCGGAATGCCCGCCGTATAAACGCGCCGGGTCTCGGGCGAGTGCATGCGTGCCACCAGCTCCGTCTCCACGGCGCCCGGGGCGAGGGTGTTGACCGTGATGCCGAACGGGGCGAGCTCCACGGCCATCACCTTCGTGAGGCTGATGACGCCGCCCTTGGCGGCACCGTAGGCGGCGCGGCCGGTGCCGCCGCGCACACCGGCGGTGGACGACAGGGTGATGATGCGCCCGTAGCGCCGGTCCACCATCTCGCGGGCGGCGGCCTGGCAGCAGAAGAACGTGCCCGACAGGTCCACTTCGATGAGCCGGCGCCACTCCTCGGGCGTGGTGTCGAGAAACGAACGCTCGATGCCCACACCGGCGCTGTGCACCAGGATGTCGATGCGCCGGAGGCGGTGGATGGTCTCCGCCACCATGCGCTGGACGTCGCCGACCCTGGACACATCGACGACGCTGGCCGAGGCAGTCCCACCGCGGCTGCACAGCTTCCCGGCCACGGCTTGCGCGCCCGCCTCGTCGGCGTCCGCGATCACGACCGTCGCGCCCCGTGCGGCGAGCTCGCTCGCCACCTCTCGTCCGATGCCGCTGGCCGCTCCGGTGACGATCGCTACCCGCTCGCGGAAATCATCCATGGTGAGCACTATCTAGCCGGTCGCACCGCGCATGCCGCGGCGCATGCGCCTTTCGACCCGGCGGGTGACGAGCGAGAGCGGCCAGGCCATGAGGAAATAGAGCACGCCCGCCAGCAGGAACAGATGCATGGGCAGGAAGGACATCATGGCGAGGTCTTTTGCGCGCAGCGTCAGCTCGGGCGCCGAGATGAGCGAGCAGATCGACGTGTCCTTGAGCAGGATGATGACCATGTTGAGCAAAGGCGGAAGCACGACGCGCAGCGCCTGCGGGAAGATGATGTAGCGAAAGGTCTTTATAGGCGTCATGCCCACCGCGAGCGCCGCCTCGCGCTGGCCCCGATGCACGGCCTGGATGCCGCTGCGGAACACCTCGGCGAGGTAGCCGCCGGCGCTCATCCCGAGGCCGACGAAACCGGCGACGAAAGCATCGACCACGATCCCGAGGGGGACCAAACCGTAATAGATGAGAAACAGCAGGGCGAGCGACGGTATGCCGCGTGTCACCTCGATGTAGCCGATGCAGAAGCCGCGCACCGGTTTCAAATGGCTGAGCTTGCCGAGGGCGAGAACGACGCCGATCACAACTGCCAGCAGGAACGAGAACACGGTAAGAAGGATGGTGTTCCAGACCGCGGGCACCAGTTGTGGCCACCAGTTCGACCAGTGTTCCACGTAAACAGAGAAGAATGCGCTCACGTCCACTGCCTCCCGTGCCGCTCGAGGCGATCGACCAGCCGCGCCAGCGGGAAGCTCAGGCAAAAGTAGAGCAAGGCGGCGAGAATGTAGATGAGCGTGGTCTGAAAGGTCGAGGTCACCAGGTTGCGCGCGTAGAACATGATCTCGGGCGCGGCGATGGCGGAGACCACGGCGGTGTCCTTGAGCAGTGCGATCGCGTAGTTGCCGAGCGGAGGCAGAGTGATGCGCCAGGTCTGAGGCAGAATGATGTAGCGCATCGTCGTCCACGGCGTCATGCCCACGCTCAGGGCGGCCTCGCGCTGGCCGTGATGAATAGCCGCGAACCCGGCGCGAAACACCTCGGTGAGGACCGCCCCGCCGTTGAGGCCGAGCCCGATGATGGCGGCCGGGAAGGCGTTGACCTTGACCCCGACATAGGCCAGGCCGAAGTAGATGATGAAGAGCTGGGCGAGCACCGGGGTCCCGCGGAATATCTCCACGTAGATATCGATGATCCAGTGCAGGGCCTTCAGGCGCGAGATCTTGATGAGCGCGAAGCTCAGGCCGATGACCACGGCGACCAGAAGCGAGGCGAAGGTGATCTCCACCGTGGTGACCGCGCCGATGAGCAGAGGCTCGACCAGCGAGGGGATTTCGGAGAAGTTCACGGCGAGGTCTCCGGATTCAGTGTTGCTCGAGAATCTGACGCAGGAAAGCGCGGGTGCGCTCGTGCTGAGGGTTGCCGATGACCTCTGCCGGCGGGCCCTGCTCGATGATCCCACCGTCGCCCATGAAGATGATCCAATCGGCAACGTCGCGCGCGAAGCGTATTTCGTGGGTCACGAGCACCATGGAGCGGCCCTCCTCGGCGAGCTCGTGGATGACCTTGAGCACCTCCCCCACCAGCTCCGGGTCCAGCGCCGACGTGGGCTCGTCGAACAGCATGAGCTTGGGCTCCTGGGCGAGGGCGCGGGCGATGGCGACGCGCTGCTGCTGCCCGCCCGAAAGCCGCTCGGGGTACTCGTCCGCCTTGTGAACCATGTGCACTTTCGCAAGCATGGCCTCGGCGAGCTCGCGCGCCTCCCGCTCCGACATGCCGCGCACCTTCGTGGGCGCGATGGAGACGTTCTGGCGGGCGTTCAGATGCGGCCACAGATAGAATCCCTGGAACACCATGCCCACGTGCTGGCGCTGCCGGGCGAGCTGTTTCTCGGTCATGCGCACGAACTGTCCGTTCGACTTCGTTTCGCCGAACAGCTCGTCTTCCAGGTAAATGTGCCCGCTGGTCGGTGTTTCCATGTAGTTGATGCAGCGCAAGAGGGTCGATTTGCCGCAGCCGCTCGGCCCGATGATGGCGGTCTTGTGGCCGCGTTCCAGGGCCATGTCGACGCCGGCCAGCACCTCGAGCTGTCCGAAGCTCTTGTACAGTTCCTCGACGCGTAGCAGGGGTTCGCTCATCGATAGCCTCCCTCGGCAAGGGCAGGTCGGACGAAAGCCACGAAGGCCGGGCGGCGCCGGCCTTCGTAACGGACTGTCGCTGTTGTTACTTGCAGCTCGCGGGCAGGGTCGGCTGCTTCCAGTCCTTCGGCCGGTCGACACCGGCGCGCAGGTTCAACGAGCCCGGATCGAACCACGAGCGATTGCCGAGTCCGTACTTCTTGGCGACCTCCAGGTTGCGGCAGGTCTTCCAGATCTCGGCGATCTTCTCGTTCACCGCCTTCAGCAGATTCGGCGCGTCCTTGCTCACGCCGAAGACCACGTTGTACTTGCCCGTGAGCAGGGAGTAGCGCTTGTCGAAATCCTGCTGAACCGGCACGGCATGAATCTGCCACTGCGGGTTCTTCGAGATCGCGTACTGAATGAGCGGCGGGTCGGCGAACAGGGCATCGATGCGTCCGGCGAGCAGGTCGCGGATCGCCGCGTCGCTGGTGTCATACAGCTTCAGGGTCGAGCCCTTGATCTGCTTGAGCTGATCGATCCAGCCGAAGCCCTGGATGGTAGCGATGGTGTGCCCCTCGAGCTCTTTGATGGTGGACCAGTTGGTGGACTTGCGCTGGGTGATGTTGGCGCCGCCGTAGTAGATGGGGTCGGTGATGTTGATCACTTTGATGCGCTGGTCGTTCCAGCCCATCATCCCGTGCATGATATCCACGCGGCGGGACTTGACCGAGGCGATCTCGCCTGCCCACTCCATCAGGGCGGGTTTCACCTGGAGCCCGAGCTGCCCGGCGATCCACTGCATGAGCTCGCCGTCGAGACCGATGAGATGGCCATCCTGCCAGCCGGTGCCCGGCATGTCGCCATTGAAAGCGACGACCAGCTTGCCGGGCTCGATCAGCTCGAGTTTGTCGTCGGCGCGAGCCTGGGAGATCGGCACGGCGACGAGAAACGCGCAGCCCAAAGCGAGCGCGAGGGCGCGCAGCCCCGCCTGCCAACGGTGTTTGAGTATCATGATCTTCTCCTCCGCAATCGTCTTTGTGGTTTTACTGGTTCTGCTGATCATCGGGCGGCGTTGTGCATCGACGAGCCGCAGTCTCCGCCAACACTTCCGCATCGGATCAGCTTACCGGGAGTCCGCGTCCCGTGCCGGAACGAAACGGACAGACTTCGGGACGGTTGCGTCAATCGCCGTGTGCACGGCCCCGGCATTCACTGCCCCGCGGTGAGCTCCGGCCCCCAGGTGTCGGCCAGTGTGTATCCGAGGGGATAAGGGTCGGTGGGGTCCACCCCGAGCTGGTAGAGACCATAGATCCATGCGCGACCCGAGATCCGCGGAATGACGGCGGGGCGTCCGCCAACGGTGGCGATGCGCAGCACCTCGCCTTCGAAACGGCTGTCGATGGTGGACAGAAAGGTCGCGCTCCGGCCCGTCTCGATCTCCCCCCGTGCGTGCAGCACCGCCAGCCGGGCGCTGGTGCCGGTTCCACACGGCGAGCGATCGATGCGTCCTGGATAAA
>JBAUWJ010000210.1:0-18507 GCA_049583715.1 Arenicellales bacterium | reverse complement strand
AGCCTGCTAGTGCGGGACAGGGAGGTCTCGCCGCGAATCAAGCACTGTAAGTGCTTGATTCGGCGTAGCCGAGTAGCGGACATGCGCCGTGCTCGGCGCGTTGAAAAAGGCCAGGATGGCGTTTTTCGACATCCTGCTAGAGCCCGGCCAACAAACCCGCGTCGGCGGTCCGTTCCCTGAACCAGGGGGTGAAGTCCCCGGGGCGCGCCGTGAACGCAGCAGCGAGCTCGCTGAGGTCGATCAGCCGGGTCTCGGCGACCTCGCCCGGATCCTCCGAGATCGGACCGTCGAACACTACCCGATACGATCGCTGCAGCTCGTAATCCCTGACCCCGGCACGCGGCACTTCCACGCGCGACCGTGCGACCCCGCCGAGAGCCTCCAGAGAGACTCCCTCGACGCCGAGCTCTTCCCAAAGCCCGCGCAGGGCGGCGCGCTCGTAGCTTTCTCCAGGCTTGAGATGCTCGCCCACACTGAGGTCCCATGCCCCGGGCCAGACGTCTTTGTCGGGCTGCCGGCGCTGAATGAGCAGCCGTCCATCCGACCGGAACAGAAACACGTTCGCGGCGCGATGCCACAGTCCCTCGCGGTGCACCCGGGAGCGCGGTACCAGGCCCGTCGGCTCGCCTTCGTCGTCGAAGGTCTCGAACATCTCCTCCGTCATCGCCTGCCCGCCGGATGAAGGCTCCCGCCCGTTGAGAAGCCAGTCGATCGCATCGTGTTCGGCATCATAGAAGAACCTGCTGCTAGAGCGCCGGGCATTCCTCACCCGCAGACGCCGCCGCTACCGTGTCGAGGCCGTCCGGCGCCGGAAAAGCCTTCCGGAAACTGAACGCGTGCGGACTTGGACCGTTGCGCCGCAGGTGCATGAGGCGCCCCTGTGCCTCCTCCAGGGACGGGCGATGTCCCCGTGGGACCCACCACAACACCACATAGGCCTCGCCCATGTGCTCGAACCATTCCCTGCGCCGTCGCATGATGTCGACGTGGCCCGACCTGTATACAAAGTCGCGCAGTGATCCAAGGTCCTCCCAGACGGACATATTGACCAGCATGTCGTCTCCCATGGGGCGCAGCGACGTCGCGTCTCCCTCGTCGGTCTGCAGACGCCAGACAAAGCCCGGCGCACGGTCCGCAAGGGCGTTGACGCGGTCCAGATTGGCCAAGAAATCCGCCATTGAAGGCGACTCCAGCGGCTCCTTCATCAAGGCGACGTTCAACTGCGCGAGCCGGTAGCGGGACATGCGGTTCTCCTCAGCCGTTGTAGGATAATACTATCCCAGCACGATCGGGCCGGGCAAACGCCTTACATCCAGTCATCGACGACGTCGGGGCAAGCCGCATGAAATACAAAGCATTGAATTTCGAGGACAAGTTCAGACTCTTCGGTGAGCAATGGACTCCCAGGGTCGTGGCCGAGATGAACGACTATCAGTTCAAGCTCGTGAGGGTACAGGGAGACTTCGTCTGGCACAGCCACAGCGATACCGACGAGACATTCATCGTTCTGGACGGCAGGCTGCGCATCGATTTCCGGGACGGCTGCGTCGAACTGGGCAAGGGCGAGATGTTCGTCGTACCGAGGGGCATCGAGCACAAGCCGTTTGCCGAGGACGAGGTCAAGATCCTGTTGATCGAGCCCAGGGGAGTGCCGAACACGGGCGACCAGGCTCCCGGCGAGCGAACAGCCCGGAACGACGTGTGGATCTGATGCCGCGGGTGAGATGACGCTCCCCGGGGTGAGGGAGCTTACGTAACCCGCCGCACTATTGCTTCGGCACCCGCCCCATGAGGTAGAACTCGTCGTTGGGGCGGATGTCCATCATGTTGGCGAGACGGTTCGACAGCGCAAAGAATCCCGCGATGGCGCCTATGTCCCAGATATCTTCGTCGGTGAAGCCGTGGCTCCGAAGAGTCTCGAAATCCGCGTCATTGATCTCGTACGCCCTCAGCGCGACTTTTGCGGCGAAGTCCAGCATCGCCTTCTGTCTCGGGGTGATGTCCGCTTTGCGGTAGTTGGTGGCGACCTGGTCGGCAATCAGGGGGTTCTTCTCGCGAATCCTGAGGATTGCGCCGTGGGCCACCACGCAGTAGATGCATTGATTGAGCCCCGAGGTCGCCACCACGATCATCTCCCGCTCGCCCTTGGTGAGGCCGCTGTCCCTTTCCATGAGCGCGTCGTGGTAGGCGAAGAATGCCCGGAACTCGTCCGGGCGGTGCGCCAGGGCAAGAAAGACGTTCGGTACGAAACCGGACTTCTCCTGTACGGTCAGGATCCTCGTCCGGACGTCTTCCGGCAGTGTGTCGAGATCGGGGCATGGAAATCTGCTGATGGACCTGTCTGACATTCGAGCACCTCCAAATATCAAGCCGGGTATGGCGTGAATCCGAGCTTAAGGTATTCCGGACGGGCCGGCCACCGCACTTGCACTCCGGGCTCCCGCGATCGAATACAACGGCTCGTGAATATGCGTGCTCCGGCACCGGGGGCATTTGCCCGGCTTTCCAATCCTGCGCCTGTCCTTGAATTCGAATCCGCACCCGCCGCATCGGGCGGGCGTGATTGCGAGTGAGACCTGCTTGCGCAGGCTCGAGAGCTGGTCGCGAAGCTGCCTCTCCGAGAGGCCGATTTCCTGAGACAGCATACCGATGGGCACCGGCCCGCCCTCCAGACACTCGATGATCCGCTGTCTCACGGTTTGAGCCCGTTCCGGCGGAACGGGGGGCTGCTTATTGGAAGGTGGCATTCGTGAAGATTTAGCAGAGGGCAGGCGTCCGGCGCAAATCCACTCGCACCGAAAGGTCGCCAAACCGGTCCCGTTGCCGGATCGGTACACGGCGACGGACAGCCTTTGTCCATCAAGGCGAAACCGACTCATGGGGTATGATGGACAGCGTGGTTCCTGCGGCCCGCCTGGCCGAAAGCATACGGGTCCGTTCGAGATATTCCCCCGCAACGATGATTACGAGGAGGTGCGATGTCGCTCAAACTGGTCGTGTTGTACGGGTCCGTGCGTTCCGCGCGACAAGGCATCAAGGCGGCGAAGTTCGTCGTCGGGGCCTGCAGGGACCGCGGACACGAGGTCACCCTGATCGATCCGCTCGAATATCCATTACCGCTGATCGACAAAATGTACAAGGAGTACGGGCCGGGCGAAGCACCGCCGACGCTCGAGCGGATAGCGAAGATCGTCATCGCCGCCGACGCCTATATCGTCGTATCCGGCGAGTACAACCATACCGTGCCCCCCGCGTTGTCCAACCTGCTGGACCATTTCCTCGAGGAGTACTTCTGGAAGCCGTCCGCCATCGTCTGCTACTCGGGAGGGTCCTTCGGCGGCGTGCGCGCCGCGATGACGCTGCGCGCGATGCTGGCGGAGCTGGGCATGTCCAGCATCCCGTCTCTGCTGCCGATCCCGAAGGTCCAGAATGCCTTCGACGAGGACGGCACGCCGAAAGACCCGGTCTACGACAAGCGCGCCGCCGAGTTCCTGGAAGAGCTGGAGTGGTACGGCAACGCGATGCGCGCGGCTCGCCAGACTCCCTGCCATCGAAGCGAGTGCGCCGCGGCGGAGCTCGTCGCCTCGGGGACGGCCTCCGGAGGCTGAGTGCTTCCATCGCCGCGGGGGCCCGCAGGCGGACGCGTCAGGAATCCCGTGCGCAGCCGATCCGTGCTCAGGAAGAGACAAGCAGTTTCGCCAGCCACAGAAACAGGCCCATGCTCATTACGTCCGTGGCGGTGGTCAGAAAGATGCTGGACGCGGTGACCGGGTCGGCGCCGAGCCGCCTGAGGGTGAGCGGCACCACGACGCCGCTGATGCCACTGGCGATGCACGCTCCGGTCATCGCCATCAGCACCACCAGCCCCAGAATCAGAGGGCTCGATGAACCATTGCTGTGGGCGTAAAAATACATGCCGGCGCCCGCAACCAGACCCACGAGGAACCCGTTCCATACCCCCAGCAGCGTTTCCTTGTACAGGGCAAACCAGTGCAGGCCGGGCTTGAACTCTCCCAAGGTCATCGCCCGCAGCGTCACCGCCAGCGCCTGACAGCCGGTGTTGCCGGACTGCCCGGCGAGCACCGGCAGGAACGCCGCCAGCACGACGACCTTGGAGATAGTGTCCTCGAACTGGCTGACCACCCCCGCTGCAATGAACGCGGTGAAGAGGTTCAACTGCAGCCAGGGATGGCGGAACTTCAGGGAACGCTGCCACGACGTCGTCAGGTGTTCCTCCTTGTCGACACCCACCATCCGGCCGGCCTGGGCGCTGATCTCGAACTTCTGCTGCTCGAAGAGCATGTAACCGTGCACTACGCCCAACAGCACCTTGTCCTTGTCGCACACGGGGTAGACCGGATAATGGCGATAGACCACCGCCTGCATCGCATCGGATATCGAGGTCTCCGCCGTGAAGTAGAACGGTGCTTCCAGCATGATATCGCTGAGCTTGTTATTCGCGGCCGCGAGAAGGAGATCGCGCATCACCACCAGGCCCAGAAGCCGCCCGGCGTCGTCGACGACGTAGGCGTAGGTGACGGGAACGTCCTCGACGAGCCGCCGGATCCGCGCGACGGTATCGGCAACGGTCGCATCCGGCGGGAACACCGCCGGCATCGGCTCCATCAGCCGGCCGACGCTGCCTTCGGGATACGTCTGGGCCACGGCCCAGCTCTGCGCCACTCCGTTGCCCGACAGTGCCAGTATGCTCGCGCGACGTTCCTCGGGCAGCCGCAGAAGAACCTTGAATGCCGTCGAGGGATGCAGATTACGCAGCACCTCAGCGATGGTCTCGTCGGACTCGTTGCGAAGCGCTTCCGCCGCGTCCAGGGGGGCGCGCCGGCGAACGGCATCGGCCAGACGAGCGATCTGCCCGTCCGTATCGGTAAGTTTCACCTGCTTGTTCATCGATGATGTAGGTAAGGCGCCTGAACCGCGCGCTAAGTTATTCCCGGTGCGAGGCCTCGTAAAGAGGGGCGCGTGCATATTTTTCGCACCTCGACGGCGAGGTGCCAGGAAGGCGGACCAAAGGCACATTCAGGCAGAGGCACGGCGAGCCTTCTTGACGCAACCGTATCGAAGCGGAACCGTTCCCGGGTTCCACGTCCCTCGCGGCATCCCGCAAGGCATTGGACTGCGGCGCCAGGATCACGCCGCTGTGGCAGCGCGACGCCGCCCGCGGGGCGCCCGGAGTGCACTGCGGCGATGAGCGAGGTCGGCCCTTGCTGCCCCCGTGTGCGCCGGGCACGAGACATTCACCCTTCCCGGTGTTGACCCGACAATGCGACAAGGGGAGCATCGCGTATCATTAGTGGTCCAACACTGGAGGACTCGCCGGAGCGTGAGCCGAAACAGCGGCGGTCCGTGAGACTAATACCGGAGACGAGCGCATATGTATGGTTTCAGTACCACATTGCAGGATGAATTCGACCAGGCGGTCGCACGCGTTACCGATGCCCTCAAGGTCGAAGGCTTTGGCGTGCTCACCGATATCGATGTTCAGAAGACCATGAAGGAACGGCTGGGGGTGGAAGGCGGGCCTTACCGCATACTCGGCGCCTGCAACCCGTCGCTTGCCCACCAGGCACTGGAAGCGGACCCGGACATCGGACTGCTCCTGCCCTGTAACGTTGTGGTCCGCGAGGAAGCAGACGGCTCCGTGACCGTGGCTTTCATGGATCCCGAAGCCGTGCTGAGCCTGGTGGACAAGCCGGGGGTCGACGCGCTCGCAGCGCAGGTGCGCGGCCGCCTGGAACGGGTCCGCGACTCGCTGGCCGGGTGAACGGACGGAGAATCTGCCCATGAAGAAGACGTCGCCTTCCATGCCGACGGCTGTGCGTCGCAGGTTGTTCGATTCCGAGCCATGGAGCAAGGGGCGATGATGGGCGGCGGTTGGGGCGGAGGCTGGGTGGGATTCGGAGGACTATGGATGGCAGTGTTCTGGCTGGCGGTGATCGCCGGCATCATTGCGCTGGCGAAGCTGCTGTGGAGCGGATCGGGGCGCAGGCCGCCGTCGTCCAGCGCGCTGGAGATTCTGGAAGAGCGCTACGCGCGGGGGGAGATCAACCGCGAGGAGTTCGAGCAGAAAAAGCGGGACCTCGGCGCCTGAGCCGCGACCTGGGCGAGGCAAAACCAATGCCTCATCTGATTCTCCTCCTGAGGGCGATGGCGGACCGCTGGAGTCCGCCCCAGCTTGCGGCCGGGGGCATCAACCGCTAAGGTAGACTTCCGCCTTCGGCGCGTGACGGCCGGTACGCGTACCCCCTCACAATCGGTGGCAACCACCCCTCCGGGTTCCAACGACCTCGCAGCAAGGTCGGTAATCTATCTATGAGTGACAGGTCGAGACATTGGTTCACGGCCGGCATCATCGCCGTGGGTTTCTTGCTGGCCGCCGCGATCGGCTGGACGCTGGGCCGTCTCTCGGCCGGCGGAAGCGATGGAACATCAGCCATGCCCGTGCTCGGTAAGGCGCCGGAATACCACGGACTCACCAACCAGCTCGGCAAACGCGTCGCCTCGGAGGAGTTCAAGGGCAAGGTGCAGGTGGTGACCTTCCTGTTCCCCTACTGCACGACGTACTGTCCGCTCATTGCCGCGCACCTGGTCGGCTTCGCGCACCTGCTCGAGACCTCGGCGCTTCAGGACAAGGTGGCCATCGTCGCCTTCAACGTCGACCCCGGCGGAACCGGCCCGCGCGAGATGCGGGCATTCATGAAGGAGTACGGCTGGGACCCGTCCGACCTCCACTGGCAATACCTCACCGGTCAACCCGCGGCGATCCACGAGATTGTCACCGGCGGCTTCCATATCGGCTACGAGCGGGTAGAGGACAGCGACAGCGGAGGCGCACAAGGACCAGAGCAGACGCCGCAGCCGGAGGTGGTCAACGAGCTCGCGCGCAAGGCCCACGTGGGCTACGACATCACCCACAACGACGGCCTGATCATCGTCGATCCCCAGGGCCGCATCCGCAGGATTTTCGACTCCGCGGACACGGTATCCGGCCGCCGCCTCCTCGAGACCGTCAAAAGCCTCCTGCAGGACGGCGGCGGGCGCTGAGCCCCACCTGCAAACTCAGCGACAGTGGGGCCGCGGCTCGCGCCGCGGGCGACGCCAACGAGCGGCCTTCAGCTCTCCCGCTGGACGACGTCGAGCAAGTCGCCGATCTCGCGGTCGCTCGTCGCCCAGGAGCACACCAGCCGAACCACCCGCTCCCCTCCCCGCCTGTAGAAGCCCACACCTGCCTCGTCGAGCCTGTCAATCACGCTCTGCGGAAAACGCACGAAAACGAGATTACCTTCCACGGGATGAAGCACCTCCGCGGTTTCAATCTCCGACAGGGCGGTGAACAGTCGTGAGGCGGCGGCGTTCGCCCGCCGCGCGAGTGTGAGCCACAGGTCATCCTCGAGCATGGCCAGAGCCTCGGCCGCGGCATAACGCGCCTTGGGCGGCATCAGGCCCGCGCGCTTGCGCCGCGCCTCCAACTCGTCGAAGCGGTCCGCGGTCTCGCCGAACAGGATCACGATCTCCGCGCTGATGCCGCCGGTCTTGGTCAGGCCGAACGACAGGACGTCGACGCCGGCGCGCCAGCTCAGCTCCGCCGGCGCCGCTCCGCATGCGGCCACCGCGTTCGCGAAACGCGCGCCGTCCATATGCACCCCCAGGCCTTGCGCCCGGACGGCGGCGGCCCGGGCTACCACGGCATCGGGGGTGTAGACGGTGCCATGCTCCGTGAGGTTGGACAGCGACAGCGCGAAAGCCGGGCTCTCGTGGACAAAGCCCGGGTCACGGGTCGCGAGCGCTCCGGCCAGGGCGCTCTCGTCGATACGCGCGTCCTCACCCGGCAGCAGCAGCAGCTTGGCGCCGCCGGTGTAAAACTCGGGGGCTCCGCGCTCGTGCTCGTATATGTGCGCCGCCTCGTGGCACAGGACTGCGCCGTGGGAGGGCGTCAGCATGCTCAGGGCGAGGGCGTTGGAGGCGGTTCCCGACACCACGATCGACGCGGCGAGGCGATCGGTCTCGAACAGGCTTCGCAATCTCCCGCGCAGCGTCTCGCTGAGGCCGTCGGCGCCGTAGCTGGGTGCCGCACCCTCATTGGCTTTCACGAGAGCCGGGAAGACGTCGGGATGCACCGGTGCGGCGGTGTCGGAGGCGAAATTCATCTGAGCCACTGGGAGTAGTCCTCTGCGTCAATGCCGCGGCGTCGGCACGAGCGCGGCTGCGGGCACGTATCTTAAAGCACGACCACCAGCTTACCGAAATGTCCGGCCTGGGCCATGGCATGAAACGCCGCGGGGGCTTCGTCGAAGGCGAACGTGCGGTGGATCACCGGTTTCAAACGATGGTGCGTGACGGCTCTGTTCATGTCCTGAAACAGGCGCCGCGGCCCGACATAGATCCCCTGCAGCCGGATGGACTTGCGCATGACCGCGGCGGGATTGATCTCGCCGCCGGTGAGCACTCCGATCAGGGCAATGGTCCCGGCGACCCGGGTGGCGGCGATGGACCGCTCGAGCGTGCCGGCGCCGCCCACCTCCACGACAGCGTCGACGCCGCGCCCATCGCTGAGGGCAAGCGCTTTCTCGCCCCAATCGGGGTAGGCGACGTAATTGATGGTCTGCCAGGCGCCCAGCTCCCGGGCACGCGCGAGCTTGTCGTCGCTGGACGAGGTGATGATGACCCGCGCACCCAGAAGCTGCGCGAACTGCAAGGCGAACACCGAGACGCCTCCCGTGCCCAGCAGGAGCACGGTGTCCCCCGGTCTGACCGACGCGACATCGACGAGTGCCCGCCAGGCCGTCAGCGCCGCACATGGCAGCGTTGCGGCCTCGTCGAAGCCGAGGTGGTCCGGGACGGGCACCACACCCCGCGCCTTCAGGACCACTTCCTCGGCGAGCACACCGTCCAGGGCTCCGCCGAGGGCACTGGCCATGGCGGCGCTCGAGCACGGTCCGTCTTCCCAATCCTGGAAGAAGCAACTCGCGACCCGGTCGCCCACCGACACGCCTTCGACGCCGGGACCCAGGGCGGTCACCTCCCCGGCCGCATCGGAGTTGGGCACCCGCGGCAGTGGCAGCTTGCGCGACGCGGGATCGCGCACCGTGGACAGATCCCGGAAGTTGATCGACGACGCCCGCACCCGAACGCGGATCTCACCGGGTCCCGGCTCGGGAGACTCCCGCTCGACGCACTGAAGCGCGTCGATTCCTTCGTTCGAATTGATTTGCCACGCACGCATCGCCCATTTCACCTCGAGCCGTAATACCGGACGACACCATAGCGTTCATTGAAGCCGGATCGCAAATCGTGTCGCCCGCACCGGGGCTAGAATATAATATCCGCCTCCCAGAGAGACGAAACCCCACTCGCCATCACCTGATGGAAGAAGATAGAACAACCCGGATCGGGATCAGCGCGCTGGTTCGCCAATCCTATGCCGCACTGCTCCACGGTTGGTCCACGTACCTGAAGCTCGTCTGGTTCCCCACTGCGATCCTGCTCGTCGCGGGGACCGTCCTGCTGTTCATGAAGATGCAGTTCGATACGCGCCTGTGGACCGCCATGGTTTTCCAGGGCGCCATGTACCTGCTGCTGGTGCCGGCTGTCACCTCCTGGCATCGCCTCATCCTGCTCGGTCCGCGGGCCCGGATCGCATACCGGTTCAGACACGAGGAGATACTCTATATCGAGGTTCTGGTGGGCCTCGGCGTCGCGGTTTACATGTTCATGCTGCTATCGGGCCTGATGTTCGCGGCTCCCTTGATCTCCGGGGCGGCCTGGGCAATCGGAAGATCCGCGGGGGAATGGTTCTACAGGCTCCTCGCATGGCTCGTCTCGTTCTTCGTGGTGTCGCGCTTCCTGCTGGTGGTACCCGCCGCCGCGCTGGACAGGGAGATGAAAATCGCTGCTTCGCGCAACGCCCTGCGACACAGCCTGCTTCCCTTCACCGCCGCCTATTTCCTCGTGCTGATCGGCCCCCAGCTCCTGCTCTGGTTCGTGGGAGATCCCTCGAGCTGGATCCTGCGGGGGCTGCCCGGAAATCCGGCCACGGTCCTGGTGTTGATCTCTTTCTATGCCGGGCTCGCGCTTACCGTCGCGTTCTGGATGCTCTCCGCTGCGGTACTGTCTTTCGCCTACAAGGCGCTGGTCCTGGAGCGGGCGCCGGCGGGCTCCTCGCTCGCAAACTAGCCCCCGGGGTTGCAGAACGCGCTCCTGCAGGTCGGGCTGACGCCCGACCTGCAGCCTCTTACACGAGCCGATCCCCGCCGCGCCGGAATTGTCGAGCGCAGCTCAGGCCACCTTGCGTCCCGACCCGGGCACTGCCTTCGAAAACGGGCGGGAAGCGCCGCTCGCGGCCGGTACATCCGGGCCGTCCACGACTTTCGGCGCGGGAGCGGGCGTTCCGCGGCTCGAGGACAACATTCGACCCGTCACCATCCACACCAACCAGTCGACGGCAAGCACGCCGGCGGTCCCCGTGATTTCCAGTACGGCGTAGAGGTGCTGGCGCCAGTCACTGATCGCGTTCACGACCAGCCCGACACCCACCGCCATGATGCCTATGACGAGTATCACCATGACGTGGCTGATGGCCTCCTCGGCCCACCACGGTGTCCGCGGCAAACGCGTGCCGACATAGAGAAGCCTGAACAACAGTACGCTCAGGCTCATAACAGCCACCCCGTAGAGAAGATACATATACTCTTTTCCTCGCAATATTATGAAGAGAAGGCCAATCAGGAAGTACTGATGATTCTCCGGCGCGGGCCGGCCGCGCCCGAGCAGGCACGGCACACTTCTTCGCAGCCGCGGTGTTTCGGTAGGGGAGCAAGCCGGTCAAGGCAAGGCCTCGAGCCGGTCGCGGACAAGTCCGGAGGGAACGCCTTTGCAACGCCCCGATGCCCTCCACCTTGGGAGGACGTGGAATTCATATCGGTGCCTGCCGGCCGCCATCCACCACCGCGATCGAAGAACCGCGGTGACGGCGTCCGGTTCGGAGCCGAGAAATGTACCACGGCGCCGGTGCCTGTCAATACACCGGCAATACCCTTCCGGCGAGCCGCTCCAACGCCTGGACACGGCGTCCGAAGAGTCCGCTACTTGTCGTCCGGGGACTCGACGCCGAGCTTTTGCATCAGCCTGTCGAGAAACTCAGCCTGGCCTTTCAATATCTTCGAACGGGCCTCATCGACGCCGAACCACTCGGCCCTGTCTGTCTCCGGGTATTCCTTGATCTGCCCGGAATGCCTCGGCCATTCCATACTGAAGGTGTTGCTGGCGGCCCTCGAGGTATCGAGGTTGCTCTCGACCGCCCACACATGTACCACCTTGTTGCTTCGTTGCCTGACCTGCCCGAGCTCCTTGAAGTCGCCGTTCACCTCGAATCCCGTCTCCTCGGTGAATTCCCGGCGGGCGGCCTCGAGGGGCGCTTCGTTCTCCTCGAAGGTTCCCTTCGCGATGGACCAGGCGCCTTCGTCCTTCTTTGCCCAGTAGGGTCCGCCGGGATGAACGAGCATCACCTCCAGCACGCCGTCTACGTACCGGTACGGAAGAATGCCTCCGCTGTGAACACTCATCGAACCTTTCCGGTGTCGTTGTCTCGCTGGTTCGATGCCCGGCCCTCCCGGCGGGTTCCCCGGGCACCGCGATACCGCGGCGGCGTGTCAGGCGTCCGGCAAGCCGTCGAAGAAGTCGACAACCCCGCTCATGAGCGAGTATTCGGCTCCGACGACGAGCAAGCCGTCGTCACGGACGGACCTCTCCAGGAAGGATGACCCGTGGCGCAGGTGATTTGCGGAAGCCCGTATATTGGCCCTCACCGCCTTTCTGACCAGGGCTTCGCGGTCGTTGCGCAGCTCGGTGTCCAGGAGAGGCTCCACGGCCGGCCTCACGCGGTCGACGATGGCGCGAAGGTTCGGCGACCGAGTCCCCATCGGGCGTTCCAGGTCTTCCAGCGTCGCCAGCACGGCGCCGCACTCGGAATGACCCAGCACGACGACGAGGCGGGTGCCGAAGCGCTCGACCGCGAACTCGACGCTGCCGACCAGCGACGGAGCGATGATGTTGCCCGCGACCCGAATGACGAACAAGTCACCCAGGCCCTGGTCGAAGACGATCTCCGCCGGCACCCTCGAATCCGAGCAGCCCAGAATGACCGCGAAGGGCTCCTGGCCGTGCACCAGCTCCCTGCGGCGCGCCCGTGTGAGGTGCTCCGAGGAATCGCTGTGCTCGGAGACGAAACGCCGGTTCCCGGTCTTCAGGCGTTCGAGTGCTTCCAGAGCCGGGATCATCGTCGGGTCATGCTGGCCGAACCATTCCCGGACCATACCACAGTCAAATCCCTACCCAGAACGGTGGGTGAGCCCCCCGGCAGGATCCCGGACGGCGAACGGGCCGGGATTCACGGGATCCGCAAGATTCATTGCAAAACAGCGTCTTATCGGCTCGAATTGTAGTGATTTGTGAAACCTGATAGCGTTGCAGACCGACCCGATTGGAGCACGCGATGAGCCGCTTGAGACTACTGATATGCGCCCTGTGCTGGCTGCCGGCTTCCGCGGCCATGGCACTGGGGCCCGTGGCGGGCCAGGCCACGTTGAACTGGTGGGCGAACGATTTCAACGCCGACCTCGGCACTGGAGACGTGAATGCTGGAGCATTCGGTGGACAGGCGAGTGTGTGGGTGGATCAGAAGTGGGGCCTTGCCGGCGCATTGTATCGGTCCAATCCGTCCGGAGGCGGCAACGACGTCGATTACCTCAGCCTCGACGTGAAGCGTCGCCTGATCTCCGCGACGGAGAACAACTTCCTTGCCGCCGGCGCCGGCTACGAACAGCTTGGCTTGAGCGGCGGCGACGCGCATGGACCGCGCCTGCTGCTCGAGGGCCGGGTTGGCCTTCTCGGTGCGATATACGCCTATGGCCAGACGGCCTGGATGCCGGTGTTCGACGACACGTCAACGCGCCGGAACCTGGATGCCTTCGAGCTCGAGGGCGGTATCGGATTCTCCCCTCTTCCTCTCATCACGCTGAGCGCCGGGTGGCGGCAGTTCGATTTGAACTTCACCGACAAGGCGAGCGGGATCGGACGCAACACCACCGCCAGCGGACCGGTGTTCCGGGCCGGCGTGAAGTGGTGAAGACGGCGCACGGCAGCGCGTAGAGACGGTTCGCGCACCTGGAACGCGTGCAGACCCGGCCCGGAGCGACGAAGCAGTCCAGACCGCCGCGCGCTCCTGATAACCCAGGCTGTTCCGCACCCGCAAATCCCGGCCGCGTCGCAAAGAGCATGACCTCGCCCCGCCGGGTGCCGGCCGCGTCTACGTTCAAGACTTCTTCTTCGCCTCCTTGTCGCGCTGCCTCAAGTAGGCGAGCTTCTCCGCGATCTTCAGTTCCAGGCCACGGTTGACGGGCCTGTAATAAGTCTTCCTGTCCATCTCATCCGGAAAATAATGCTCGCCGGCCGCGTAGCCGTCCGCCTCGTCGTGGGCGTAGCGGTATTCGGCGCCAAAACCCATCTGCCGCGCCAGTCGCGTCGGCGCGTTGCGCAGGTGCGCCGGCACCTCCAGCGACCCGAGCGCCCGGGCGTCCTCCATGGCGGCGTCGAACGCCGTGTAGACCGCGTTGCTCTTGGCGGCGCAGGCCAGATAGACCACTGCCTGCGCCAGCGCGAGCTCGCCTTCCGGGGTGCCGAGTCGCAGATACGTGTCCCAGGCGCTGAGCGAGAGCTGCAATGCGCGGGGATCGGCATTGCCGATGTCCTCCGAGGCGATCCGCACCAGCCTTCGCGCCACGTAGAGGGGGTCGCAGCCACCGTCGATCATCCGCGAGAACCAGTACAAGGAAGCATCGGGGTCCGATCCGCGAACGGACTTGTGCAGCGCGGAAATCTGGTCATAGAAGACATCGCCGCCCTTGTCGAAGCGCCGCAGTCCCCCGCCGATGACGGTGCGAACCGCTGCCTCGGTGACCAGGCGTGCCGTGCCCGGCTCGCAAAGATCCACGGCGAGCTCCAGGAAGTTCAGGGCCCGCCGCGCATCGCCGTCGGCGGCCCGGGCGAGCATCGACTTGGCGTCGCCGTCGAAGGCGACCGGCTTGTCGCTGAGCCCCTCCGGGGCGGCGACGGCCCTGTCGATGATCCGTTCGACGGCCGCCGTATCCAGGGGCTTGAGAACGTAGACGCGCACGCGTGAGAGCAGGGCGTTGTTCAGCTCGAAAGCGGGGTTCTCGGTGGTGGCGCCGAGAAAAGTCAGGGTGCCGTTCTCCACGTGGGGCAGGAATGCATCCTGCTGGGCCTTGTTGAACCTGTGCACCTCATCGACGAACAACACCGTGCGCCGGCGCTGCTCCGCCTTCAGGATCTTGGCGCGGTCGACGGCGGCACGGATGTCCTTCACGCCGCTCAATACCGCCGACAAGGTGATGAATTCGGCGTCGGCATTCTCTGCGAGCATGCGCGCCAGGGTCGTCTTGCCGGTGCCCGGCGGTCCCCAGAGGATCATCGAATGGAGCGTCCGGCTGTCCCAGGCCTGGCGCAGGGGCCTGTCCTCACCGAGCAGGTGGGTCTGACCGACGAAATCATCGATCGTCCGCGGGCGCATGCGATCCGCGAGAGGTCTGCTCCTGTCGATGTGCTCGTTCATGACGGCGGCCGTCAAAAGTTCACCCGCCCGGGTGATTTGGCTGCGATGGAGCGTCCATAGACTGTGCATCGCAGGGAAGCAAACTCGAAGGGAAGCACCTGAGTCATCCGGCTAGGATAGCCGATCCGGGCCATGGAATGCGCCGCCACGGCCCCAGGGAAGGAGCCGGCGGGCAGCAGGGTGCCGCCTCCGGCACCGAAGGGCGGCGCGGTGACGGGAATCGCCGTGCGGAAGCTAAGGATCAGTCCCGGGGGGCGCCATGGATGGCGTCCCTCGACCCGGGGAGCGGTCGCCCGCGTCAAATACCCGAAAGACGGCGGTCCCGCCGCAAGGCAGGGACCGCCGCGACCGCCGCCAGTCGCTGGGCATCCCGTCCTTCCATCGAGATGAGCCGCGAACGTCTCCCCGAAAACTTCCATCGCCAGATCCGCCTCTCGAGCCGGCGAACGCCTCGAGCCAACGCCCCTGCGGTCATCCATCCGTCGCGGGTCCCGAAACGGGGTTGCCGCCCGGTGCGCCGCAGGTCCCGTGGCGGTGAGGGTTGACATCCGACGCGTTGGGCACCATGAATGACCGGGTCCGGTCTAATCTGCGAACCACGAAGTGACACGGCTGTGAACCCGCGATGTACATAGAGAAAGTTTCGTCCCGGCTGTCGGACCACCAGCCTTCCCTGCTGAACCTCGAGAACAATCGCCACGGGGCGGTCGCGATGATTCTTCGTCCCGGCGAGAGCGGCGATGAGGTACTCTTCATCGAGCGCACCCGCGTCGAGACCGACCCCTGGTCCGGCCAGATGGCATTTCCCGGGGGAACGGTGGAAACCCGGGACACCGACGCCCGCAAAGCCGCCGAGAGGGAGACCCTCGAGGAGGTGGGCATCGACCTGAACTCCGCGACGTTCATGGGACGACTGGATGACGTGCAGGGGCGGCACCGGGCTCACCTCGCCGGAATCGTGGTCTCGGGGTTCGTGTTCTTCGACGAGCACCGCCAGGAAACCATCCCCAATGAAGAGGTGGCCGACGTGGTGTGGACGCCGCTGGCGAAGCTTGCGGATCCCGGCCGCATCTCCTATGTGGACTACGCGCCCGGGGAGCGGTTTCCGGGGATCCGCGTGGGCCGCGCGGAACACCAGGTCGTCTGGGGACTCACCCGGAGATTCCTGATTTCATTCTTTGAGATTATCGGACAGCCCTTTCCGGTCGAGCCGGAGGAATCTCTCGGCAAGGTCCGGTGAGTGACACTCATGATCGATCAATCCCACGGAGACTGACCCATGGTTGATACACCGTCCACCATGCCCGAGCTGGGCAACATGGCTCCCGATTTCCGCCTGCCGAACACGAATCCCGATTTTGGCGGCGACACCGTTGGCCTCGACGACTACGACGGCAAGAAGGGCCTGCTGGTCATGTTCATCTGCAACCACTGCCCTTTCGTCAAGCGCATCCGGGAAGGTCTCGCGCAGCTCGGCCGGGACTACGAGCGCAAGGACCTCGGCATCGTGGCGATCTGCGCCAATGACCAGGACACCTATCCGAACGACGGCCCCGAGGCCATGACGGAGGAAGCCCGCCAGTACGGTTACCGTTTCCCCTACCTTCACGACGACAGCCAGACGACCGCCAAGGCGTACCGGGCCGCCTGCACGCCCGACTTCTTTCTCTACGACCACGACCGCAGGCTGGTTTACCGCGGTCGCTTCGACAAGGCGCGGCCCAGCAACAGCGAGCCCGTAACGGGCGAGGACCTGCGCCGCGCCATCGAGCTGGTGCTCGCCGGTGAGAAGGTTCCCGAAGACCAGGTCCCGAGCATGGGCTGCAACATCAAGTGGAAGGACGGCAACGCGCCGGACTATTTCGGATAGTCCCGCCACTGACGCGGTCACCGGGTAAACCGTTTCGGATCACAACCCCGAGTGATGGCTGCCAGCGGATCAAGAGCCAGGGAACCGATGCGGACACCGATTCGGGAACGGGCACTCCCCGCTCCCGACGGCGGGAGAGCGTGAGGGTGGCTCCGCGAAATACCGCCCCCTCACCCCAGCCCGAAGGGAGAGGGAGTTGCTCTGCGGCCGCGTATCGGGGAAGGTCCCGGTTCTCTGCAAAGCTGGCGGACTGGAATTGTCTCTCCCGCCGGCGGAAGAGTGTCAGCCAGTGAGGGTGGCCTCAAAGACCGCCCCTCACCCCAGCCCTCTCCCGGAGGGAGAGGGAGCTGCCCTGCGGCTGGGCATCGGGCGAGGTCTGGTTCTCTGCACAGCCGGCGGACTGGAATCCCCTCTCCCGCTGGCGGGAAAGGGTCAGGGTGAGGGCAATGGAAAGGTAGCCTCGGCATGACCCATTTGGTACCCACACATGTCTGGAACCGGGAAGGGCGCAAACGCGGCTCCAACCTCCGCTTCCTCAATCCAACGCTGGAGTGGGAGTTGGGTGGCGACACGTCCCGCTGGATCGTCGCTCCTGCGATGCTCCCGTGACGGCCGCGGCCACCTGACCATACCCGCCCATGCACGGTGACTCTGTAATCTACTCAATGTTCCTGATCTTCGCCGGGGCTGCCGTCATGGCAACCCTGGCGCTGTATGCGCGCCAGGCGCTGCTGGTGGGCTATATCGCGCTGGGCGTACTGGTCGGGCCGTACGCACTCGGGTGGGTTTCGGACACCAACGTCATCCAGGACATCGCGCAGATCGGAATCATATTCCTGTTGTTCCTGCTCGGCCTGAACCTGCATCCGCAGAAGCTGATTCATTTGCTGCGCGAGACCACGCTCGTCACTCTGTCGACGACCCTGCTGTTCGCCGTCGCCGGCTGGGGGACCGCGCGGCTCGCCGGCTACTCATTCGAAGACAGCCTGCTCATCGGCATCGCCGGCACGTTCTCGAGCACCATCATCGGGCTCAAGCTGCTGCCCACCACCGTCCTGCACCACCGTCACATGGGCGAGGTGATCATCAGCGTTCTGCTGCTTCAGGACGTCCTGGCCATCGTCGTACTGCTGGTGCTGCAAGGCCTCGCCAGCGGCGACGCGCCGGCAACGCACGTGCTCCTCGCCCTGCTGGGCCTGCCCGCGCTGTCCGTCGCCGCTTATCTGCTCGACCGATTCGTTCTGCTGAAACTGATCGCGCGGTTCGACCGGGTGCAGGAGTACATCTTCCTGCTCGCCATCGGCTGGTGTCTCGGCATCGCCCAGTGCGCCCACTGGCTGGGGCTGTCCCACGAGATCGGGGCGTTCATCGCGGGCGTCGCCGTGGCGACCAACCCCATCTCGCGCTATATCGCCGAGAGCCTCAAACCCCTGCGCGACTTCTTCCTGGTGATGTTCTTCTTCGCCCTGGGGGCCGGGTTGAACCTCGAGGTCGCCGGCCAGGTGCTGATCCCCGCAGCCTTGCTCGCCGTGGTGCTGCTCGCCATCAAGCCGCCGCTGTTCCGCTGGTTCCTCGTCCACTCCGCGGAACGCGAGGAGCTGGCCTGGGAAACCGGCTGGCGGCTGGGACAAATGAGCGAGTTCGCACTGCTGATCGCGTTTCTCGCAATGGAGCTCGAGCTCGTCAGTCCCGACGCGGCCTACCTGATACAGGTCGCGACGATCCTGACCTTCATCGCTTCCACCTATCTCATCGTGCTGCGCTACCCGACTCCGATCGCGGTCTCCGACCGGCTGCGCCGGGACTGACGGATGGCCGGCAGAACAGACGCTGGAGAAGAGACCTTGGGGCTACTGCCGCGTGCGCGGATGGTCGTGTGGGTCAGAATTCATTCTGACTGAACGATCGTCGGAATGAATTCCGACCCGCAGGGATGCGGAGTGGCGGCTGACGGATGGGCGGCAGATCAGACACTGGAGGAGAGACCCTGGGG
>JBAUWJ010000209.1:0-6762 GCA_049583715.1 Arenicellales bacterium | reverse complement strand
GCACCCACATCGAGGTCTACATGATCGAGGAGGCGCGCATCCTCGAATACTCGGGACCGCTGCTGGCGCTGCTGAAGTGGTCGTCCATGATGAAGCAGTTCATCCTCTACACCATCTTCTGCAACGTCCTCGTGCTGCCATGGGCGCTGTCCATCCAGGGCACCGCCGTCGGCGCGATCGGTGCCGCTGCGGCGGTGCTGGCCAAGTTCGCCCTCGTCGCCTGCCTGGTCATCGTTGTCGAAACCGCACAGTCCCGCCTGCGCTTCTATCGCTACCAGGAGCCGCTCGCTGCGTCGTTCCTGCTCGCGTCCCTGGCGGTGATCGCCAACCAGATCCATTGACGCCATGACGCTGCCGCACTTCACACCGCTGGCCGCATCGCTGTTCAACCTGGCCGCGATAGCCAGCCTGCTGCTGTCCTTCGTGATGCTCGGCTCCAGGTGGCTGCGCGATTACATGTATGCCTTCGGCGTCCAGTCCTGGCTGATCGCATTGATGTCCGCCACCATGGGCTACTACGGGCATTTCCCGGAGCTCTACCTAGTCGCCGTGCTGACCATTTTGTTCCGAGGCCTGCTGTTGCCCTATCTCATCCTCCGTATATTGAGGCGCCTCGGCGCCGATCGCGAGCTGCACGTCATCCTTCAGCCCTCCACGGCGCTGGTGGTAGGGGCGGCGGCGGTGGTGCTCGCTCTCGCGGTGGCGTACCGGATCGGCGGCGCCGTCGCCGGCGGCAGCCCGGTCGTGATCCTGGCCTTGACCGTCATGCTGTCGATGAAGCTCATCGGCTTTCTCATGCTCTCGGTGCGGCACGAGGCGATCAGCCACATCCTCGGCCTGATGATCCTCGAGAACGGTATCTTTCTCGGCTCCCAGATCCTCATTCCCGGCATGCCGCTGCTCATCGAGCTGGTGATCCTGTTCGACCTGCTGGTGGCGGTCGCCTGCTTCGGGGTACTGGCCCGCTATCTGATGGAACGGGCCGGCACGACCAGCAGCCTGCAGCTCCGAAGGCTGGTTGGATGAACGTGGTCCTGGTCTCGATAGTGCTGATCGCGCCTTTGGCGGCGATCGTGCTGTGCGTGCTCGCCCGGTCGGCGCGGGCGGCGGAGCGGATCAACCTGGCGGCTGCCGTGGTTACCGCGTGCGCGGCCGCGCTGCTGCCGTTTCTCGCCAGTGCACCCGTGATCACCTTCGGCGGTTACGTACTGGTCGACCGGTTCGGCGCGTGGGTCGCGCTGTGCGCTGCCCTGGTTTATGCGCTGGCCTCCGCCTTCGCCGTCGGTTACATGCGCCTGCTCGGCGACCCGGACCGGCTGTGGCGTTTCTATGCCCTGTTCGCGGGCTTCGCCTGGACGACGCTTGCCGCTCCCATGATGAACAACGCCGGGGTGTACTGGATCGCGGTGGAGCTGACGACCCTGGTCAGCACGTTTCTGGTGGGCTTCGAGCGCGCGCCCGAGAGCATCGAGGCGGCGTGGAAATACATCATTGTCGTATCGGGGGGTATCAGCCTCGCTTTGCTCGGGACAGTGCTGTTCTATTGGGCAGGCACCGCTGCGCTCGGCTCCCACTACGATATGACCTGGAGGGCACTGACGGCGGCTGCGCCTCGGATGAATTCGACACTGGCGACGCTCGCCTTCCTGCTCACCCTCGTCGGTTTCGGCACCAAAGCGGGGCTCGCCCCCATGCACACCTGGCTGCCCGACGCGCACAGCGAGGGTCCGGCGCCGGTGTCCGCGCTGCTTTCGGGTGCGCTGCTCAACACCGCGATGGTAGGCATCGTGCGCTACAAGCACGTGGCCGAGCGGGCGGGCGGCGGCAGCGTGCCGGCCACCGCGCTGGTCGTTCTCGGCGTCGTATCGCTGGTGGTGGCGGCGCTGTTCATCGTCCGCCAGCGCGGCGTGAAACGCCTGATGGCCTATTCCAGCGTCGAGCACATGGGCGTGATGGCGCTCGGGTTCGGGTTCGGCGGCGGCCTCGGTGTCGCCGGCGCGCTCTACCACATGCTGAACCATGCCTTGACCAAGTCGCTGATGTTCTTCGGCGCCGGCTCGATGATGCGCGCCTACGGCAGCAAGGACATAACGGACATCCGCCGGGTCGGAGCGCACTTCCCTGCGGCCGGCGCGCTGTGGCTCGCCGGCGCCGTCGCCATCACCGGCGCGCCGCCCTTCGGCCTGTTCCTGTCCGAGCTCAGCGTTCTGCGCGCGGGCTTCACGCCCGCGTTCGCATGGGCCGCGGTCGTGATGCTGGTGCTCCTGGTGGTGATCTTCGCCGGTTTCCTGAATCATTTCAGGATCATGTACTTCACGGAAGCGCCCGCGGCCGAGCCGGATCGCGGCGCGGTGGGGACCTGGTGTCTGGCATCCATGCTGATTGCCGGCGTGCCGGTGTTGATTCTCGGACTGTGGTGGCCCGCCGCATTCACTGGCGTGTTCCATGCCGTCAGCATGTCGCTCGGGAGCACGTCACCGTGATCCGGCCAACCGAAACCCGGACGCTGTCGGCCGATGCCCTGGACGCCGCGTGCGTCGATTTGCTCGAAAGCGGGGGCCGCATGCAGATGGCCTGGGCCCGCGTACCGCCCGGGGAGGCGCAGACCGAGGTGTACTACCTGGCCGCGCCCGGCGCCGGTCAGCCGTTCGTCACCTGGCGCGTTTCCGGCGGTGGCGGCGACCTGCCGAGCCTGGCCTCTCGCTTCCCGCTCCTCGGGTGGTACGAACGGGAGATGATGGATCTCTTCGGCCTGCGCTTCGAGGGCCACCCCGTGCCGGCGCCGCTGGTGCTGCTCGCCGGAGCCCGCCCGGCTCACCCGCCCCTCGATCCGAATTATCCGCAGGGGCGAGTACCGTTCTCGCATGCCGCGCCCGCCCTGCCGGAGGTCACCGGCCCGGACGTGCAGCTTCTGCCCTTCGGACCGGTGCGGGCGGACGTGGTCGAGTCGGCGCGGTTCTTCTTCTATTACATCGGCGAGCACATCCTGCATTACGAGCCGCAGCTCTTCTTCAAGCACCGCGGCATGGAGAAGCGCTTCGAAGGGCGCGATCCCGTGCAGGCGGTGGTGCTGGCGGAACGGGTGTCGGGCGTCGGCAGCATCGCCCACGCGCTTGCCTGCTGTCAGGCAGTCGAAGCCGCGGCCGGCGTGACGCCGCCCGAGCGGGCCGCCAGGCTGCGCGTGCTGCTGGCCGAGCTGGAGCGGCTCTACAACCACCTGCACTACCTCGGACACCTCGCCGATACCACCACGCTCAAGGTCGGGCAGGCCGAGGGCAAGCTGCTCGAGGAGCGCGCCAAGCAGATCAATGGACGCCTGACCGGGAGCCGCTTCCTGCGCAGCCTGCTGGTCCCGGGCGGCCTGCGGCGCGATCTGGCGCCGGACCGCTCCCTGACCCACGAGCTCGGCGCGCTGCAGCGCGACACCGCCGCCTACGTGCGCTTCCTGGAGCGCACTACCTCGTTCAGGGATCGCCTGCACGACACCGGTATCCTGGACAAGGACACGGCCTTCGATCAGGGCGCGACGGGGCCCGTCGAAAGGGCCTCGGGCGTCGACCGCGACCTGCGCCGCGACCACCCCTACGCGGCCTACGAAGGTACGGACCTGCGCGTGCCCCTCGAGACAGCCGGCGATGCCTACGCCCGGATGCGCGTGCGGGTCGAGGAGATCGACGCCGTCTTCGAGATCATCCTGCGCCTGCTGCCCAAACTGGCGGCGGAAGGCGCAGTGCGCGAGGACGTATTGCTCGCGCCGGGCGCCGAAGGCCTCGGCTGGGCGGAGTCGCCGCGGGGCTCGCTGTACTATGCCGTGCACTGCGACCCGGACGGCCGCCTGGCGCGGGTCAAGGTCAAGTCGCCGTCGTTCTCCAATTGGCGGGTGTTCCCGTACACGGTTCACGAGACGAACATGATGGACTACGCCATCAACGAGGCCAGCTTCGGTCTCACCATCGCCGGTTGCGATCGATAGGGAGACTTCGAAGATGCCGATCTGGACATGGTTTGGACTGAAACGCGGCGCCGCCACCACCGACTGGCCGTGCTCCGGCGGTGACGCCGGCCAGGAAGGCGTGCTCGGCATGCCGAGGTTCGATCCGAAGCGTTGCGTCGAAGGCTGCCGGGAATGCGTGGAGGTCTGTCCCACCGGGGCCCTGAGCGCGGCGGCACCGGGTAACCAGCCGGGCATCGACGTCGACTACGGCCGCTGCGTGGTGTGCCAGCTCTGCACGGAGAACTGCCCCACCGGCGCCCTGACACCTTCGGGTGACTGGGCTTTCGGAGTGCGCAGCCGAGAGGACCTGCAGTGGCGCGAGGCGGTGAGCTCCGCCGCCGGCCGCAGGCTCGAGAGTCACCTCGCGGCCTTGAAGCGAAGCCTGCACATTCGCCACGTGGACGCCGGCTCCTGCAACGGCTGCGAATCCGAGCTCCAGGCGCTGAATAATCCCTTCTACAACCTGCACCGCCTCGGGATTTTCTTCACGCCCTCGCCGCGCTTCGCGGACCTGCTGCTGGTGACAGGTCCCGTGACGGCGCCGATGCGCGAGCCGCTGCTCACCGCATACGAGGCCATGCCGGAGCCAAGGCTGGTCATGGCGAGCGGCACCTGCGCGGTCTCGGGCGGCGTGGCCGGCGACGGCTACTACACCGGGCAGGGAATCGGGGAAGTGTTGCCGGTCGATCTGTACCTGCCCGGCTGCCCGCCGAATCCCGCCGCCATCATCGAGGGCCTGCTGGTACTGCTGGAACGCCTCCCGCAGCGCGCTCGAGGAGGTCGAATTGAGCAATGAGCTGATTGTCCTCGGCGTTCTTTTGTGGATAGCGGCGGCGGTGATCGCGCTCGCTGGCCGTCCCGTCGGCGGCCGCGTGGTGCTGGCCGGCGGAATCATTGCGGTCATCGCCGCGGCGCTGGTGGCGCTGCCCGGTGGCACGCCGACGGCGCACATCGGTCTCGTATTCACCGCGCCGGTTGGATTTCAGCTCAGCCCCCAGGCCTGCTGGCTCATGGTGTTCGCCCTGGCCCCCGCGTTCCTGGCGGTGGTACTCGGCACGCCCCTGGGAACTTCGGCGGGTCGCGGAGGGCTGTGGATAGCCGGCGCCGCGGCGGTGCTGGCAGGAGCCATCGGGGTCTTCGGGCTGAGCGAGGGCGCAGCCTTCCTCATCGCGTGGGAGCTGATGAGCTTCGGCGCCGCCGTCATGGTGTTGAGCGAGCGCTCCGCGGCAAGCCAAGGGTCGACCCAGGAGGGGTCGGTCCTGTTCATGCTGACCCTGCTGGAGCTTGGGGCGGTATGCCTGCTCGCCGCCTTCCTGTGGCTCGGCACCGTGACTGGCGACCTCGGGCTCGACCAAATGCCAACAGCCGCGGCCGGGCTGGCCCCCGGCGTCCGATACGGCATCGGCGTCCTGCTCATCATCGGTTTCGGCGCCAAGCTCGGACTGCTGCCGTTTTACGAGTGGTTCCCCGGCGTGTATGGCCGCGCCAGCGGCGCCACGGGCGTGCTGCTCTCCGGGGCGGCACTGAACGCGGCCTACTTCGGCCTGTCCCGGGCGCTCATCGACTGGCTGCCGGGGACAGGGAGCGCCGGCTTCGCTCTCGGGCTCACCCTGCTCGCCCTGGCCGTGCTCACCGCAATTCTCGCCATTCTGTACGCCTTCCAGGAAGAGGACTGGCGGCGTCTTCTCAGCCTGTCCACCGCGGAGAACGCCGGCATCGCCTGCGCGGCGCTCGCGGCGTCCCTGCTCTTCCGTCATGCAGGACTGGCCGCCCTGGCGGGCCTCGGCTGGCTGGTCGGACTGATCCACCTGGCCGGCCACTCGCTGGCCAAGAGCGCGTTGTTCCTGACCGCGGACGGCGTGCACGAATGCACGGGCTCCTATCGCCTGATGCCACGCGGTCTGCTGCGGCGGAGTCCCTGGCCTCTGGCGGTAGGGGCCTTGTTCGCGGCGATGAGTCTGGCCGCCATGCCGCCGCAGGCCGGGTTCGTCAGTGAGTGGTTCGTCTTCCAGACGGTATTCCAGGGATTTCACCTGCCGGGTCTGACCGGCCCGCTGGCGCTGTCGATTGCCGGCGCCGGGCTCGCCTTGACCGCGGCCGTCGCCTTCGCGACCTTTATCAAGGCGTTCGGCGTCGGTTTGCTGGGCGACGGGAACCATGCCGCGGGCGATGACGGGATTCCCGCACGTCATGCCTGGGCCGCGGGCCTGCTGGGCGTGCTGGTGCTGGCGACGGCAGTGGGCATGCCCTGGTGGCTGGAGTCGCTGCAGCAAGGCGTGGCCGCCTCGCTGCCCGGCGCCAGTGCGATGGCCCTGCGCGACGGCTGGCTGCTGGTGCCGTTGACCAGCCACTTCGCCTTCATCTCACCGACCAAACTGGTGATCGCGGGACCTCTGTTGGCGCTTCTCCCGCTGGGGTTGTGGTGGCTGGCCCGGGCGCGCCGCCGCTGGGCGCCGGCCTGGTACGGCGGTCTTCCGCCCACCTCGGGCCAGGTTGCCATCACGCCGCTCGCGTTCTCGAACGCCCTGCGCACCTTCTACAGCATGGTGTACCGGCCCACGGAGGACATGCGCCGGGAGCACACCGGGCTGCGCTACTTCGTGCGCCACCTGAGCTTCGATCACCGGGTGGCGCCGCTGTTCGGGCCCACGCTTTTCGCGCCCGCCGTGCGCCTCACCTACCGGCTGGCGGCCAGGCTGCAGGCGCTGCAATCGGGCAGCATGAATCTCTATCTCGCCATCATCGGCGCGATGCTGGTGGCGATATTG
>JBAUWJ010000208.1:0-19263 GCA_049583715.1 Arenicellales bacterium | reverse complement strand
ATGGCGTTGGCCTCGCCCTGCACCAGTCCGTAGCTGTTCGGCACGCCCGGCTTGGAAGTGAAGTCATCCATCTCGTTGTTGAGGAGAAAGCCGGTGTCGCCCGCGACCTTGCCGGTGCCGAACCAGTAGTTGATGGTGTAGGTGACCGCCACGGCGTCGCCTTTCTCGTCGACGATGGAATACTGGGTGGTGTTGTTGCCTTCGTGAAGCAGGTTTTTCGGACCGAGAGTGCTCGACGGCGTCGCGCGATAGGGATCAATCCCGGCGCGGATATCGGCTGCGTGCTGCGCCGAGAGGAGCTCGTCCAGCGGGTTTTTGACGAAGTCCGGATCGCCCAGCAAAGTGTTCCGGTCGACGTAGGCGTGGCGCATGGCCTCGACCATGTAGTGCACCGACTGGGCTGAATGAAACCCCATGAAGCTCATGGGATAGCCCCCGAGCACGTTGAGGATCTCGCATAGCGTGGTGCCGCCGGAGCTCGGCGGCGGTGAAGACAGGACCTCGTATCCTCCGTACTCGCAGCTCACCGGCTTTTCCCATTCCACGTCGTAGCTCTTGAAATCGTCGAGCGAAAGGCGCCCGCCGTTGGCGTTGCTGTCTTCGACAATCGCCTTCGCGATGGGTCCGTCATAGAACGCTTTGGGCCCATCCTTCTCGATCAGCTCGAGCGAGCGGGCGAGGTCCTGCTGCACCAGACGGTCGCCGGCCTGGTAGGGGTTGCCCTGGTTGAGAAAGATGGCGCTGGCGTCGGGGTCCTCGCTCAGCTTCTTCCGACTGCCGTCGAGTATTGCGACATCGCCCTCGGTGAGCAGGAAGCCGTCCCGGGCGAGCTTGATCGCCGGTTCCATGACCTGCTCGCGGGTCATCGTGCCGTACTTCTGCAAGGCGGTATCGAGCCCGAGCACCGTGCCGGGCACACCCACGGCCAGATAGCTGTCCGTGCTCGCCCCCGGGATCACGTTGCCCTTTGAATCCAGATACATGTCACGGGTGGCCTTGAGCGGAGCTTTCTCCCGGAAGTTCAGGAAGGTGTTGGTGCCGTCGGCCAGGTGAACGAGCATGAAGCCACCGCCGCCGATGTTGCCGCAGCACGGATGCACTACTGCCAGCGCGTACCCCACGGCGACGGCGGCGTCGACGGCGTTGCCGCCTTGCTCGAGGATATCGACTCCAACCCGGGTGGCGAGATGCTGTGCGGTGACGACCATGCCGTGGGCCGCCGACACCGGGGGCGGGTACACGGCTCTTGCCGGCAGGGCACCCAACATCGATGCCAGTGCCATTGCCAGAACCGTCGAGCGAAGCGCTGAGCTGTGCATGGTTCTCCTTCCGAAAGTTGTGAAGATCCCGGGCAGGATAAACCACGCGCGCCGGCGCTGAAAGACTTCAGCCGCGCTGTGCCGAGGCGATAAGGCGGCGCGGAACACTGTCGCAGCGTCCACCGCGCCGGACCGCACGCCGGGATCGTGACTTGGCCGCTACAGGCCGAGCGGGTCAGCAATAGCGCTCGATGCCGACGATCTGCGCGTCCGAGTACCGGTCACCGTGGGCGAAGCCCGGCGGCAGAAGCCGGTCTATCTCGGCCCTGTCCTCAGTGGTGAATTCGATGTCGCAGGCCCCTGCCCATTCCTTCAGATGCGCCGCTGTGCGGGTGCCGGGGATCGGGATCAGGTGTTCTCCCTGGTCCAGCACCCAGGCGATGGCCGCCGCCGACGTCGTCCAGCCCCGGCTGTGCGCGAAGTCGCGGAAGGCGGAGATCCGGTCGGCGTTGCAGGTGAAGTTCGGCTCGACGAAGCGGGGCGTGCCGCGGCGGAAGTCGGTCTCTGCGAATTGCTCCGGATCGAGGCGCTTCTCGCCGAACATGCCCCGGGCGAGCGGTGAAAACGCAACGAAGGTCGTCCCGAGCTCTTGGCAGGCGCGGATCAGGCCGAGATCGGGATACCGCGTCCACAGCGAGTATTCGTTCTGCACGGCGGCGACGTGTGCCACGCTCGCCGCCCGGCGCAGGGACGACGGGGCGATCTCGGAGTATCCGAAGCCTCCGATCAGTCCCTTCTGACGAAACCCGTCGAGTGTTTCGGTCACTTCCTCGATCGGGATAGACCAGTCGCGACGGTGGACATAGTAGAGGTCGACGTGGTCCACCTGCAGCCTCTCCAGCGAGCCTTCCAGGGCACGGCGCAGGTGCGGCTCGGAGTTGTCGTTCTCGCCTCGTTTGCCGCCGACGATGATGCCCCCCTTGGTGGCGATGTGGAACCGGTGCCCGCGATCGCGCTGCCAGGCCCCGATGATTTCCTCCGACACGCCGCGCCCGTACAGCTCGGCCGTATCGAGGAAGTTGATCCCGGCCTCCGCCGCGGCGTCGAGACAGGCGAAGCTCTCCTCACGGCTGGTCGGGCCGTAGAAGCCGCCGAAGCTCATGCACCCCAGGGCGATGGTGGAGACTTCGGGGCCGGTCCCGCCGAGTTTGATGTATTTCATGGTGATTCCCGACTGAGTGAACAACGAGAAAGTCCGGCCGCCCGCGCGGCGGCCGGCGCCATTCTGGCACGGCGCCGCCGGCGAGCGCCACCCGCAGCCGGGCGGGACGTCCGTCATCCCGGCAATCAGGTGCGGAAAGCCCGATTCCGTGGGAGCGATGAATCTGCTGAAGCTCGCGCGACAGGGGCGGCAAGTATCGCTTCGGGTCACCGGTTCAGCTACCATCTTCGAGCGGCGGCATTGCAACCGGATGCCGGCCCTGTCTTCTTCTTGAGAAACTTCTTGCGACATGCCCATAACCGTCGATCCCGTTCCCTCGGATATCCCGCTTCCCACGAAGGTCGATGTGGTCATCGTGGGCGGTGGCATCATCGGGGCGAGCACCGCCTATTTTCTCGCACAGCAGGGACTCAAGCCGCTCGTTTGCGAAAAGGGTGTCGTCGCGGGGGAGCAGTCCGGGCGCAATTGGGGCTGGTGCAGAACCATGGGCCGCGACCCGCGCGAGCTGCCCCTCGCGATCGAGAGCCTCGGATTGTGGCGGAGCTTCAAAGAGCAGGCAGGGATCGAGACGGGTTTTCGGAACACCGGCATCGCCTACATCTGTCCGGACGAGGCAGCGCTGGCCAGGCGCGAGGCATGGCTTCCCCACGCCCGGGAGCACGGGCTCGAGTCCCGTCTTCTCACCGGCGCGGAGCTCGACCGCCTGCTGCCCGGCGCGACGGTGAAATGGCCGGGTGCGCTCTTCACTCCCGGCGACGGCGTGGCCGAACCCACGATGGCGGCGCCGGCCATTGCGCATGCCGCGCGGCGAGCGGGTGCACTCATCGTCACGGGTTGCGCGGTCCGATCCATCGACGTGAGCACCGGGCGCGCGTCCGGCGTGGTCACCGAGCAAGGACGCGTCGACTGCGACGCCGTGGTGCTGGCGGGCGGTGCCTGGACCAGCCTGCTATGCCGCACTGTCGGGATCAGGCTTCCCCAGCTCAAGGTTCGATCCACGGTCCTGCGCACCACGCCTTGCCCGGACGGTCCGGGGATCGCCGCCTGGTGTCCGGGCCTGGCGTTCCGACCGCGGCTCGACGGCGGCTACACGGTAGCCCGCGGCCGCTCGCGCGCCGAGATCACGCCGGACAGCTTCCGGTTCCTCATCGACTTCCTGCCGGTGCTGCGGCAGGAGTGGGGGGGTATCGGCATGGCCCTCACGCGATACTTCTTCAGTGAATCCAGGTATCTCCTGCCGCAAGCCCCAGGCGCCGCGACACCCTTCGAGAAAGTACGTGTGCTCGACCCTCGTCCCTCGGCGCGCGACCAGGATACCGCCTTCACCAACCTGGTCAGCACCTTCCCGGCCTTTGCATCGACTTCGATACTGGAACGCTGGGCCGGCCTCATTGACGTCAGTCCCGACCTGGTGCCCGTGATCTCGCCGATCGACAGCCTCCCCGGGCTGTTCGTGTCGACGGGATACTCGGGCCATGGCTTCGGCATCGGACCCGGCGCCGGTCGCTTGACGGCGGATCTCGTTTCCGGACGCGATCCCGTGGTGGACCCCTCGCCGTTCCGGTTTTCGAGATTTTCGGACGGCAGTCCCGTCACGCTGCACGCGAGTCTTTGAGCGCCCGATTCGATCCGCCCGGAGCGACTTGCGTCCCGGCTGGCCGGATTCGCCGTGGTGCGCGGGCTATCCTTCCTGGGCTGCGCGCAGCCGCTTGGCAAGCGCCTGCAGCAGCTTCCAGGCGATGGTTCCGTTGCCCTCGACCAGCGGCCGGAACTCCCAGAAGGTGATGCCGCGGCAGGCCAGGTCGCTCGCGGCGGTGACCGTCGCCGAGCGGGGGCCCCCGTCAATGAGCGCCAGCTCGCCGAAATAATCCCCCGGTCCGAGGGTCGCGAGCTCGACACCGCGGGCGGTGACCGTAGCCTGGCCGGAATCGATCAGGAAGAACGCGGCGCCCCCGGACCCCTCCATGATCACGGTTTCTCCCTTGGCGAACTTGCGTTCCTTGAACAGGCGCGCCACCTGCTCGCCCTCTTTGCGGGTGAGGTCGCCAAACAGTTGGGTGCGCCGCAGCGCCGAGACCGGGTCGTGGGGACGGACCGCCTTGCTCTGGTCCCGGGATTTCCCCGTCGTGACGGCCCGGCACTGCAGGAGATACAGCTTCCCATCGTCGAACGCCCACTCGACGTCACGGGCCCGTCCGTAGACTTGCTCGCATTTCACGGCCAGCTCGTTCAAGGCCTGGAGTTGGGCGTCATCGAGGCAGAGCTGCTGGACGAGGTGAGCGGGAACGGGTTCCTGGACGGTGCCGCCGCTGTCGAGCGGGCGCATCTTGATCGTCTTGCGCCCCGGCTTGCGCTCGAGCACGTCGCCGGAGCGACCGATCCGGTAGTGGTCGGGGATGACCAGGCCGGCGACGACGGCCTCGCCGAGCCCCCAGCTTCCTTCCACCACGCGCTCGTCTGCGCCCGTGATCGGGTTCTCGGTGAACATGACGCCCGCCACGGTGGGATCGAGCAGGCTCTGAACGACCACGCCGACGCTCGGGCGCGTGAAAAGACCCACGCGCTGCCGGTACGTGATGGCCGAGTCCGAGTTGGCGGACCACCAGACCTCCCGCACGGCGCCGGGGACCTCCTCAGCCGACTGGACGTTGAGCACGGTGAGGTGTTGGCCGGCAAAGCTCGCGGCCGCGCTGTCCTCGTCGACGGCGGACGATCGCACGGCGAAAGGGCCCTCAAGGGACTGGGTCACGCTCGCGATCGTGTCGATCGCCTCGCTGTCGCCGGATGCCACCGCCTCCACCATATCCCCCGACAGCGCCACCCCCGGGGGGACGGGAAGGCCCCGGCGGGCGGCGTCGCCGAGGCCGACCGCTTTCGACCCGAACTGCGAGGTCTCCCGGGCCTTCTCGAGTGAAACCGCCGATTTCAATCCAGCACGGTCACTTCGCCCGCGTCTCCATCGACGCGGATGCGTGCTCCGTCCTCGATTCGCCGGGTCGCTTCCCGGGTGCCGACCACGCCCGGGATCCCGTACTCGCGTGCGACGATGGCCGAGTGGGAGAGCAGTCCCCCGTTGTCCGTCACGATGCCCCCGAGCAGCGGCAGGAGAATATTGAATGCCTCCGTCGTCGCCTCGGTGACGAGTACGTCTCCCTCGACGATGCGCCCGAATTCAGCGGGCCCCGAGACGCGCCGTGCGGGTCCCTCGTACGTCCCGCCGCTCGCCCCCAGCCCGTGCAGGACGGACTCTTCATGCTGCGCTTCGGAGCTGCCAAAGAGCATGCCGAGAGCCGTGAACGTGGCGCCCATCAGCCGGCCGGCGGCCGGTGGCAGCGCGGAGAGATCCGGCGGAGGTGGAGGAGGCGGGCCGAGCAGCATCGGAGCCTGGACATTGGTCCGTGCGGCACGTTCCGCCGCTCGCTTGGCGAGCTCTTCCGCGGACGGCCCGCCCGAGCCGGCAAGCAGCGCCTTCATCTCGTCGAGGCTCGCGTCGATCAGGTCTTCCGGCTTCTCGATACGGCCGGCGCTCGCCAGCCGCCGCCCGGCCGCGAGCACCGCGCGGCGCATCAAGCCCGATGCCCATATGTCGCTGTACACGCCGCGCTCATCACGCAGGCGGTAGGTCGAGCGGGCCTCCGCCAGCAGCTCATCGAAGGTGTCCCGGTGCTCGGCCGGCACCTGGGCGCGGATCTCGGCAGTGCGCTTCTCCACGTCCGCGGCCTCGCGCGCGCCGGTCACGGCCGCGCGGATGGCCCGCAACAGTGCGTCCGGCATCTCGAGAGCCGTCGGCTCGGAAATGTCGAACCCATCGAGCAGCCTGTTGCCGACGAGGTCTAGATAGCCGGTCACGGCCGCGCCGGCTTCGCCCCCCAGCGATCGAAGCTCGGCGAGGACCTTCGAAGGATCGTCGCCGGACTGCAGGAGCTTCATTGCCTCGGGATTTCGCGCTACCGCGGCAATCAGCCGGTCCTGCTCTTCGGAGCCCCCCGCGGACACCTGCGCGGAGCCCCGCATCAGCTCCAGGAGCTCGGCAGGCGGGAGCCCCGTCCAGCCGCTGACATGCGCCACGAAGTCGCCGACCGGTACGATCGCCGACGCCGTGAAGCGCATGTGCTGCGATATCATCGCCGAGTGGTGGTCGCGGCAACGCGTCAGGTACGCGCTGAGCTCCTCGTCGGACAGCGAATCCGGGTCGATCGTCTGGATTGCCCGGTGCGCCGCGATCGCGGCCGGCTTGCGGTTCTCGTCCCAGTCGCGGAGCTGCTCCCGCCAAAGCTTCCCTTCGATGACCTCCTGCGCGCGCTGAAGACGCTCGGGAATCTCGGCGTCCGGCGCCGGTATGATCTGGTTGTAGCCGAAGCCGTTGACGTAGGCACCCTCGAGGCCGTCCATGAGCATGCCGTAGAAGCGCGCGAAGTCGCTGGTGCCGCGCTTGAATGCCTCGGGGTGGATTTCGGTCCAGTAGCGGGTCATGGGGCGCGGGAAATGCACGTTGTCGCGCGTCCAGGATCCCGGACCGGGCGCTTCGAAATGAAGCTCGGGTGTGGTTTCCGGGCTGCTCATGAAGATGTTCCTCTTCGGGGTTACAGATGGCAGGTCGGGACGTTGCCCCGTCCACCGGGATCAAGGGCCCCTCCCGGCAGCGGGTCCTTGATGCGGCGAGTGACACCATTGAAGGTCCCCCCGCGTGGACGGAGGACGTCTCGTGAATCCACTATAATCCATGTCGGTCCGGATGTCGACGAGACGCGACGCGGCGGTCTGCCGGGCACCGTGACCGTGTCGTTCGCGATGGCGCTGGTCCCGCACCCGGGGATCGGGAAGGGCAACACCGGCCGTGAGAATCAGATGGCTCTACTGACAACCTGTATCGGGGCCTACCCCAAGCCCGACTACGTGAAGCTGCCGGACTGGTTCGGCAACGCAGCGGGACAGGATCCGGCCAGTCATACCCGTCAATGGGCGGCAGCGCTGGAGGCGCTCGGACCTGAAGGGGAGGCCGTCATCACGCGCGGCGTCGGCGAGGCGGTAAGGGACCAGGTCGACGCGGGCATCGACATCCCCACCGATGGCGAGATTTCCCGTGAGAACTACGTCCATTACCACTGTCGCCATATCGAGGGGATCGATTTCTCGAGGCTGACACCGGCTTCCGCCAGGGGCGGAGCCTACGAGACCAGCCTGCCCACGGTGGTGGCACCCATCAAGGCCGGGGACCGGCGGTTCCTGGTCCACGATTGGCGACGCGCCCAGGCTTTCACCGACCGTCCTGTGAAGATCACCATGCCGGGGCCGATGACCATTGCGGACACGACCGCCGATGAGCTCTATGGGGACGCGAGACGCCTGGGATCGGATCTCGCCGCGGCGTTGAACGAGGAAGTGCTTGGCCTGGCCGAGGCCGGGTGTGCCTACATTCAGATCGATGAGCCCGTCTTCGCGCGCAAGCCCGGGGAGGCTCTGGCCTACGGCTTCGACAATCTGGAGAAGGCCTTTCATGGATGTCCCGGGCATGTCACGCGCGTCGTTCACATGTGCTGCGGCTACCCCGATCACCTGGATCAGTCCGATTATCTGAAGGCGGACCCGGGCGCATACCTGCAGATTGCCGATGCGGTGGAACGCTCGTCCATCGATATGGTCTCCCTGGAGGACGCACACCGTCACAATGATCTCGAGCTGTTCGAGGCCTTCGAGCGAACGACCGTGATTCTCGGCGTCGTCGCCATAGCTGAAAGCCGGATCGAGTCGACGGAAGAGATTGCCTTGCGTCTGCGGCAGGTGCTGGAGCACATCGACAGCAGCCGGCTGATCGCCGCCCCGGACTGTGGCCTGGGCTTTCTCGGCCGGCAGCTTGCATTGACCAAGCTCAATAATATGTGCACCGCCGCGAAGCGGATCTAGCCGGCTGTTGAAAAACAGCCTGCTAGTGCGGGACAGGGATGTCTCGCCGCGAATCAAGCACAGTAAGTGCTTGATTCGGCGTAGCCGAGTAGCGGACATGGGCCGTGCTCGGCGCGTTGAAAAAGGCCAGGATGGCGTTTTTCAACATCCTGCTAGCGCGACAGGCTGCAAAGCGACATATCCGGCATCGGTGCATCGGCGACGCCGAGGCACCGGCTGCGTGCACCGGGCTGTTCCGCGAGCAGGCCTGCCCGCAAACGACGCGCGGCGTGATCGTCGTTTGGACCACTCCCGGCACGGAACTCCGGCCGACGGATGCTGCCGAAACATCTGATTGCGCACGACCTGCGCGCGATCCCGGCAGTCAATCCCCACCCAGAATCCTTCCTGAAGGAGTTGCTCGTGAAAGAACGTGAAGTCCTGGAACAGGCGTTCGCCATGCCCCTGACCAGCCCGGCCTATCCCCGCGGGCCGTACCGGTTCATCAACCGGGAATTTTTCATCATCACCTACGAAACCGATCCCGAGGCTCTTGAACGCGTCATACCGGCGCCGCTCGAGATGGTCGAGCCGGTCGTTCAGTACGAATTCATCCGCATGCCCGACTCGACCGGCTTCGGGGACTACTGTGAGTCCGGACAGGCCATCCCGGTTTCCTTCCGGGGCCGGCGCGGCGGCTACTCCCACGCCATGTACCTCGACGACAACGCGCCGCTGGTCGGAGGCCGTGAGCTGTGGGGCTTTCCCAAGAAGCTGGGCCGGCCGAGCCTCGAAGTCCGCAAGGACACACTGGTCGGTACACTCGACTACAACGGCACCAGGGTTGCCACCGGTACCATGGGCTACAAGCACCAGAGTCTGCCGAGCGGGGACATTCTGGAGAGCCTGCGCGCGCCGCATTACCTGCTGCGCATCATTCCGGACGTGGACGGCAGCGCCCGGATCTGCGAGCTCGTGGAATATCACATGGAAGACATCAACCTGAAAGGTGTCTGGGGCGGGCCCGGCGCCCTGGAGTTGACCGCACATGCTCTCGCGCCGGTATCCGAGCTTCCGGTGAAGAGAGTCCGTTCCGCCGTGCATGTCATGACTGACCTGACGCTGGCGCTCGGCAAGGTGGTGCACGACTACCTCCGGTAAGGAGGCTTCGACCGGTGTCTCTGGTACTGGGTGCGGCGGGCCCCCGGTGGTCCTCCTGGCTGCCCGCTGGGCGGGGGGCTTCAGGTGCTCGTACGGGCGCTGCCGAGGCCGGGCACCCGCAGGTGATCCTCCAATCGATGCAGACCCCAGGACAGGATGAGAACCACTCCCAGGTACATCAGCGCCACCACGATGAAGATCTCGAAATACCGGAAGGTATCGCTGGCCAGCACGAGGCCCGCGCCCATGAGGTCGGTCACGGTCGCGAAAAACACGATGGACGAGTACTTGAGCATCAGGATGAGCTCGTTGGACCACGGCGGAATCACCAGGCGCAGGGCCTGGGGCAGGATGATCCAACGAACCGCCTGCAGCCTTGCCATACCGATGGAGCGCGCCGCCAGCATCTGCCCTGCGGGGAGTGACTGGATGGCGCCGCGGAAGTACTCGGCCTGATACGCCGAGGTGTTGAGACCCAGTGCCAGAACCCCGGCGAAGAAGGGAGAGAAGCGCACGCCCAACGTGGGCAATCCGTAATACACCAGGAAGAGCTGCACCAGCACCGGCGTGCCGCGGAAGAAGTTGATGTAGACGGTGGCGAGCCAGTAGGTGACCGGTCCGCCGTAGAGGCGCGCGATGGCAAGGAGGAGACCGAGGCAGATGCCCATGGCGATGCACAGGCCGGTGATCTCGATGGTCACCACCAGACCCTGCAGGAGCTGCGGCATCCACTCCGCGAGATTGAATTCCAGGCCCATTACGCTTTCATTCCTCGTGCGCCGCGATGCGTTTGAGAAACTCCGCGGTCCGCGGCTGGCTCGGGTTCCGGAAGAGCTGCTCCGGTTGGCCCTGCTCCACGATGCGCCCGCCCTCCATGAAGATGATCTCGTCCGCCGCACGGCGCGCAAATCCCATCTCGTGGGAGACCACCAGCATTGTCATGCCTTCTTCTGCCAGCTCGTTCATCACCTGCAGCACCTCTCCGGTGAGCTCCGGGTCCAGAGCGCTGGTGGGCTCGTCGAACAGCATCACCTTGGGTTCCATCGCCAGGCACCGGGCGATGGCCACACGCTGCTGCTGCCCGCCGGAGAGCTCCGCGGGATAGGAGTCGGCTTTCGCGGCGAGTCCGACGCGATCGAGCATTTTCCGCGCGCGCTCCGTCGCCTGGTTCTTTTCCATGCGTCGCACTTTGAGCAGGCCGATCCGCACGTTCTCGAGGGCGGTGAGATGGGTGAACAGGTTGAAATCCTGAAAGACGTAGCCGAGGGAGGCGCGGATCGCGTTGAGGTCGGTCCTGGGGTCCGTGACCTCGACGCTGTCGAGCCATACGCGCCCGCGATCCGGCTGGACGAGCTGGTTGATGCAGCGCAGGAGCGTGCTCTTGCCGGTCCCCGAAGGTCCCATCACCACGATGGTGCGGCCCCGCTCCATCTCGAAAGATACGCCTTTGAGCACTTCTTCCTCGCGGAAGCGCTTGTGCAAGTCTTCTACTTTGAGTATCGGATCCATAGTGCGCTTACCTGGCCATGCGCTGCCCGATGGAACGCCGCGCCTCGAATCCCGGGACCTCGAGGCGCCGCTCGAACAGGGACAGCAGCGAGTTGCCGATCGAGGTCAGCGCCCAGAAGATGAGAGCGACGGTGAGGAAGGTCATCATTGCCAGCTGGGCGTGGCTCACGTAGACGGTTCGCGCGTAGCGCATCACTTCGTTGATGCCGATGGCGTAGACCAGGGTCGTATCCTTCAGCACCGAGGAGAACTCGTTGGACCAGGCGGGGATCGCCAGGCGCATGGCCTGGGGCAGCACGATGGTGCCGATGCACTGCAGGGGGCGCATGCCGATGGACCGGGCCGCCATCACCTGGCCGTGGGGCACCGACTGGATGGCGCCGCGGAAGATCTGGGACTGATATCCCGAGGAGCGGAACCCCATCGCCAGCGCCCCGGAGGTGAAGGCCGAGACCTGCAGTCCGAAGCGGGCCAGGCCGTAGTAGAAGAGGAACAGCAGCACCAGGGCGGGCACCCCGCGGAAGAACCATTCCCAGGCCGACGCGGCGGCCGCGACGGAGGGGTGGCCATAGACCTGCGCCAGCGCGACGAAAATGCCGACGATGAAGCCTATCGGAATCAGGGCCGCGAACACGCCCAGGTTGATGAGCGTCGCCTGAAGGAAGTCGGGCAGACTCTGGGCGATGACCTCAAGTCCGTGCATACCCGTTCTCGCCGCTTCGGGGATAACCCCGGTCGTTTTGTTCTGGAACCGTAGTGTCTCGGAGCCGGCTTCGGCCGGCGCGGACGTCGAGGGCCGCGAGCGGGGACCCGCCCGCGACCCGTCTGCGTCCGTTCTTGCGAGTTACTTCACGGCGCCGGCCATGCACTGGGCATAGCTCTTCACATCGTCCATGCCCTTCGCGGAGAGGATGCCGTCCTTGCACTTGTCCCAGGCGGCGGTGATGGCCTTGTTATCCGGGCCGAAGTAGGCCGCGCTGAGATCCGCCCAGGGCGTGCCCGGCTGGATGTTCAATTCCATCCCCGCAGGGTTGGGGACATCCATCAGTCCCAGCTTCTTGATGCCGTCGTTGATTTTCCCGATCAGCCCGTCCGGATTGTCCTTGGCGGCGTCGAAGCCGAAGTACTCGTAGGTCTTGAGGATCCCGGCCACGGTGAGCTTTTTCGGGTACGAAGACACCGATGCCTTGGATGCCGGCTCGTCCTGGACGACTGCGTCGATGCGGCCGTTAACGAGATCGAGTATCGCGAGCGGATAGGTTTCGTAGAGCTTGAGCTTGACCTTGATACCCATCTTCTCCAGGTTGTTCTTCACCCAGTCGGCGCCCGTAGTGCCGCGCTGGGCACCTACCGTGCCGGTGGGGCCGTGCCCGGCGAGGGCGGTCACTATGTTGACCTTGCCGTCCGACCGGGTCACCACGGCCTGGTTGGACAGGTAGTAGGGATCGGAGAAGTCCACCACCTCCTTACGCTTGTCCGTAATCGTGAAGCCGGAGGCGCCGATGTCGCACTTGCCGGCGCGCAGCGCCGGGATGATGGAGTCGAAGGAGAGATTCTGGATTTTCACCTCGTAGCCTTCGACCGCCGCGATGGCGCGCATCAGGTCGATATCGAAGCCAAAGGCCTTCTGCCCGTCGGTGCCCATCTCGAAAGGCGGCCAGGGGATATCCGAGCAGACGGTGTAGGTCTTACCGGCCGCCTGCGCGGGTTGCGAGGTGGCGAGGCCGAGCCCGAATGCCACCGCGATGGCGGCGGCTGCCACGGCGCTTGTGTTGAGTATGGAGTGTCGCATTCTTATTCCTCCTTTAGTGTTGTAGCCAGTCGTGCAAATCTGCGGAGGCAGCTCGATGACCGCGCACGCGCCAATCGGAGCACACGGGCCCGGCACGAACACCCGCTGACAGGATATGTATGGACAGGATAAACCACCTCTTACGGTGGCGCAACGGGCCTGAAGTGCATCAAGGAAAGGAGGCGTTGCACCAGCGCAACTTACCGCACTGGGTGGCTGCATTCACCGAAACCCTCGTCCGGCAACCTCGCCGAGGCTGGAGCCGGCAGGGGACAGCCGCCGGAGTGGAACCCTTGTGCCGCTGCAGTATGCGCCCGGCAGGACCCTGGTCACTATTCACGGACGAACGCCGGACGTCATGTGGACCCGACGGAGCCGACGTCCCGACGGGCGGGACGGGCGTGGTCCAGGCTGCGGCGACACCGCGCCCGTATTCCATTCCCGGAGCCGCCTGCCTAATGTCCGTCCCGTTATCCGCGCGCGATCGAGCAGGACCGGACGGCCGGAAGCGGCAATGACGGGCGTGACTCACGTCGATTGAAGCCGCTATGCACATATTGCCCACAAATGCCGAAAGGACCGGTCGTGGGAACCGGACGCGTGTTCGAGGTACCGCGTGTCCTTTTGATCGAACGTTGCCTGTTCTTCCTTTGTTGCCGGGTGTGTTATAAGATGCCTTAGTGTCTTCAACCTCGGACCACAGCGATAACGATGCGTCATCGCGATGCATAACGGCCGATCCATTATAGAAATCGACGAGGTTACCAAGTCTTTCATGCTCCCCGGCGGCGGTATCGTCGAGGCGGTGAAGGCGGTCAGCAATCATGTCGACCGCGGCGAGGTGCTGGTGATCATCGGGCCGAGTGGTTCCGGCAAGAGCACGCTGCTGCGAACCCTGAACGGGCTCGAGCGCTACGACAGCGGTCGCATCGTCATCGACGGAATCGAGCTGGGTGCTCACGGTACCGACATGAACAAGCTGCGGGCTCAGGTCGGTATGGTGTTCCAGCACTTCAACCTGTTCCTGCACCGCACCGCGCTGCAGAACGTCGTCATGCCCCAGACGGTGGTCTTGAAACGATCCCGTGAAGACGCCGAGGGGCGCGCGAGGAAGCTGCTGGAGCGGGTCGGCATCGCCGATCGCGCCGATAACTACCCGAGCCAGCTCTCCGGCGGCCAGCAGCAGCGCGTGGCGATAGCCCGGGCCCTGGCGATGAACCCGAAGGTCATGCTGTTCGACGAGGCGACCTCGGCCCTGGACCCGGAGACGGTCAATGGAGTGCTTGAATTGATGGCGGAGCTGGCCGCCGAAGGCATGACCATGGTGGTGGTCACGCACGAGATGGGTTTCGCGCGCCGCGCCGCGCACCGGATGATTTTCATGGACGCCGGGGAGATCGTCGAAGAGGGACCGCCCGATCAGTTCTTCACTCGACCGCAAAACGAACGGACCCAGCGATTCATGCGTGAGATTCTGTAACCGCGGCGAGCTTGTGCTGCGGCGCGACGGACCGCGCAACGATAATGTGTTTCAACCAACCAGACGAGGAGGTTAGCGATGTCTCTGTTCAAGAAGTTGTTGCCGGTGCTTGCGAGTACCGTGGCGTTGTTCGGCCTGACCACACTCTCCGCGCGGGCCGACGATGTGGTCGCCAAGATGCTGGAGAGCGGAAAGATGAGCGTGGCGGTGCAGACTCAGGGACCGCCGATCAGCTTCGTCGACAAGAACAACGAGCGCACCGGCCTGGCCGTGGAAATCGTCAAGGGTCTGGCGGATGCCTCGGGCCTGAAGCTGGAGCTGCTCGACTACGAGTGGAAGGGCCTGATCCCCGCGGTGTTGTCGGGCAAGGCCGACTTCATCGCCGCGGACATGACACCAACGCAGAAGCGCGCGCTGAAACTCAACTTCACCATTCCGATTTTCTATTCGGAAGTCCGCTCCATCGCCATGCAGGATAAGCCTTTCAAGAGCTGGCAGGATCTCAACAAGAAAGGCGTCACGATCGGCGTGGTCCAGGCCAGCAGCTATGTCGACATGGTCAAGAACTACATGCCCGATGCGACCCTCAAGGAATTCGCCGGTGGTGGTCCTTCCGTCGCCCAGGCGGTGGCATCCGGTCGCGTCGATGCGGCGGTCATGGACCGCGGCGGCGCCATGCAGTATGTCAAGGCCTTTCCCGGCATGCACATGCTGGACGGCGTGATCCGCAAGGAGCCGCTGGCCTTTGCCATGCGTCCGGAGAACACGCATCTGTTGCAGTTCCTGAACAACTATATCCGCTTCATCCAGACCGATGGCGAGCTCGACAAGATGCTGGACTACTGGTGGAATTCGACCGACTGGGAAAAGGATCATAAGTAGAACGGACGTAATCATGGACGAGACACCACCAGCGGGTTGAGCGTGGGCTGGCTGCTCGGTTTTTACAACTACCGCGTCGTCGCCCAGTATCTGCCGCTGTTCGCCCACGGCATCTGGGCGACGATATGGATCTCGGCGGTCAGCCTGGTTCTGTCCGTCCTGCTGGGGACCCTGGTCGCGCTGGCGCGCATGTCGCGCCGCGCGGCCTTGAATCGCTGCGCCGGCGTTTATATCGAAGCGATCCGCGCCACGCCGCTGTTGGTGCAGATCTACGTGATCTACTTCGGCCTGCCGGTGGTGCCGGTGCTGGGCTGGAAGGTCAGCCCGCTCGTTGACGGCATCATTGCGCTGACATTGAACTCCGGCGCGTACATGGCGGAGATCATTCGGGCCGGCGTCGAGGCGGTGCCGCACAGCCAGACCGAGGGCGCGATGGCGGTCGGTATGACCTATCGCCAGCGCATGGTGCATGTGATTCTGCCGCAGGCCTTCGCCAACGTGGTGCCGCCCATCCTGGGTCAGACCATTGTCCTGATCAAGGACAGCTCCCTGCTCAGCATCATCACGGTGTCGGAGTTGCTGAGCGCCGGGCTTACGGTGTTGTCGGAGCGGGTCATGCCGAACGAAGGTTTCCTGACCGCGGCCGCCGGCTACCTGTTGATCTACCTGGCGATGGTCGTCGTCTCGGGTACGGCTCAGCGCCGGCTCGGCGGCGTTCGCTGACGGGCGCTCCCATGCTGGCGATGTATACAAACATCTTTCCAGTCCTCTTGACAGGGCTGTGGCAGACGTTCGTGGTATCCCTGCTCGCCATCGTATTCGGCAGCTCGCTGGGTTCGGTGGTCGGCCTCGGCCGGGCCCGCGGCGGTCGCTGGCTGGTCAACTGCCTGGCCGGCTATGTCCACTTGTTGCGTGGCACACCGTTCCTGGTGCAGATCTATGTCGTCTACTACGTGCTGCCGACCACGCATCTGTCGATATTCCAACTGAGCTCGTTCCAGGCGGCCGTGATCGCGCTCAGCATCTACACCTCCACTTATGTCGCCGAGATCGTGGCCGCGGCCATCGAGGCGGTGCCGCGCGGCCAGAGCGAAGCTGCCCGGGCCTGCGGTTTCACCGCTTTTCAGACCCTGTGGCACGTGGTGCTGCCACAGGCGTTCCGGATGATGATGCCGCCCATGGGTGGCGTCTATGTGCTGGTGATCAAGAACACCGCGGTGCTGTCCGTCATCGGTGTGACCGAGCTCGTGCGGGAAGCCAACATCTCCATCCAGCTCTACCCTGCATTCATTCTGCCGGTGTTCCTGCTGGTGGCGGTGATGTACTTCTGCTACTGCTATCCGGTGCTCCGGCTGACCCGCTGGGCCGAGAGGAAGTGGGGCGGCATTCACATCGACATCTGAAATCCTCACCTTCGGGTCGACCCCGGCCGGTTGCGGGCGTGATCAGCCTGCGCGGGTTCCGTACCATGGCGCCGCTGCGAGCGCGACGGCACCAAGTCGTGCTCGAGCTCGCGGCGGAGCAAGCGGGGAAGCCGTGCCCTGAAGCGACTGCGATCGCCCGGGCCGCTGTTGCGACCCCGGTCCGAGGGGCCTAGAATCGCGGGTCGGGGCGTGCCACCAATCCTGGTGTCCTGCCAGGTAAGTGCGTAGTTTGAGCCTTGCGCATTACTGACGGGTTTGCTGCTATCGATTCAGGTCTCGTCGATCCGAGTGGGGAAACTTCAGGTCCAGAACTGTATGCGGCGACGAATTCCAGTGGCTGTCCCGTCGGCTGATGGCGAGATTCCGGCTCCGGCTATCCATCCGCGTCGCCTGGGCTGCCTGGTTCAGGAGAATTTTTCGTTGCCCCGGGGATGCCCCCGCCTCGCTCCGACCGCGGCGGCAGTCGCTGGCCGTGCCGCGCGCACCCATTCCGAACGGTCCCGGTCGATGACCTTGTACTGCGCTTGCTTCGCGGCGGGCATGCCGCAGGACGCCGTGGCGTATTCTTCGGCCCCCCTCCTTTCGAATCCGCTCCGACGGGTTTCGACGAGGTGATGCACCGAGCATGTTGAGCGCACGCGCGGCGTCATGGCTGCAGGTGCGGCCCGGCGAGGGACGCCTCGTCGCGCTGACCGCCCTGATGATGTTGATTCCGGGCGCCGGCATTGCCATTGGCGTTTCCGGCGCCGAGTCGCTGCTGCTGTCCAGAGTCGGCGCGGCGGTTCTGCCTCGCCTCTACGTGGTGCTGGGCGTTGTCACCATCGCCACGACGCTCGGCATCACGACATTGCTGGGACGGATTTCGGCGTTTCGCTTCTACCTGCTGCTGCCGATCGCGGTGGTTCTGCTTCTGGTGGGAGCCCGGGTCCTGGTCGTTCTCGACCAGAGCTGGATCTTCCAGGCGCTCTGGATCGCGTCGGCCCTGTTCCATACTCTGTTGCAGGTGATGCTCTGGGGCGTCGCCGGCATGGCCTGGGACACCCGGCAGGCGAAGCGCCTCTACCCGATATTCGCCGCCGCGGACATCGCCGGCTTCTCGGGCGGCGGACTGATCACGCCCTTGCTGGTGCGCTGGCTGGGAACGGAGAATCTTCTGCTCGGCTGGGCCGTCACGCTGCTGGTGGCCTTCGTCCTGGCGCGCATGCTGATCCCCGCGGCACCTGAGGGCGGAGCCCAGGCCAAGTCTCGCGCCCGTCGGTCCAAGCGCAATGCCTGGGAGGACCTTCAAGCCGGGTTCCGGTATGTCCTCGGTTCCCGACTGTTGCTGTGGGTGGCGGTAAGCGGGTTTCTGTTCCAGGCGCTGGTTTATCTCCTCTGGTTCGTGTTCTCGAGCGCGGCCCAGATCCACTTTCCGCAGGAAGACCAGCTCACGGGCTTCCTCGGCGCGTTCCGGGGCACGACCACGGGCCTCGCGCTGGTGAGCTCCCTCCTCCTGGCGCCGCGCATCAACGCCCGCTTCGGACTTGCGGCGAGCTTCGTACTGCTGGCGGTGTTCGATGTGATCGGTTTCTCGGTGCTGGTCGCCGCGGCCGGTTTCATCGCTATTGTGGGCTTGCGGTTCATACACGAGGTTTGGCAGAGCGGCGTCGCCCGCAACGCCTGGCAGGCCTTGTTCAACGTCGTTCCTCCCGTGCGCCGCGAGCAGACGCGCCTGTTCGTGAACGGCGTCTGCCTGCAGGTGGGGGCGATGCTGATCGGCGGAGTGTTGTTGCTCGCGAAGGGGGGAGGGCTGACCCGCGAGGCTTATGTCGTGGGCGTGGTAGTCGCCGTCCTTGCATTGTTCGCCTCATGGCGCGTCCGGCAGGCCTATCTGGCTGCATTGGTCGACGCCTTGCGGGAGGGTCGTCCGCTCATCTTCCAGAACGAGGCGGATCCCTTCGCTGCCTTCCAGCGGGATCCGGCGGAAAGCGCAGTCGCGGTCGCCGGACTCTCGGATCAGGACGCTTCGGTGCGGCGCGCGGCGTCGGCTATCCTCGTCGATCTCGCTAACACGACGATGGTTCCGAGGCTCGTTGAAAAGCTGGAGGATCCGGACGCCCGTGTGAGAGCGAACTTGCTGCGGGCGCTGGCACGGTTGGACGCGAGCGCGGCCCAGGACGAAGTGATCAAATGCCTGAACGATCCGGACCCGGAAGTCCAGGTGGAGGCGATTGCCGCGCTGCGGCGCCTGGTACCGGATCCGGAGATCCTGATTCATCGCGTGCGCCCGTTGCTCGGCGACCCGGACCCCGCGGTCCGCGGCGAGTCCGCTGTCACGCTGTTGAAGCTCGGGCCGAAACCCAGAGCGCTGGAGACGCTGCGACTGATGGTCCGGTCGGAGGATGTCGAGGCCAGAGTGGAGGCGTTGAAAGCGTTCGCGGGGTGGGGAGATCGTTCCGCGGTGGAGCCCGTGGCGGCGGCCCTTCAGGATCCTCATCCCGCCGTGCGTCGCGCCGCGGCCGGTGCCCTCGCGCAGATCGGAGGTCCGCAGTGCCCCGGCGCGTTGGTGAATGCGTTGGGAGACGATGACCGGTCCGTGCGGGAAGCAGTGGCCAGATCCCTCGGGACATTCGGGGCTGACGCGCTCGATGCGACCATGAAAGCCCTGGACG
>JBAUWJ010000207.1:0-7304 GCA_049583715.1 Arenicellales bacterium | reverse complement strand
AGCACCAGGAACGGCAGCATGATATGCACCATGCCGATCAAGGTGCCGAAGAGGTTGTAGACGAGCTGCAGAGGCTCGTGCCACAACCCCAGCTTGATGCCCCAGGTGTTGATCAGGCCGCGATCCTGGAGCAGCACCAGCCAGGCATACGTGCGCACCAGGATCGACGTCCAGAAAGGCAGCAGCACCGCGATCAAGCACAGGTTTGCCACGCGCCGGGGAATCTGCGCGAGGAAGTAGGCGAGCGGATAGCCGACGGCAATGCACAGCACCGTGGTGAGCGCGCTGACCTCGAAGGTGGTGATGAACACGCGCAGGTAGGACTTGCTGGCCATCAGGCGCTGGTAGTTCTCGAGGCTCAGATGGCCGTCCTTGCCGATGAAGGACAGCCAGAACAGCCAACCCACCGGCGCCACCATGATCACCAGGACCAGCAGCAGCGCCGGCGAGGACAGTCCGAACAGCGTCAAGCTCTCACGGCGCGCGTCTCGGCGCAGCGCACGCTCATGCAGACGCTCGGACGCGGCGGTCGTCATCGCGGCCCCCGGCAAGGTTCGCGAAAGCGGCATGGTGAACCCGCATCGCCGCTCACATTCTCAGCCCTCGTCATCCGGGATGAGCACGGTGTCGTCCGGGTGCAGCCCCAGGGTCACGGTGCCGCCGGTCGCCGGGATGGTATCGACGGTCTCGCGGCGGGTCATGCCCCGCACCGAAACCTCGGTACCGTCGGCGAGCCGCACCACCAGCAGGAAGCTGTCGCCCTGGAAGGCGAGATCGGTGGTGGTACCCTCGAACCGGTTCAGCGCGGGGTCCGCCTCCCCCGCCACGAGCTGCAGCCGCTCGGGCCGCAGCATCAGGAGCAGCCCGCCGTCGGACTCGGGCGGCCGTTGCGACAGGCGCAAGAGCGTGTCGTGGTAGAGCACCTCACCGTCCTTCACGGTCACCGGCAGGAAGGTGGACTCGCCGACGAAATCCGCCACGAAGCGGTTCGCGGGGTGGTCATAGAGACGCCGCGGCGCATCGAGCTGCATCACTTTCCCGTGGTTGATGACCGCCACGCGGTCGGACATGGTGAGCGCCTCGCGCTGGTCGTGGGTGACGTAGACGGTGGTCATGCCCAGCTTGTCATGCAGGCGGCGCAGCTCGATCTGCATGTGCTCGCGAAGCTTCTTGTCCAGCGCCGACAGCGGCTCGTCCATCAGCAGGATGCCGGGCTCGAACACCACCGCACGGGCCAGCGCCACGCGCTGGCGCTGGCCGCCGGAGAGCTGGTCGACGCGCCGCCCGCCGAGGCCCTCGAGCTGCACCGTCTCCAGGGCGCGCTCCACGCGCGACGCGATCTCCGCCTTGGCGAGCCTGCGCAGGCGCAGCGGGAAGCCCACGTTGGCGGCCACCGTCATATGGGGGAACAAGGCGTAGTTCTGGAACACCATGCCGACGTTGCGACGGTGCGGCGGCGTGCGCACGACCTCTGTGTCGCCGAAGAGGATGCTTCCGTGGTCCGGCCGGCTGAAGCCGGCGAGCGCCATCAGGAGGGTGGTCTTTCCGGAGCCCGAAGGCCCGAGCAGCGTGAGAAATTCACCGGCGCGGATGTCGAGGTCGACGTGATCGAGGGCGCGTACGGGGCCGAAGGTCCGGGTCAGACCGCAGATGGTGATGGGCAGTGCACCCCCGGCGCCCGTGGTGTCGCGCAAATCGTTCCTCCCCGCTTCGTCCAAGGACGAGGGAGGCGGCAGTCCTCTGCCGCCTCCCCGTTTTGTTGCCGCCTCGCTACTCGGTGAGCATGTCCTGATACGCGCTCGAGGCCTTTTCCTCGAACTTGATGTACCAGTCCAGGTTGATCGGTAGCTGCTTGGCAACGTTCGCAGGGTACGAGGGTAGCCCTTTCGCGGCCGCGTCGTCGATAGTGCCGAGGTCGTAGGCCTTCTTGTTGGTCGGGCCGTAGGTGATGTATTTGGGCAGGTTCGCCTGATACTTCGCCTTGCTGATCTCAGCCAGGAACTTCATCGCCAGGTCCTTGTGCGGCGCACCCTTGGGGATGGCGTAACAGTCGTAGTCCAGCAGGGCCTGGTTGAAGGTGTAAGCGACCTTGGCGCCGTCCTTCTTGGCATTGTCGAAACGGCCGTTCCAGCCGGTGATCATGTCCACCTCGCCGTCCTTCATGAGCTGCGCCTGCTGCGCGCCGGAGGACCACCAGACCGAGACGTAGGGCTTGAGCTCCTTGATCTTCTTGATGGCACGCTCGATGCCGCCGGGTTGGGAGAGCACGTTGTACACCTGGTCCGGTGCCACGCCGTCGGCCATCAGCGCCGGCTCCAGCGCGCCCGCCACCTTGTTGCGATAGGAGCGCTTGCCGGGAAATTTCTTCACGTCCCAGAAGTCCGCCCAGCTCTGGGGGCCCTTGTCGCCGTAGGTCTTCGTGTTCCATGCGAAGACGGTGGAGAATACGTCACCGCCCACGCAGTACTTCTGATACGTCCCCGGGACGAAATTCGAGACGTCTATAGTCTTGTAGTCCAACGGCTCGAGCAGGCCTTCGGCGCCGGCGCGGGCGGCACTGCCCGAGCCGCTGGCGACGATGTCCCAGGTCACGGCGCCGGCCTTGACCTTGAGGCGCACATCGGACATGCCGCCGTAGGTGTCTTCCTTCACGGTGATGCCCATCGCCTTGGCGGCGGGTTGGAACAGCGCCTCGCTCTCCGCCTTCTGGTACGAGCCGCCCCACGAGGCGACGGTGACTTCGCCGGCGGCGTACGTGACGCCGGACCACAGCGCCGCGGCGGCGGCTGCGACGATGGCCGCGCGCCAGCGTACGGTGCGTTGACCGGTTGTGCTGAGTTTCTCGGATTTCATGATCTCTCACCTCGGCTGAGACTGGGTGTGCAGGACCCGCCACGCGGGCGTGCGGGCAGTGTTGTCATTCTAAGACGGCCAAGCGGTCGCAGAGCAAGGTCCATTCTGAATGGTGAACAATACCAATTTGCGGGTCCCGTGCACGGCCGGTCCCACGCCCGGTCCGGCGGCGGCTCAGATCCGCGCCGTCACCGTCTTCACGCGGGTGTAGGCGTGCAGGGCCTCCAGGCCCTTCTCGCGGCCGAAGCCCGAGCGCCGCATGCCGCCGAAGGGCGTCTCGATACCGCCCGCGTAGTACTCGTTGATGTAAACCTGCCCGGCGTCGATATCACGCGCCAGACGCAATGCGCGCTCGATGTCCCGCGTGTAGATGCCGGCGGCGAGACCGAAACGGGTGCCGTTGGCCAGCGCCAGCGCACTCTCGGGGTCGTCGGCCACCTGCACAGCCAGCACCGGACCGAAGATCTCCTCCTGCACCACGGGGTCGCCGGGCGCGGCGCCGTCGATCACGGTGGGCTGGAAGAACCAGCCGCCGCCGCTCTCCGGATCCACGGCCCCGGCGCCGCCGCAGGCGATGCCGAGCCCCCGGTGACTCGCTCCCGTGACGTAGCCCGTGATCCTGGCGAGCTGCTCGGGCGAGTTGATGGCGCCGAGGTCGCGGTTGCGCAGACCGTGCCCCCAGGTGAGGGACCGCGCGACCTCCGTTACCCGCTCCAGCATGCGGTCGTGGAGGGCACGCTCCACTACCAGGCGCGAGCCGGCGGAGCAAACCTGGCCGGCGTTCTCGAAGATGGCATCCCGGACGCCCGCAACCGCCGCCTCCACGTCGGCATCGGCCAGCACCACCAGGGGCGACTTGCCGCCCAGCTCCAGGGTCACACCGGTGACGTTGCGCGCCGCCGTCTGCATCACTGTGACGCCGGTGTCCACCGAGCCCGTGAAGGTGACGTGGCCGACCTTCTCGTGGGCCACCAGCGGCGCACCCGCGCCCTCCCCGGTTCCGGTGACCACGTTGTAGACCCCGGCCGGCAGTCCGGCCTCGGCCAGCAGCTCACCCAGCATCAGTGCACTCAGCGGCGTCTGCTCGGCAGGCTTCACCACCACCGTGCAGCCGGCCGCCAGCGCCGGCGCGACACCGCGCGCGGTGGTGTTGAGCGGGTAGTTCCAGGGGATGATCTGAGCCGCCACGCCCACCGGCTCGCGTACCGTCCAGGAGACGTAGTCCTGACCCAGGGGGATACTGTCGCCCTGTACCTTGTCGGCCGCGCCGGCGTAGTACTCGAAGGCGCGCGCGGCAACCCGCACGTCGCTCTCGGCCTCGGACAGCCGCTTGCCGGAGTCCAGGCATTCGACGACGGCAAAGCGCGCGGCTTGCTCGCGCAGCAGGCCCGCGGCGCGCTGCAGGATGCGCCCGCGCTCGGCGGGGGTGGTCCTGCGCCAGGCACCGAGGAGCGCCGTGTGCGCGGCGTGCACCGCGCGATCCACGTCCTCGGCATTGCCGGCCGGCACCTCCGCGAAGGGCCTCCCGGTGCCGGGATCGTAGCTCGGCAGGCGCTCGGTGGACGCGGACGGCGTGAAGACGCCGTCGATGAACAGGCCGTCGGGCAGGCCCTGCAAGGTGCCGGTGGCCTGCGCCTCCGCCACCAGATCCGCCAATGTCTCGTTCATGTCGTGCTTCATTCCCGCATCGTCTGACTCGAAATCAAATCGTGAGCGCGGTTGCCGGAATGAAATCCGGTCCGCAACCGCGTCTCCGCCCTTGTGGGTCGGGATTCATCCCGACAAGCCGGAGCAATTCCCGGCGCCGCTTGTGGGTCGGGATTCATCCCGACAAGGTCGAGCCAATCCCGGGCGCCGCTGTCGGAATGAATTCCGACCCACGGGTACCGCCCCGGATTCAAAGCTCGCTGGCCTGGTACCGCGCCCGTTCCAGCCAATCCTGGCGGATGTCGACGCCCCAGCCGGGGCCGTCGGGGATGTCCACCTTGCCGTCGCGCGCGACCAGTGCCGGCTCGTAGATGCCGCTCTGCCACGGGTAGTACTCGTCGGGCTCGATGGAGAACTCCACATAGGGGCCGGCGTTCGCGAGCGCACCCATCAGGTGCAGCGTGAACACGGTCACCAGGCTGAGGTTGGCGGAGTGCGGCGTGACCGGCATCCCGGCTGCGTCCGCCATGCGCGCCACCTCCAGGGTACGACTGATGCCGCCGAGGTAACACACGTCCGGCTGCGCCACGTCCACCGCACGCTGTCCGATCAGGTGCCGCCACACGCTGAGGTTGCAGTCCTGCTCGCCGCCGGTGACATCCAGATCCAGTGCCGCCGTCACCTCCGCGGTCCACTCCCACTCCCAGTACGGGCACGGCTCCTCGAAATGCACGATGCCGTGCTGCTCGAGCAGCCTGCCCACCTCTACGGCCTTGGACGGCGTGTAGCAGCCGTTGGCGTCCACCAGCAGGCGCACGTCGTCGTCCAGCGCGCCGCGCACCGCCGACACCACCGCCTCGGTGCGCCCCGGCCACTCGTCCTGGTCGTGGCCGCACTCGCGGCCGATGCGGAACTTGAAGGCTTCGAAGCCGCAGCGCTCTCGCAGCTCCACGAAACGCGCGGCCTCCTCGGCCGGCTCTATATCGTGGCGCATGCTCGACGCGTAGACGGGGAAAGGGCGCGGCGTGCCGCCCAGCAGGGCGCACACGCTCCTGCCTTCCAGCCTGCCGCGAAGATCCCACAGCGCGGTATCGAGCCCGGCAAGCGCACGGCGCAGATAAGAGCCCGGGAACTTGTGCTCGTGCTCGGGGATGTCGCGCACCAGCGCGGCGATGTCGAACGGGTCCCGGCCGAGCGCATGCGGCGCGATCTGCCGGTGCACCACCAGCGAGGTGATGTCCGCATTGTAGGGTGCGACCTGCCCCCAGCCCTGGGCGCCGTCATCGGTGGTGACGCGCAACAGCCCTACGTGGGGATTGCAGAACGTCTCGATACGGGCAATGCGCACGAGTGGACCCGTATCAGAATACGATCACGTTGCGCAGCGCCCTGCCGCGATTGACCGCCGACACGGCCTCGTTGATCTGATCGAGCGGATAGCGGCCGGTGATGAGCTCGTCCAGCTTGAGCCGGCCCTGGCGGTAAAGATCGACCAGCGCGGGAATGTCCACGCCGAGACGCGCCGATCCCATCTTGCTGCCCAGCACGCGCTGGTTCCAGCCCGCCACCGTGCCGGGGTCGAACTCGCTGGTGACGCCGTCGGCGGCCATGCCCACCAGCACCAGGGTCCCGGCCTTGCCCGGGTAGTGGAAGGACTGGTCGAAGGCCGCCTTGGCGCCCACCGTAACGAACACGTAATCGGCCCCGCGGCCGTCGCTGATTTCGCGGATGCGCGCGGCTGCATCCTCGCGGCGAAGGTTGATCGTATGCGTGGCGCCGAAACGTCCGGCCGCGTCGAGCTTCTCGTCCGAGAGGTCCACCGCGGTGATGGTGCGGGCGCCGCAGATCACGCAGCCTTGCACCGTGTTCAGCCCCACCCCGCCGGTGCCCACCACCACCGCGTGCACGCCGGGAGGCATGCGCGCAGTATTGGTCACCGCTCCTACCCCCGTGATGACCCCACAGGCGAGCAGCGAGGCGCTGTCCAGGGGCACGTCCTTCGGGATGGACACCACCTGGGAGGCATCCACCACCACCTCCTCCGCGAAGGCGCCGGTGCGCAGGCCGTGTGCAAGGGCCTCGCCGCCGGCCGTGTGCAAGGGCGTCTCGTGATCCAGATGGAAGTCCCCCTCGCACAGCACCGGCTCGCCCTGGGCGCAGTAGTGGCACGACCCGCAGGAGCGAACCAGGGTCACGACGACATGGTCGCCCGGCGCTACCTTGGTGACGCCCGGCCCCACCTCTTCCACCACGCCGGCCGCCTCGTGGCCATAGACGGCGGGCAGCCGTCCGCCCCAGGCGCCCTCCATGTAGAAGATGTCGCTGTGACAGATGGCGCAGGCTCGCACGTCGACCCGTACCTCGCCGGCCGCGGGCGGCGCGAGGGTGACGTCCTCGATGACCAGCGGTTGTTTGAACGCGCGACAAACCGCAGCTTTCACGATGAGTACCTCGAAGACAAGGGGAAGGCTCTCCAGTGTATCCGTCGACAAAGACCGACGTACGCTGCCCTTGGGGCGCGGCCGCCGCCCTCACACTATGACAGCACTGCTGGCCTCTGATAAGGTCCAGTCTCTATAATTATTCCAGACCATTTCACGCGCGAGCCGGAGCCCAGCCATGGTGAAACGCGCCGCTGGCGCGCTCTTGTTGTCGGTCAGCATCGACCGCAGCTCGCCGCGTCAGGTCACGAGCCAGATCTGCATCGCCCTGCGCGAGGTCATCCTCTCCGGTGCGCTCAAGCCCGGGGCGCGCCTGCCGGCGAGCCGCACCCTGGCGCGGGACCTGGGCGTATCGCGCACCAC
>JBAUWJ010000206.1:0-3951 GCA_049583715.1 Arenicellales bacterium | reverse complement strand
CCACTTCATGTCGTCGCCGAACGGTGACCGCTACATCGGCTGGCAGCTCAACAACGGGCCCGACAAGGCCGCGGACTTCTACAGCGCCTGGCAGTTCGAGCGGGTGTTGTACCGGCCGGACCTGGTGCAGCAGTACTTCGCCCTCAGGGGAGACATCCCCAAGGGGAAACCCTGGGCCGGCGCGTTCAACGTCGCTGAGCTGCGCGATTCGGCCCCGCCGGACGTGAGTCTCTCCGTGACGGGAGAGGACAACAAGGACGAGGCGACCATCGAGGTGTCCGCGCAGAAGCACAAGAGCCCGATCAAGGAATACACCGTATACGTCAACAGCATTCCCGTGACGCCTTACAAGCAGCGGCTCATGTCCGGCGAGGACCGCGACAAGTTCCAGCGCAAGGACAAGATACCGTTGTTCGGAAAAGAGAATCAGATTCGCGTCGAGGTGTTCACGGACCGCTCCTTCCAGGTGGCGCAGACCTACGTCGACGTAGCGAAGGCGCCGCCCCGGAATGCCCACCGCGGTGACTTGTACGTGCTGGCCGTGGGCGTGAACCACCTGTCGCACCTGCCCGGCAGCGACCTGTCGTACGCGGCCCAGGACGCCGACGCGATGGTGAGCCATCTGGAGCACGACACGGGCAAGCTCTTCGACCATGTGCACGCCAAAGTCCTGTCCGATACCTCGGGGGAGCTGCCGACCAAGGGCAATATCGTGAAGTCGCTGACGTTTCTCCGGCAGGCCGGCGCGGATGATACTGTCATGCTGTTCCTGGCCTCGCACGGCATCAGCAACGATGCGGGCGACTACTTCATGGTGCCCCGCGACGCGACGGTCGGTGACGTCGCGCTGCTCCTGGAAGGACGGGGCGCGGACACGGTGCGCCACGTCGATTCCCTGATACGGTGGGACACCTTTTTCGACGCATTGCGGGCGGCGAGCGGCCGGCGCCTGCTGCTGGTGGACACCTGCCAGGCCAAGAAGATAGAGGGAAACTTCGACGTGGGATCGCTGGCGAAGCATTCGGCCGCGGCGTCGTTCGCGCTGCTCGCGGCATCGAAGGGAGACGAAAGCTCGCAGGAGTATCCGCCGGGCAAGCACGGGCTGTTCACCTACGCGCTGCTTCACGCGATGGGCGGCTCGGCGGATGACAACAAGGATGGCTACGTGGAGCTCAACGAGCTGTTCGCCCATGCCCGGGCCTTCGTCGAGAAGAACCGCATGGACAAGAACCTGGCACAGACGCCGCAGTTGGTGGCGCCTGTGTCCCTCGACCACGTTCGACTGGCGGTTGACCGATGACAATGCGCAAATCCATCCTGGTATGGGTTGCCTGCTTTCTCTTCTTGACGCTGTTGCCGCCGCCTGCGGCGGTGCGTGCCCAGGAACAGCCCGCTTCCACTGCGCCCGGACAGGCCGAGAAGCAGTTCCAGAAGATCCCCGTGCCGGGGTTTCCGCAAGGCAGCTTCGTTCCGGGGCAGGGCAAGCTTCAGGCGCCGGAGGGCGCCGCTTCCGTGCGGTTTCGCCTGACGGGGATCCGGTTCGAAGGCGCGACGGTATTCAAGAAGCCGCAGCTCGAGGCGCTGTCCTCCAAATACCTGAACCGTGAGATCTCCCTGGCGGAGCTGTACGCCCTCGCCAACGAGGTCACGGCGATGTACCGCAATGCCGGCTACGTCCTGTCCCAGGCACTGGTGCCGGCCCAGCAGATCGGATCGGACCGGGTCGCGACCATCCGCGTGGTTGAAGGGTTCATCTCGAAGGTCACCGTCACGGGAGTGGATCCGGTCGTAAAGCGCGAGATAGCGGGCTACGTCGATAAGATCCTCGCCAGCAAGCCTTTGACCGAGGCAGTGCTGGAGCGCTACCTGCTGCTGGTGAACGATCTGACCGGCATCCAGGCACGCGCGGTGCTGTCGCCTTCACCGACGGTGCAGGGGGCGGCGGAGCTGAGGGTGGCCGCGGCGCAGGACAAGGTGAGCGGCTATGCCGGCATCACCAATCGTGGCAGCAAGTTTCAAGGTCCCTGGCAGGGCACGGGACAGGTCGAGGCCAGCGACGCGTTCGAAGGCTACGGCAGCCTGCGTTTGTTCGGGGTGACCACCGGCAACGACGAGCTCGAGCACGTCACGTTGTCGCGCAAGCAGTTCATCGGCTACGAGGGTGCAATGGTATCCGGCACCTTCAGCCACACTTCCACCAGGCCGGGCGGCTTCCTGAGCCCGTTCGACATCAAGACGCAGAGCGACAATTTCGACCTGCTCGGGAGCTATCCCTTCATCCGGAACCGGGCGCGGAACCTGACGGCTCACGCGCAGCTTTCGATATACGGCGGGAGCTCCGAGCGGCTGGACGTTGCGCAGGGCGGGTCCGGCGCGCTCGCGACGAGCGAGACGGAGGACCGGATTCGTTCGCTGCGCCTGGGGCTTTCCTACGACTGGGTGGACCGATACCGGGGAGTGAATCTCGTCACTGCGGAGCTCAGCCGGGGGCTGGACATCCTGGGCGCCACCGCCTCGCCTTCCCCCGCGCGCTCGCGTCCGGAGGGAGAAGGTCGGTACACGAAGCTGACGATATACGCCGCACGGCTTCAGGAGATTTCCGGGCCCTGGTCCGTGCTGGGGTCCGTGTTCGGCCAGCATGCGGACGATCCCCTGTTGAGCCCCGAGGAGTGCGGTGTGGGCGGGCCCAACTATGTGCGGGGCTACGATCAGTCGGAGATCGTCGGCGATTCGTGCCTGATGGGGCTCCTTGAGCTGCGCTACACCGGCCAATCCACCCTGCCGTGGCTGGACAGCTATGTCGGATACCTGTTCGTCGACGGCGGCAAGGTGCGCCGCAAAGCGGCGGCCGCGGGCGAATCGGCGAGCGATGAGCGCAAGTCCCTGGGCGGGGGCGTGCGCTTTCGGATCGAACGGCGCGTGTCCGGCTACATGGAGCTTGCGGTGCCGCTGGACCAGCCGGTAGCGGCGACCATGAGCGACAGCCCGCGCCTGTTCCTGGCGGTGACGACGGAGTTCTAAACTAAGGAAGATCTGATTAATTCTGTCATTGCGAGGAACGACGCGGCGAAGCAATCCTTCAATGTCCGGAAATCGACACATCCTGGATTGCTTCGCTTCGCTCGCAATGACGGCGATGCAATTAGTCGCAGCTTACCTAAGTCCTCCGCGACGAACATAGGGTAAGCGCCGGCCCGCCGAATGCTATTCACCCATGTTGATGATCTGGACCCGCCTGTTGACACCGCTGTCGGGATGGTCGGGATCCAGCAGATCGGCCTCGCCCTTGCCGACCTCCTGCAATCGAGCTGGCTCTATGTTAAAGACGTTCACCAGGTAGTTCCTGACCGTCATGGCCCGCTGCTCGGACAGCTTCAGGTTGTACTGCTCTCCGCCGGTGGCGTCGGTATGCCCCTCTATCAGGAACTTGTGCGACTTGAGCTGCGGAGAAGCCAGCGCGCCGCCCAGCCTGTTCAACACGTCCTCGGCCTTGTTGGTCAGCTCATAGGAATTGAGCTTGAACTCGATGCCGAGGGACACGGATCGCTTTTTGGTGGGGTCGGAGAGACTTCGCGTGCCCACGGCCGGTGAGCCGAGAGCGCTGATCAGCTCCTGGGTGCTCGGCACTTTCTTGCCGTAGTTGGTGACCTCGAGGCCCGAGGCGCCGGCCTGGAAGCTTGCCAGCAGCAGTGCCGACGGAAGGATGAGGATCTGAAGGATCGAGCGCGTTCGTTTCATACAGTTACCCCCATGGCGGCCCACGGGGCCGGAGCCGGGTTGTCGGAATACAGTCATTGAAGGGTTCATTGTGAAGGCAACCGCGCCTGCAGCGCCAGCAGCCCCGGATGACTCGGTACCGCGGCCAGGCCTCGCTCGATGATCCGGCGCGCCAGCGCCGTCTGGCCCTCGTCGAGCATCACCGCGGCTGCCTTCTCGTAGACGTCTCCGATC
>JBAUWJ010000205.1:0-22886 GCA_049583715.1 Arenicellales bacterium | reverse complement strand
TTCTGGGACGGTCTTCAATGTCTTTCTCTGCAATACGGATGAGTGATGTTGCCGGAAATCATATCATCCAGCCGACCTCCCGTCGCCACACATAGCGCCGGCTCCCGGTGCACAGGGTCATACCGGGCCCGTGACCGGTGAATGAAAGAAGCGCAGCCAGGAAGTGACCGAGGGACATGAGAAAAGGACCGCCTTGGCTTCCCGCAAAGCCCGTCTCCCGCCTCCGATGCGGTCGTCGCAACGACCGGATTGAGAGCCTCACTAGCAGCCTGTCGGACTTGACGTTGGATAGGCGATAATCACGTTGTATTTCCTCAAGGTGGCCAAGAACGATGAGCAACTTCCGACCGATCAAGCGCCACACGGACTTTCTGCTGCCGCCGTCGGTGGATGAGTGGCTGCCCGAGCGGCACCTGGCGCGCTTTGTGGTGGAGGTGGTCGATGAGCTGGACCTGTCGGCGATGGTCAAGGCGTACCGGGGTTCGGGGTCGGCGTCGTATCACCCGGCGCTGCTGCTCGGGCTTTTGATCTACGGATACGCGACGAAGGTGTTCTCGAGCCGGGCGATCGAGCGGGCGACGTATGACTCGGTGGCGTTCCGCTTCATTGCCGGCAACGAGCACCCCGATCACGACACGATTGCCGCATTCCGCAAGCGGTTTCTGGTGCAGATCGAAGGGTTGTTCGTCGACGTGCTGAGGGTGGCGCATGCGATGGGGGTGCTGAAGCTCGGCACCGTAGCGCTGGACGGCACGAAGGTGCACGCCAACGCGAGCCGGCACAGTGCGCTGTCTTATGGGCATGCGAAGAAGCTGGAGAAGCAGCTCAAACGGGAAGTCCGCCAGTTGCTGAAGCTCGCCGAGCAAGCCGATGCCGCCGACACTCCGGACGGGATGTCGATTCCCGAAGAGCTGGAGCGCCGTGAGGCGCGCCTGGCGGCGATCGGCGAGGCCAAGCGCAAGATCGAGGCCCGCGCGCAGGAGCGCGAGCAGGGTGAGTACGAAGCCAAACGCGAAGCCCGGGCCGAGCGGGAGAAGCGAACGGGCAGGAAGCCGCGTGGCCGGCCACCCGAGCCGCCGAGCGGCAAGGTGCAGGACAAGGAGCAGATGAACCTGACCGACGAGGACTCGCGGATCATGCCGGTGGCGGGCGGCGGGTTCGAGCAGTGCTACAACGCCCAGGCGGCGGTGGCTGCGCAGAGCCTGCTCATCGTTGCCCACGACGTGACCCAGGCGGCCAACGACAAGAAGCAGCTGGTGCCGATGGTCGAGCGGTTGAAGGCGCTGCCCAAGGCGCTCGGTCGCCTCCGCCACCTGCTGGCCGACAATGGGTATCTGAGTGAGGCCAACGTGCAGGCCTGCGCGGCGGCGAAGCTCGAGCCGCTGATTGCGCTGGGGCGAGAGCGCCATCACGTCGGCTGGCGCCAGCGCTTTGCACCCGCCCCCAAAGTGCCGCCCGCCTCGGCGAGCGCGATGGACAAGATGGCGCACCGGCTGAAGACGCCCGAGGGCAAGGCTCTGTATGCGCTGCGCAAACAGACACCGGAGCCGGTGTTCGGCATCATCAAATCGGTGATGGGGTTCGACCAGTTCCTGCTGCGTGGCTTCGATAACGTCAAAGGAGAGTGGAATCTCGTGGCGATGAGCTGGAACATCAGACGGATGTTCGCGCTGAGCCCCGGATGAAGCGCAGGTTCACCGTGCTCGCCGCTGCGATCTGACGATCTCCATACCCATTTACCCTTCGTCCGCCACGCATCCAGAGCAAACCGATGATTCAGAGCGCCCTACAGTCTTTCCGCCGTTTGCCCGGCAACCTCAGTCCGACAGGCTGCTAGCAGGCTGTTTTTCAACAGCCTGCTAGACGGCCACATAAGCAACTGCCTCTTATCTTCATTATCTTCGCCCCATTCCGGCATCATGTCGCTCACTCCACCTTTCGCACCATCGCCGCGTTGAGCTCTGCTCGCACCTCGAATCCGATCGTCTCGTAGAGACGGATCGCCGGCGTGTTGGTCGTCCAGGCGTGGAGGAAGGGCGTCTCGCCGCGGTCGAGGATACGCTGCATTACGAACAGCGAGAGCACGCGCGCCAGCCCGCGTCCGCGAAAGTCCGGATGGGAGCACACGCCACTGAGCTCCGCGTGACCGTCCATCTTCATGCGCTCGCCGGCCATCGCCGCGATGCGGCCGTCGATGCGGATGCCGAAGAACTCGCCGAGCGCCTGCGCTTTGAGTGTGAACGGACCGGGCTTGGTGAGCGTGGCGAGTGCCAGCATCTCCTCCGCATCCGCTTCGTCCAGTCGCTCGATGCGTGCGTCGTGCATCGGCTCAGGTGGGCGAACGAGCGTCATTTGCGCGACTTTCGCGGAAAGGACTGCGGCGAGTCCGGCCGGCAGCACGATCGGGTCCGCGTCGAGGAGGAGCATCGTCTCACCCGGCCCCGGGAGTTGCGCCAACGCGGCGAGGCTCCCGGCGCGGGTGTCCCGTGCGGCGGCAAACGGGGCTATCGCGGGCGGGAAGCGCCTGGCGAGCGTGCCGCCCTCGGCGAGCGCCGCCTGTTGGGTCGTGAGTGAGCTCCATGGGGGACGGTCGAGTACGTGGGTCATGGCTTTCTCCCTCATTTGCGCGTGATGCGCCGATCGAGAGGCCGTTCGGTCAACCCCTCCTCGATCGCGGCGAGCTGATCGAGGAGCGGCCCGGACAGCGGCGCGCAGAGGTCGGCGACCGCCGCCTCGACCTCGGGCCAGATTTCACGCCTGCCGAAGTCGACCTGCCGCTGTCCCTTTGGGGTCAACGAGATGATCCGCTGCCGCTGGTCGGTGCGTCCCGGCCGCGCCTTGACCATGCCGATCTTGCCGAGCTGCGCGACGGCACGGGTGGCGCCCGGTTGGGTGATCCCGACTGCTTCAGCGAGCTCGCCGATGGTGAGCGGCCCCAGCCGGTCCAGCGCGAGGAGGAACGGATACTGCCCGGACTGAACACCAGAGCCGTGCGCTGCAGCGATCCGGGTCGCATCGCCCTGCAGTCGCTCTCCGATGCGCTTGAAACGAGTCCCGAGCATCAGGTAGCCCAGCGCGCGGACGATGTCTTCGGTCATGCACGGATACCCTCTTCAACCATATAGATAAGTTGTTATATAACAACTAATGTATATAGTCAAGGAATGAAGTTCCATCCGATCTTCTACGGCTTGCAGTCAAGCGACTGAGTCATCCTCGAGTTCGATCAGCGCGAAAATGGGGATGGATTCGGGGAATCCCTTGAGCGAGCGGCTCGGGATGGGCCTGATCTCCGCCATCCCTTCGATAGCGGCACGGACACCGTCGTCGATCAGGATCTGGCCACTCGCGGCCTGGTCGCACAGCCGCGACGCCAGATTCACTACCGGGCCGATGGCCGTGTAGTGAAACTGGTCCTCGTACCCGATGTGTCCCAATGTGGCGTCCCCAGAGGCCATACCGATGCCGAACCCCAGATCGATGCCGGTCTCGCGCCAGCGTACAAGGAGGTCGTCGATCTTCCGCAGCATTGCCAGGGCCATGCGGGCGGCATGCGCCTGATGGTGCTCGCACGGCAGCGGGTCGTTGAAGAACGCCATCAGGCCGTCCCCCGCGAAGTGTCCAGTGGTCGCACCGAAACGCCGCAGCTCCGCACCCAGGCATTTGTAATAGCCATCGAGCACCTGCATCACCCTCTCGGGCGTGGCCGACGACGAGAACGCCGTGAAGCCTCGAAGGTCGCAGAAGACCACCGTAATGTCACGCCGGTGACTTTCCCCGAGGATGTTATCCCGAGAGGATACGATCAACTCCGCAAGGTGCGGTGGAAAATATCGCTTGAGCTGACTGACCCGCTCCAGGTTTCCGTACAGTTGCTTCAACCGCCCGCCCATCAGGTTGAATTGATCGGCCAAGTCCTCGAGTTCGTCACCGGTCTTGATATCAATGCGTTGCTCCAACTCGCCATTGCCGATACGCAAGGCGCCCTGTTGCAGGATGCGAATCGGAACCGCCATGCGTCGTGCCAGAAAGAGCCCGGCCAGAACGGCAAGCGCGAGGCCACCGACCAGCAAAGCACCGGCGCGCCGCGTTGCCGCGTAGATCGGCTCATAGGCTTCGTCCACCGGCAGCTCGACGAAGACCCGCCAGCCCAACGGAGTGATGGTTGAGTACGCCGTAAGCACGCGACGCCCCTGCGAATTGAACGCCGTGTTCACCGGAGTGGCTCCAGCCGGCGGCGGGGAGGCGATCGCGGCCCGCACCTGGGTCAGACTGGACAGGTCCGTGTTTCGCAGCACCAGGCTGATATCGGGATGGGCAATGAGGCGCCCATCACCGTCCACCACATAGGCGGTTCCGTGTCGGCCGGCCCTGATTTCCGTGACCACATCCCAGATGAACTTGAGGTTGACCTCGGCAACGCTCACGCCGGCTTCACGTCGGTTACCGGCGACCGCGATGGTCATGTACGGCTCCGAATCGCGGCGAAAGTAGACTGGTCCGTAGAAAACCTTGTGCGCCATCGCCTCGGTGAATCTTGGATCGCCTGAATGATCCTCCCCGCTGTTCAGCACATCCAGGGCCAGGCGCGAGACGCGGAGCCGCTCGCGGCCGGTCCCATCGACCAGTGACACTTCGGTGATCGCCGGAACCTGGCGCAGCAAGCGCTGGGCGTCGAATCGGCGTTGCTCGAAGGCGTCCACGCTCCACGGCAATTGAGTGGTCCAACCGATATGAGCCTGGATCTCGCGGACGAATTGCTCGATCTTATCGGCGGCGGCCCTCGCCTGTTCGTGCTGCAAGTGAATGAGAGAATCCGTCAACTCCCGGTACGCGAACCAGATCTGCAGAAGCCCGTTTGCCAACAGCGCTGCACAGACGACCGCGACAAACAATATGACGTACTTTCGGAAGAGCCGTCCCCGGCGAGTCGCGCTTTCGGAACCGACGGGCACATCGGCAGCACGATTCCCGGCCGCGGCCGGCCTCGAGCCTGGCTCGAATAGGGTGTAATCGTTCATTCGATCACTTCGTCTGCCCGGCCCAGCAGTTGCGGCGGCACGGCGAGTCCGAGCGCCCGCGTAGCCTCGAGATTGCCGCGGCGAGCCTCTTGGGGACAACCCACCTGGTGGAGAATGAAGAGGAGGATAGACCGCCTGCACCGGGTTTGAAAGCCCTTTCAGGAGGCACCGAAGCGGCGGGATGGGCTTCAGGAACACGCGCTTGCGGTCGTGTCTCCGGCGGACGCAGCGCCCGCGGGCTGGGTAACCACCCGCATCCGGGAACCTTCCGCGCAGGTGCCTTCGAGGCCGTTTGGCCACAGGCTGCCCAAAGCAGCCGCCCGCGGGTGTACCAGGGGCTCGCCGGCGCAATCGAAGCGTCGGGGTTCGCGCCGTCTTCCGGGCTATTCGAAGACTTCGTCTGCCAGTGCGAGGAGGGAGGGCGGTACCGTGAGCCCGAGCGCCTTCGCCGTTTTCAGATTCACGACGAGATCGAACTTCGTGGGCTGCTGGAAAGGCATCACGGCCGGATCCGCACCTCTCAGGATACGGTCGAGATACCCCGCCGCGCGCCGGAAGATGTCGTTGATATCCGGCCCGTAGGCCATCAGGCCGCCCGCCTCGACGTTCTCCCGGTATAAACTGAAGCTCGGCAGCCCGGCGGACACCGCGAGCTCCGCGATCAGCTTTCGGTGCGTGAAGGTCTCTGACGCAGGCGTGACAAAGAGCCCATCCACGTGCGCACCGGCCATCTCGGCGAATATACGTCTGAATTCCGCCTCATCTGCCCGGGACTCGAACGGTGCACCGACCGCCGCGACCCCCGACCGCCGGGCAGCCTCGCGCCATATGGTCGCCCACCGGCCTTCCCAATATGGCCGAAGGATCAGGACGGCCACCGTCGACATCCTCGGGGCGACTTCCTTCAGCAGTTCTATCCGCTTCGCTGTGGTCTCCAGGCCGGCGTCGAGGCTGAAGCCAGTGATGTTGCCACCTGGTCGCGCAAGGCTCGACGCCAGCCCGGAGCCGACCGGATCGACCAGGATCGTCACGACAGGCATGGGTACTGCCGCCGCCTTGAGAAGGGCGACGATGTTCTGTGCCGGCGCGAAGATAGCGTCGGGCGGAACCCGGGCCAGCTCGGCGGCAAGCTGGCCAACCTCGGCGGGCTCGACCGTACGGATATCGATCAAGAGGTTCCGGCCTTCGATATAGCCGCGATCACGCAATTCCTCGTGCCAAGCGCGCCAATAGCTCAATTCACCGGGCGGAGTCACGTTGCCGCGCTGCCCTGTACGGACGATGACAGCGATGCGGTAGACCCGACCCGGCTCCTGCGCGAGGAGACCGTGCGACGGGAGGGCGGTTGCGACCACCACCGCGAGGAACCGTCGGCGGCCCAGACAGGTACGGTCGGTCACGTTATCTTCAACACCTTAGATATGGCGGCGTTCCCCTGCGAGCTGCCAAGGGATCAGTAGGATAAGCCGCATGCCCCGCGGATGGAAGGGGGTGGCACGCCGTGCGTACTCCCGGGGCTTGGAACAGCTCGACAAGCGAAATACCCACGCCGGGCTGAATATCCCTCTTCGAGCGAAAACTGCTTCAAATATGCCCGTCATTCCTCCACATTTTCGCCGCTGTGGACGCGACTTGCAGGGTCAGATCCGGCCGTAGTCTTTCAGCGCAATCTGGGAGTGAGAGGGTCCCAAACGCATTAACGCGACGGTGGTGCCTCACGAGCCGGGTCAGGTGCCCCCTCGAGCGGTGCCCGCCCCCGGCACATCGCTCTCAGATCATATGCCAGCCGTGACTGATGATCACTGACTGCCCGGTCAGTGCGTTGGTCGGGAACGCGGCTAAGAATACGGCCAGTTGCGCAACGTCCTCCATCGTCGTGAATTCCTTGTCGACGGTCTCGCCCAGCATGACCTTCTCGACCACTTCCTGCTCCGAGATGCCGAGCTCTTTAGCCTGCTCGGGAATCTGCTTCTCGACCAGCGGCGTCTTGACGAAGCCCGGACAAATGACGTTCGAGCGCACGCCGTGCTTCGCGCCCTCCTTCGCCATGACGCGAGCAAGGCCCAACACACCGTGCTTCGCCGCGACGTAGGCGCATTTCAGGGGTGAAGCCTCGTGGCTGTGCACCGAGCCCATGTATATCAGCGAACCGCTGCTCTGCGGATACATGTACTTGACGCAGGCTTTGGTGGTGAGAAAGGCCCCATCGACATGGATCGCCAGCATCTTCTTGAAATCCTCGAAGGCGAAGTCCTCGATGGGATTGACGATCTGAATGCCGGCGTTGGACACGAGCGTATCGATGCGGCCCCACTTGCCGGCGACCTCGTCGATTCCGGCATTGACGGCCTCTTCGCTGGTCACGTCCATGTTCACGGACATGGCAGTCCCACCGGATTCCTCGATGGTGCCCACGGTCTTTTCGGCGCCGGCGGTGTTGATATCGCATATGGCGACCCTGGCGCCCTCGGCTGCGAAGCTGAGGGCGATCTGACGCCCTATGCCGCTGCCGGCGCCGGTGACGACGGCCACGTTGTCTTTGAGTTTCATACAACCTCTCCTTCAATCACTGAGAATCTTGAATGTGGGTGCCCGTGGTGCGCTTTCGCTGCCGCGCCGTCATTGTGCGTATTCCTGCATGTCGAAGACGTGCAGACCTTTGCCATTCTTCGACGCCGTTCGCCAGTCGGGGCAGTGAATGCTGGCCAGCGTATCCTGGTAGCCGGCCTGCCAGTGCTCCTGCATGGAGAGCTGGGAGAATTCGTAGTCCTTGGACTGGGACTCGTAGTGCTTGCGCTTGTAGATGAGGTGAACGATGGTCACCTCACGGTCGTCCCCCTCCGCGACCTTGCAAAGCTCCCGGATCTCCGGATCCTGCTTCAGCTCCTCGGGCAGGCGGTCCCGGAGCGCGACAATGGCCCGCTTCAGCTTCAGCTTGTCCCTGAAGATGTCCGTGTTGAGGCGCGTCCGGCTCGAATAGACGATGTCCTTGTGGCGCTCCTCCACTTCGAAGATATCCTCGGGGACGTTGCCATGGGCACTGAACAGGTCCACCTGGAAGATCAGAGTATCCTGGTCGAGACCTTCATCGAGCACGTAATGCAGGGGTGTATTCGAGACAATGCCGCCGTCCCAGTAGCATTCGCCGTCAACCATGACCGCAGGCAGTCCCGGTGGCAGGGCGGCGCTGGCCATGACGTGCTCCACGCGCAGCTCCCGTTGCGTGTTGTCGAAATACACGAAATTTCCCGTCCGCACATTGGTCGCTCCGAGGCTGACGCGGATGCCCTCGTTGTTGATGCGGTCGAAGTCTATGAAACGCTCCAGGGTCTCACGCAGGGAGCGGGTGTCGTAGAAGCTGACCGCTTCATCCGAACCACGGCGGTGAAACATCGGGGGAGGAACACGAGGCCTGAAGAAGCCGGACACGCCCCACACCAGGGAGGTCAACGCGCTGGACTGGTTGCGAAGGAACCGGGCATGCCGGCCGGTCACCGCGGGTAACAAGAGGTTGAAGTCATGGGTGATCGTGTCCCAGAAGCTCTCGAGGCTCGCCAGGCGGTCGCCGGGCGGGTTGCCCGCGATGATCGCGGAGTTGATGGCGCCGATGGATATGCCGGCGACCCAGTCTATATCGATGTTCTCGCCATGAAGGGCCTGATAGGCGCCGGCCTGGTAGGCGCCCAATGCCCCTCCTCCCTGCAGCACCAGCACCGTCTTGCCATGGAGAGCGGCGGGGGTAGCACTTGCTTTCGATTTCATAGGACAGGTGTTCGACGTGACGGAGAAGTGAACAGGACCGTTCGGGTAATCCGCGGAGGACCTTCGGCAATTCCCTCAGCGTCTTCCTCGGGGGAGCGTCCGTGCCATGGGTTCCTTAAAGCACGCGTCCAGCCCCCTTCGACAGCGAGTTGGACGGACAGTTCACATCGAAACGGACACAACCCTCTTTCCAGGGGAATAGCGGCCGGTCAACCTTCCCCGCCGGAGCTCATGTCGTGCAAGACTCGATTCCACTGCTCGATCTTCTTCGCGCCATCCAGCCGTGCGAAGGTCCATCCCGCGTTGGCCAGCCAGAACGCATCCTCGTCGAAGGCGTAGACCGGCTGAAGGAGGTGTCTGGACATCACCGTATTCAGGGTCCACATGCGATCGTTGTAGAGTACGATCCTCTGACCGTGAGTCGTGGTGTACAGTAGAACCATGACGGGTCCCACCCAGGTGCTCTGCGCGTATACGATGCGCATCTGACTCTCCGGCACGCCCATCGCCAGCAGGGTGTAGTACTTTGCTATCGCGAAATCTTCGCTGTCTCCCGCCCCGGCGCACAGGGTCTCCATGGGGCTCGCCCAATAGTCGGCCCAACCCCACACCTGCCGGTCATCCATCACGCTGATATTTCGGTAGAAGAAGCGAGTCACGTCGCGAAGCATGGTCATCTCGTGGTCGGGGCGCAACGACCGGCCCTGATCCATCAGCTTCTTTATGGCTTCCACCCGACCGTGTGCACCGCGCTCGCACTTCGTTGTATTCGTCGCCGCCAGGGCCTGGAACATCTGATCCGCGCCGCCGGCGTTTGCCCGGGGCTCGCCGAGCACGACGCTCAACACCAGGATTAACGCAAATATAAAAGCAGGCATGGGAACCTCTTTCGACTTCCTGCGGATAGTCTCATGTCTATTGTTCGGTCGCCATCCCGAATAACTTGAGTATATTCCGTCCGGCGGGAAGCATAGGCCTCTTGTCGCCCCGGCGTGGCCGCCTGCGACGACGGGAAATGGTATGGCAAATCGATCACAATGGGGCTCAATTTCGCGCTAAATCAACGCACAATAGCGGCCTGTCCATCGAGGCGGCACAGCCGCCCCCGTACCGGAATCGGCAGAATGTGACAAGAGTTGAGATGTTCCCTGACAGATTTGCAGACTTCGTGCGGGTGACGACCGAGGACGGTGCCCGCGCATGAGAGCTTTCGCGCCAATGTTCTTCACCCGGGATTTCAAGGCCGAGCCGTACTGGTGGGAAGACGCCCCGCCCGCCGTGCTGGACCCCTCACCCCTGCCCCCCGAGGCGGAGGTCGTCGTCATTGGCTCGGGATATACCGGGCTCAACGCCGCGCTGCAGACCGCACGCGGCGGCAGGCACACGGTGGTCCTGGATGCGGAGCATGCCGGCTGGGGATGCAGCACCCGCAACGGCGGGCAGATCAGCACCAGCATCAAGCCGGACTTCGAGGCGCTCGCCACCAGGCACGGGAAGGAGCGAGCATTCGCGATCCTCAGGGAAGGCCACGAGGCGCTGGCCTGGATCAAGCAGTTCATCGATTCGGAGGGAATCGAGTGCGATTTCAAGGTGCCGGGGAGATTTCACGCCGCCCATGGGCCCCGGCATTACGAAATGCTGGCGAGGGCCGCCGCGAGTCAGATGCCGGGACTCGAAACCAGCGCCTACGTCGTGGAGCGTTCGGAGCAGCGGCGCGAGCTCGGCACCGATGCCTACTACGGCGGACTCGTCTATCCCCGCCACGCTTCCCTGCATCCGGCCCGGTATCACCGGGGTCTTCTGGACCGGGTGCTGCGAGCAGGCGCCGGGATGGTGCCGCACTGCCCCGCGCTCGCCATAGAGAAGAATGGCGCGGCATTCAACGTACGCACGGCCCGGGGAGATCTCAAGGCAAAGGACGTGATCGTCGCCAGCAATGGCTACACCGGGGCCGCCACGGCCTGGCACCGGCGCCGGCTGATCCCGATAGGCAGCTACATCATCGCCACGGAGCCGTTGGCGGCGGATGTCATGGATCGCCTGATGCCGACTGACCGGATCATCAGCGATTCCCGCAAGGTCGTCTACTATTACCGCCCCTCTCCGGACCGGACGCGCATCCTCTTCGGAGGCCGCGTGTCGGCAGGCGAAACCGACCCCCGGGTAAGCGGCCCGAAGCTCGGCGCCGAGCTGGCGCGCTTGTTTCCCGAGCTCGCGCAGGCCCGCATCAGCCATTCCTGGGCCGGCTTCGTCGCCTACACGTTCGATACCCTGGCGCACGCCGGACGTCACGACGGCGTCCACTACGCCATGGGGTACTGCGGCTCGGGCGTATCGATGGCGAGCTATCTCGGCATGCGCATCGGGCAGCAGGTGCTCGGGCTGGCCGAGGGGCGAACGGCCTTCGACGAGCTGCCTTTCCCGACGCGCCCGCTCTACTCCGGCAAACCCTGGTTCCTGGGGGCCCTGGTCGGATTCTACCGGTGGCAGGACCGGATCCGGCGCTGAGGCGACGCCTTCGAGCAGCGGGCCAAGGGCCGGCCGGCGCTATATGAGAGAATCGACGCGCCGGATGCCGAACCGGCTCGAATGAGCAGTAGCACCATCTCCCGGGACTCACGTCGACCGTATTGCGGCCCACTGCCGCTGGTACGCCCGGAGTCCAGGGCTCCTTCCGGCGACCTTTTCGAGGACAGTTTCGTAAACCACCATGGTGAGCAGCGGCTCCGTCATCTCCGGCCACGAATCACGAACCGCCGCCGGTATCGCGTGCATCAGCATCGGCATCCTGCTGTTCGCCACCCACAACGCACTGGGCAAGTGGTTGGCGGCGGACTACTCGCCATGGCAGATCATGTTCTTTCGGGGCCTGTTTGCGTTCATTCCCTTCGCCGCCTATGCCACGGTCGTCGAACGGGGCGCGGCATGGCGCAGCCGCCATCCCTGGTTGCAGGTCATACGTGCGGCCCTGGGCTTTGGAAGCAACCTGTTCTTCATCTTCGCCTACCGCGAGATGCCGCTCGCCAACGCCGTTGCGATAGGCTACGCAGCACCGATCTTCATCGTCGTGCTGTCGGTACCGTTGTTGTCCGAACGGGTGGGACCGCAGCGCGCTGCGGCGGCTTTCGTAGGGTTCACCGGCGTGCTCCTGATTTCACCCCCGGGCGCCGGCCTGTTTTCGTGGGGCACGCTCTACGCCCTGGCGGGCACTTTCTGTTATTCCCTGCTCATCATCACCACGCGCCGCCTGGGAGCCTTCGACCGGGCGCTGCGCACGGTCGTCTACTCGAGCGGCATCTATGCGCTGGCGGGGTTCGTGCCGATGACCCAGGTCTGGGTGACACCCGGCCCCGTAGACTTCGCCCTGCTCGCCGCGACGGGGCTGCTCGGCGGCACCGGTATGCTGCTCTTTGCCTACGCCTACCGCCACGCACCCGCCGCCGTGCTGGCACCCTTCGACTACACCGCGATGCTGTGGGCCGCTCTGTTCGGCTTCCTTGTCTGGGGTGACATCCCAAGCACCCCGGCCGCCGCCGGCATGGTGGTCATCGCTGCCTCCGGCCTGTACCTGATGCGCCACGAGCGCCTTCGCCGCTTTCAGCCGGATAAGCCCTGACCCGGCGTTTCTCCTGCAATGGGGATTGTCCTCGTGTCCCCGGCGACGATCCCGGCCTCCTGTGGGTCGGAATTTATTCCGACAAATGCTTCAGTTGGAATGAATTCCGACCCACAAGCGTGGCTTCGATCCGCAGCCCGTAGGTCGGGCTTCAGCCCGACAAGATGCATGCAACTCCACAAACTCCGCCGTCGGAATGAATTCCGGCCTACTTCGGAGGCGGCAACGAGAGTCGTCCGACGGAGTCAGGATCCGGCCCGGCTCTTCAGGGCGCCCGCCGCGGAGACCGCGGCCTGGCCACGGCCTCTCTTCAGGGCCCGTTCGGCATGGCGGGCGGCGAGCCAGGCCTTCATCGACTCGAAATAGAGATAGATGACCGGGGTGATGTAGAGGGTGAGGAGCTGGGACAGGATCAGGCCTCCAACGACCGCTGTTCCCAGTGGACGGCGCGACTCACCGGCGGCACCAAGCCCGATCGCGATCGGCAGGCTGCCCATGAGAGCCGCCATGGTGGTCATCATGATGGGCCGGAAGCGCACGCTGCAGGCGCTGTAGATGGCGTCGAAGGGCGACTTGTTCTCGTTGCGCTGTGCGTTGAGAGCGAAATCGATCATGATGATCGCGTTCTTCTTGACCAGGCCGATCAGCATGATCATGCCCACGAAGCCGTACATGTCCAGCTCCATGCCGAATGCCATCAATGCAACCAGGGCCCCGAGACCCGCGGTGGGCAGACCTGAAAGAATGGTCACCGGATGGATGAAGCTCTCATACAGGATGCCGAGTACGAGGTAGATCACCAGGATGGCGATGCCGATCAGGAACCCCATGCCCGCCAGCGACGACTCGAACACCTGCGCCGCCCCTTCGAACCCGCCGGTCAATGTGGCGGGCACGTGCATGTCCGCAAGCACGCTGTCTATCCGCTCGGTCGCCTGGCCGAGGGAAGTGCCGGACGCCAGGTTGAATGAGATCGTTACCGAGGTGAGCTGTCCGACGTGATTCACGGACAAGGGCCCGAGGCCCCGGTCCAGGCGTGATACCGCGCTCAGGGGCACCAGGCTGCCGCCGGACGACCGCACGTACAGCAGGGACAGGGCCGACGGATTGCGCTGGTACTTCGGGGCCAGCTCCATGATGACCTCGTATTCGTTGCTCGGCGCATAGATCGTGGAGACCTGGCGCGCGCCGTAGGCGCTGTACAGGGCGTTCTCGATCTGCGCCGGCGTGACGCCCAGGGCGGAGGCCTTGTTGCGGTCGATCTGGACCAGCACCTGGGGACTCTTGAACTGCAGGTCGCTGGTAACGTCGCGCAGGCCGGGCAGAGTACGCAGCTTCTCCTCGATACGCGGCGCCCACTGGTAGAGCTCATCGGTATTGGTGTCCTGCAGGGTGTACTGGTACTCGCTCTTGGTCAGGTGGGCGCCGACGCGTATGGTCGGGAGATTCTGCAGGTACACCTTGAGACCCGTGATTCCGGACAGCTTGGGGCGCAGCTCGCGGATGATCGCGTCGGCGCTGAGACGTTCGGAGCGCGGCTTCAGGCGTATGAACAGGCGACCCAGGTTCAAGGACTGGCTGGAGCCCGAGGTGCCGATGAAGGCCATCACCGAGGCGATGTTCGGATCCCGGCTGACAATGGCCTCCGCCTTCTGCTGCAGCCGCGACATCTCTTCGAAGGACACGTCCTCGGCCGCCTCGGTGAAGGCGAAGAGCTGGCCGGTGTCCTCGCTCGGCAGAAAGCCCTTCGGGATGCGCATGAACAGCGCGACGGTGAGCACCACGACGATACCGAACACCGCCATCGTGAGCCGGCGATGCTGCAGCACCCAGTCGAGGCTCGCCACGTAGCCGCGCTTCATGGCGTCGAAGCCGGCTTCGTTGAGCTTGTACAGGCGCCCGTGCCGGACGGCATCGGCCGGCCGCAGCACCCGCGCGCACATCATGGGCGTGAGGCTCAGGGATACGAAGCCGGAGATCAGCACCGCCGTGATGATGGTGACCGCGAACTCGTGCAGCAGCTTGCCGAGCACTCCGCCCATGAACATGACCGGTATGAAGACGGCGGCGAGGGAAAGCGTCATCGAGACGATGGTGAAGCCGATCTCCGTCGCCCCCTTGAGGGCCGCGGCGAAGACCTTCTCGCCGTGCTCCACGTGCCGGGTGATGTTCTCGAGCACCACGATCGCGTCGTCCACGACGAAGCCGACGCACAAGGTCAGTGCCATCAACGACAGCACGTCCAGACTGTAACCGAACACGTACATCACGGCGAAGGTGCCGATGATCGACATGGGCAGTGCCAGACTCGGGATGACCGTGGCCCTCACCGTGCGCAGGAAGACGAAGATCACCAGCACCACCAGGACCAGAGCGATGCCGAGGGTGAGCTGGACCTCGTCGACGGATTCGCGAATGGACTCGGACCGGTCGTAGAGAACGTCCATGTTGACGCCGGCCGGCATCTGAGCCCGGAATTTCGGCAGCAGCTTCTTGACGGCGTCCACCACCTCGATGGTGTTGGTGCCGGGCTGCCTCTGTATGGCGAGCACGATCCCCCGCTTGCCGTTGAACCACGCGGCGACCTTGTCGTTCTCGACGCCGTCGACCACTCGGCCGAGCTCGTTGAGCCGCACCGGCGCCCCGTTGCGATAGGCGACGATCAACGGCCGGTAGGCGGCCGCGTCGTCGAGCTGGCCGCTGGCCTGGACGGTGACGGCCCGCTGCTGCCCGTAGAGCGTGCCGGTGGGCAGGTTGACGTTGTGCTGTTCGATCGCGTTCGCCACCTCGTCGATGCCGATGCCTCGGGCCGCGAGCTTGCCCGGGTCGAGCTGGACGCGCACGGCGTAGGCCTGCGCACCGTAGACCGACACCTGCGCCACGCCGCTGATGGTGGAGATTCGCTGACCGATCATGGTTTCCGCGTACTCGTCCACCTTGGAAAGCGGGAGGGTGTCGGAGGTCAGCGCCAGGTAGAAGATCGCACGGGCCGCCGGGTTCACCTTGCGGAACGAGGGCGGGCTCGGCATCTCCGGCGGCAGGTGGCGCTGGGCCGCCGAGATGGCGGACTGGACGTCCTGGGCGGCAGCGTCGATGTTGCGGTCGAGGGCGAACTGCAGGGTGATGCGGGCCACGCCCTGGCCGCTCACGGAGCTCATCGAGTCGATTCCCGGAATGGTGGAGAATTCCTTTTCGAGAGGGGTCGCCACGGCAGCGGCCACCGTCTCCGGGCTCGCGCCCGGCAGGTTGGCCGACACCTGGATCGTCGGGAAATCGACGTTCGGCAGTGCGGCGACGGGCAGCCACTGATAACCGAGCACACCGAAAACCAGAATGCCGGCCATCACCAGCACGGTCATGACCGGGCGCCGTATGAATGGAGTCGGAATGCTCATCCGCCCTCAGCCTGCCGTCTCGGTGCGCACGTGGGCGCCGGGCACGAGCCTCGACTGACCGTTGACCACCACCTGCTCTCCTTCCGACACGCCGTTCGTGATGACAGCATCCCCGCCCTCCGTGCGCTCGACCTTGACCGGGCGCATCTCCGCCGTCTTGTCCGGCTTCACCACGAACACGTACTCGCCGTTCGGGCCCGTCTGCACGGCATCGGCCGGCACGACCAGTGCGTTGTGCTCTTCGTAGAGAGTGAGCTTGACGTTGACGAATTCACCCGGCCACAGGACCTCGTCGGGGTTCGCGAATTCCGCCCGCAGGATGATGGTGCCGGTGGCGGTATTCACCGCGTTGTCGACGAACACCAGCTTGCCGGACGGGGTGCCCTGGGTCGACTTGCCCCGGACGATGGACACGGTGGCGGTTCCTTTTCGCAGGGACTCGCGCACCGCGTCGAGGGCATGCTCCGGGACCGCGAAGGTGACGTAGACCGGCTTCACCTGGTTGATCACGACCATTGGAATGTCGTTGGCCTTCACCAGGTTGCCTTCCTGGATCAGGATCTTGCCGGTCCGCCCGCTGATCGGTGAGCGTATCTGGGTGTAGTCGAGCTGCAGCTTGGCGTGCCCGATTGCCGACTCGTCAGCCTTGATGGTCGCCTTGGCCACCGCGAGGTTCGCCTGGGCCTGGTCATACTGCTCGTGGGAGACATACTGCTGGTGCAGGAGCTTCTCGTAGCGCCGCAACTGCGCCAGGGCGTTGTCCTCCTGGGCCTGGTCGCGCGCCAGGTTGGCCTCGGCCTGCCGGAGCTGGTCCTCGAAGGGCCGCGGATCGAGCTCGAAGAGCAGCGCGCCTTTCTCCACGTCCTGACCCTGCTTGAAGTGAACGCGCACGATCTGCCCGTCGACCTGGGACTTTATGGCGACGGTAACGTACGGGTCCACGTTGCCGATGGCATCCATGTTCATCGGTACCGCCTTGCGGACCACCGGCGTCGCCACCACCGGGACTTCCTCGGATGCCTTGGTCATCGCCGCGGCGGGATCCTTCTCTGAGCACGCACTCAAAGCCAGGACGGCGAACAAGGCCCCCACGGCCCCGAGCGGCAGACGGCGATCCAGTTGACCAAGACACGTTAGAACCATTGGGACCTGCGTGAAATCCGGGTCGAGGGCCCGGAGCAGACCCCCCGGGCCGAGTAGCACGATAGCCGTTACTATACCCCAGGGTGCGGCAAATAAAGCCGCACCGCCGCGCCGAAACATCCCCCCGCCGAGGACCGCGCAGACCGCGATGGGCCGCTCCCGGCCGCCGTGCTTTCCCGTGTGGCGCCTTCCGACCCCCGATTTTTCAGCCTGCATGTTCAAACAGGTCCATGCGCGATCGCCGTTCACCCTCACCCTCATGCTAATGCAGGGCACTCACGTCAAACTCCTGCACGATCCTCCGAACACGCTCCCCAGGAAGGCACACCCTCTCTCAAGCTGTTCCTGGGGACGGTACACCAGCAAATCCGCTGCCGGGGCTGGATCGCATCATCGCCCCACAACGGTGCACCGCCCCGTGCCCCGGACCGGTTTTGGTGCGCCCCACCCGCACGGTGCTTCGCGGCGAGGTGTGCGCCTCCTCGCATCACTCTCCGATCGCCGGATCTGGCACGGAACGTGCTTTACGGCTGACTGATCTACACAAATTTACTGGATGAGGGTAATGACGTGAAGCTAGTAACTGCGATTATCAAACCGTTCAAGCTCGATGACGCGCGGGGGGCGCTCTCGGAAATCGGTGTCAAGGGCATCACGGTCACGGAGGTCAAGGGTTTCGGACGCCAGAAGGGGCACACGGAGTTGTACCGGGGCGCCGAGTATGTCGTGGACTTCCTGCCGAAAGTGAAGATCGAAGTCGCCGTGACCGACGAGCTTCTCGAGCAGGCCATAGAAGCCATAACGAAGGCGACCCAGACCGGCAAGATCGGTGATGGAAAGATTTTCGTTTTCAACCTTGAACACGTCGTTCGCATTCGCACCGGCGAGACCGGCGCGGATGCCCTGTAGAACGAACGTCGAGCTCTGAGGATCAAGCAAATGCAAATTGACGCCAAGAAAGACTTCACTTCGAAGAGCGTGTCCCGCGCGCTCTTCACACTTGCGATCATGGCGCTGCCGTCGCTCGCCATGGCGGCGGACGCGCCCAAGCTCGATACCGGCAATGCCGCCTGGATGCTGACGTCGACGGCCCTGGTGCTGTTCATGACGATCCCGGGACTGGCGTTGTTCTACGCCGGCATGGTACGCAGCAAGAACGTGCTGTCGGTGATGATGCAGTGTTTTGCCATCACTTCACTGGTTACGGTGCTGTGGGCGATCTATGCCTACGGGCTGGCCTTCGGAGACGGCGGCGCGTTACAGAACATCGTGGGGGGAGGGAAACTCTTCCTGGCGAGCGTCGGATACGACACCCTGAGCGGCAGCATTCCGGAGACGGTGTTCATGACCTTTCAGATGACCTTCGCCATCATCACTCCGGCGCTGATCGTAGGTGCCTTTGCCGACCGCATGAAGTTCTCCGCCATGCTATGGTTCATGGGGCTCTGGCTGACCCTGGTCTACGCCCCGATCTGCCACTGGGTGTGGGGCGGCGGCTGGCTCGGCCAGCTCGGGGCGCTGGACTTCGCGGGCGGCACGGTGGTGCACATCAACGCGGGCATCGCGGGCCTGGTGTCGGCGCTGGTGCTGGGCAAGCGCATAGGCTACCCGGACACGCCCATGCCTCCCCACAACCTGACCTACACCGTGATGGGCGCCTCGATGCTGTGGGTGGGCTGGTTCGGGTTCAACGCCGGCAGTGAGCTGGCGGCCGACGGTACCGCCGGCATGGCCATGGCGGTCACCCAGATCGCGACGGCCACGGCGGCACTGGCGTGGATGTTCAGCGAGTGGCTGTCACACGGCAAGCCGAGCGTTCTGGGTATCGCCTCCGGCGCGGTTGCGGGACTGGTGGCCATCACCCCCGCATCGGGCTTCGTGGGACCGATCGGAGCCCTGGTGATCGGCATCGCGGCCGGCGTCGGCTGCTTCATCGCCTCGGCAAAGGTCAAGCGCGCCCTGGGCTACGACGACTCCCTCGACGCCTTCGGCGTGCACGCGGTGGGTGGAATCATCGGGGCCATTCTGACCGGAGTATTCGTCTCCTCGGCTTTCGGCGGAGCGGGCTTCGGCGAAGGCGTCAGCATGGGCCACCAGCTCATGATCCAGGTGGTCGCGGTGCTGGCCACGATCATCTACTGCGGGATCGTGTCGTTCATCATTCTCAAGGTCGTCGACGCAGTGATCGGCCTGCGGGTCAGCGAGGAAGAAGAAGTCGAAGGCCTCGACATAACGCAACACGACGAGCGCGGCTACAGCCTGTAACCATTGCAATACCTCCGATGATCGCGGGCGCCTCGGCGCCCGCTTTTTTTGCTGCGTTGCCTGATTCGAGCGGCACGCTGCGGACTTTCGAAGATGTCCATGGAAGCGCTTACGACTGCCGAATCTGTTGCACCCATTTCTCCGTACGGACAAACGGCCCCTCTGCCACTGGCATGTTGGAGTGAGGGGAAGATGTTTGGAACCACCCTCACCCTAGCCCACTCCCGCCAGCGGGAGAGGGAACAGAAGTCTCCCTCTCCCTTCGGGACGACTCCAGGGACGGAGGAGATAGAACGAAGTCCGGAACTCGAGTCGAGAGGGCCGGGGTGAGGGGGCGGTGTTTGGAACCACCCTCACCCTGACCCCGTCCCGCTGGCGGGAGAGGGAATGAGAGGGTGCCTGGCTCTGCAATGCTCTGAGTCACGGCCGCCGGCGGGCGCAGTCATCGCACCGCACGGTATGGCTTTTGCCCGGGCCATCTGGTGAAATTCCATCATTGACCACGAACAGGGGGAGCGGCGAATGTACGACCAGATCGCGCGCAAGCTTGCCGCGAAAGAGCTCATCATTCTCGACGGCGGCACCGGAACGGAGATTCAGCGCAGCGGCGTCTCCATGGACAGCGAGGTCTGGTGTGCGCTGGCTAATCTGAGCGACGGAGACGTGGTGCGCGAGGTGCACGAGGAGTACATCCGCGCGGGAGCGGAGGTCATCACCGCCAATACCTACGCATCGAGTGTCCTGTCCTTCTCGCATCTCGAGCGCGAGCACGAGATAGAGAACATCGACCGCACGGCCGTGAAGCTCGCCCGCGAAGCGGTTGCCGACGCCGCTGTCTCTCCCATCGCAGTGGCGGGGTCCATCTCGGTCATGCCGCCCGTTACCCAGGGCACCGACAGGATACCGTACCAGCGGTGGGACCCGGACCGGGTCAAGCCGCTGTTCAAGAAGAAGGCCGACGTGCTGGCGGATGCGGGCTGCGATCTGCTGATCATGGAGATGATGCGGGATCTGGAGGTGTCGCTGTGGGCGACCGAAGCGGCCGTCTCCACGGGCCTGCCCGTGTGGGTCGGCATCTCCGTCGAGCGCAACCGTGAAGGGGAGCTGGTGGGATTCGGCAACCACCTTTGGACGCTCGCCGACCTGACGCGCGGACTGATGGCCACCGGCGCGCAGGCGGCCCTGGTCATGCACAACGAGCTCTCCACCACCGACGAGGCGCTCAAGATCATCAAATCACAGTGGGACGGTCCCGTTGGCGCCTATCCCGAGGCCGGCTTCTTCCAGATGCCGAACTGGGTCTTCAAGGATATCTCGCCGCAGGAATTCACGGAGGCCTGCCAGCGCTGGCGCGCCGAGGGCGCCGATATTCTCGGCGGGTGCTGCGGCACCACCCCCGCGCATATCGAGGCGATGGCGCGAGCATTCAGGCGCCCGCGGGGTGCTCCCGGGGCGCCGGCGGCGGCTGCCGACCCTTCTCTTACTTCGTCACCGTGAAAGAGATGTACATGCCCAGCTTGTAGTGGCCCGGCTGGTTGCAGATCGCCACGTATTTGCCGGGCTTCAGGTCAAAGGTATTGGTGCCGGACGTTTTGGGCATCAGGTCGTCCACCTCACCGACGACGTCGACTTTATTTTCTTTGACGCGCTGCGCGCCCGTGTCGTAAGGCAGCTTGTCCGGAGCGAGATCCGTTTTGATCACGACGAACTCGTGCTCGAGCGTTTTCGAGTGGTTCATCACCTTGAAAGTAACCATACCCGCCGGAATTGAGGATTGACTCAGCTTGATGGAGTACTGTGACGGGCCCTCGGCTTCCTGAACCTGCACCGTCGTCCCCGCCGCCAGAACGGAGCTGCCGTAGAGAAGGGCGGTGGCCGCCATCGTGAGGAGAAGTCCGCGACTTGTTCTGATCTTCATTGTTGAATGTTCCTCGTTTGGATACCTTGAGTGATGGATGCTCACAATGCATTTCGTCGTCCTTCGACAGCAGCGCACAGAAAGGGGTTCCCCTGTGTTTCGGGACATCGAGTCGCGTGGGTTCCATACGGGACGCATGGTGCATCTGCAAGGAAATTCTCGCAGGCGTCGCAATCTTCCGCAACGAGTTCCATGCGAGCTTGAGCTCACGTCTGCTCGAACGATCACACCTTAAGACACCTCCCGGCATTCAGGCTTTGTTCAGCTTTGCGTCGAGCGAAGACGGCGCGCGACGCGTGCGGCCACCGTGCCTTCGTGCGGCACCGGACGCGACGGCCGGAGTAGCTTCGCAATATCCCGCTCCGTCCATCCGGACAGATACCACGAGGTGATGCCTCCCCGCCCCGGCGAAGGAGTCCGGGTTCCGCGACCTCGAGGTCGCCCCGCTCGCCGATCGTCCGAACAGCGACGCCGTTGCTGCAAGTGCGAAGAACATTGCGGAGCGCCAGCGCTTGCTCCAACGTTCGGCTTCCGGCAGCGGGGCGAGGGAACCCCTGTGCCGGGGCCGCGCATGGGGACTCCGGACCGCGCCGCGGCGTCTTGACTGGCGGCGGCCTATCTTCATAATTGTGCTGCCTCTCTCACCGTCCGGTGTTTCTCCTTGACCTACGGTATCGCCATCAAGCTCGAGTCGGCCCTGGTGCTGTGCGCCGACTCCCGCACCAACGCCGGGCTCGACCAGGTCAGCACCTACAGCAAGGTCTCGTTGCTGGGTATCGAAGGCGAGCGCCAGTTCGCCCTCATCAGCTCCGGCAATCTCGGCACGGCGACGGCGGTGCGCAGGCAGATACAACGCGACATCGCCCGGAATGCGGAGGAGAACTTGCTCACCGCACCGGACATGGCGGGAGCCGCGGAGTATGTCGGTATGGTCAGCCGCGGCCAGCAGGAGAAGCACGCCGCCGAAGGCAGCACCCAGGAGAGCTTCAATCCCGAGGCGACTTTCATCCTGGCGGGACAGATCGGCGCGGCCGAGCCCGAGATCTACATGATCTACCCCCAAGGCAACTACATCACGGCCTCCGAGCAGAAGCCTTTTCTTCTCATCGGCGAGGTGAAGTACGGCAAGCCGATACTGGACCGCATCATCACCCCGCAGACCAGCATAGAGATGGCGGCGCGCTGCTGCCTGATCTCGATGGACTCCACCATGCGCAGCAACGTCACCGTGGGCCCGCCCGTGGAGCTCGTGATCTACCAGCGGGACCGGCTGCGCATGGACTGCCGCCTGGTGTTCGACGAGGACGACGAGACCCTGCGCTCACTGCACATCGAGTGGCAGAACGCCCTCGAGCGCGCCGTCGACGGGCTGACGCCCCTCAACTGGGAGACGCGCTGCCCGCAATGAACCGGTGTACGAAGAGGATTCGGTTCCCCCGATTCTTCGACGCCAGGGGTGCGGGGCAGCCCATGGCCCGTCACAGGGGCACCCGCGTATAATCTTCGCATGGAAGCGCAGCGCCGGATCGAACAGAGAATCCTCGCCGAGCACAGGCTGATCGCGGACCGTCTTCGACCCGAGGTAGTTGATCGGGCTCGGAGAAACCTTCGTCGCTGGGCTGCTCGCTATGCGCCTGAGGAGCGTCCCGGTTGGATGCGGGAGTGGGAAGAGCTACTCGACGGCGACGAAGATCGACTCGTCGTCGTGCTCACGTCGCCCTCGGAAGACGCCCGACGTCTTCGCTCATCCTCACCTTTCGCAGGCG
>JBAUWJ010000204.1:0-10647 GCA_049583715.1 Arenicellales bacterium | reverse complement strand
TGCAAACCGTTCCCGCCCGGGAACCGGATCACGATCAACCCAACGTGGCTAAAACCGCCGGGTTCTCCCTGCACGCCGGGGTCGCCGCCAAGGCCCACCAGCGGCGCAAGCTCGAGCGCCTGTGCCGCTATATTGCCCGCCCGGCCGTAGCCACCGATCGACTGGCCCTGACACGGCAAGGCAATGTTCGATACACCCTGAAAACGCCGTACCGGGATGGAACCACGCACATCATCCTCGAACCGCTGGACTTTATTGCGCGGTTGGCTGCTCTGGTGCCCAAACCGCGTGTCAACCTCACCCGACTATGCAGAGATCTACATAGTCGGGTCTATGCGGAGTCCGGGACTATGCGCACCTGGCCGCTCAGTGGATGAGGGTGTCGATGGCGGTGATGGAGTTGCACACGTAACCGCTTTGCAGAACTGCGCATAGTCCGGATGCTCAGGCTGACGTTTCAGCCAAAGGAGGAGCATCCTATGATCAACCGCGATTCGTGGACACTCGACGCCATCGTCGAGGTATTCGACCCCGGATGGGTAACCCGCCATATCCGGGGCATCGAAGAACTGGTCCTTCCGTCACCCTTGTCCGCTTATTCCCCCGGCCACCAGTGGAATGGATGCGTCTCACACACTTCCTGCGGATCGCGCATCACATGGAAATGGCGGAACACACTCCCCAGCACGTCGGTGACGAAGCGACGTCTGAAGACTTCAGCCTGTCGAAGGTAGCGTGCACGTATTCGCTGCGGATCGCGCGGGTTGCGTTTGAGTTGCTCAACGGCTGCCGCCACGGCTGCCTCGTTCGGTTCGATGATCACGGCGTTATAGTCGTCATACCAGATGTCGCGACCGCCCTTGGAAGGTGTCGACACCACGGGAATCCCGCATAGAAGATATTCGGACGAAGCACGGCATACGCCTTCCACCGGCGTCAGGACCAGGCCGCAACACGACAACCGCAGAATACGCGCCACCTCGCGCGGCTCCAAACGCTCCACATTGTAGTAAGCGCAGTTCGGGCGGCGAACGTATGCATCGCGGTAGGCGGGATCATTGGATTCGTAGACCGGATCCAGCAACGCCAATCGACCGACTCCGGCAGTCAGATAGTGGCACTTGAGCTCTTCGCCGTTGTACCGGGTAAATCTGGCGTTGATAACTGCATCGTAACGCTTCTCCCCGTCCGCGGGCCCGGGGGTGAAGACATTGTCATCGATGAAGCAGCCGAGGTTGACGTGGTGCGAGTTGAAGCCCAGCTGTCGCCGTGCTCGGTTCAGCTCCTGTGTATTGGACAGGTAATAGACATTTCTTCCGTTGGTGCGGTTCAACAGCCGATGATCGTGAACGAAGGTTGAAACGTCTTCGGGATACCAGGGATCGCGGACCAGCAGCACCTCACGATCATGCCGGGGGGCGATCCTCATGCCCTCTTCAGACACGACGATATTGATCTCGACTTTGTCATCCTTGTAATAGGGAACGATACGTCTCGCGTCCATGTCTGCGGCCAGGGATTCGGAACAGCCGCGCTGGGCGTCCTCCGACCGCGCACCATCGCAGCAGGCATCCTTCGCCTGCGCCGCGCCGCGCTGCAGTACCGGAGTGGCTTCCCCCGCTGGTCGAAACAGCGCCAGTCGTTCAACGCGGTCCGCCGGGCTGCCAAGAAAGGCTTTCGTGCAGGCCTGCTCGACTTCGCGATCCATGTCGTGCACGAACACGGCCCCGCCCGGTTTCACCAGTTGTGCCGCGGCATGGATGCTTTGCATGCGTCCCGGCTTGTCAGGTGCGTATCCCGGCGGGGCATCCACCAGAATGACATCCCAGCGTCGCCGGGTGATCTCTGCCGGCAGCGTCAGCTGCAGCGCCCCGGGCTGGTTCAGCAGCTCCTTGTATTGAGACACCTTGGTTCGATAGTTGACCCGATGTATGCGTTGCGCGTAGCCGGGAAGGAGCCTGATCCAATGGATATCGTGCTCGACGAAGTGGGTGACCTCGGGACCCAGCGTCGCCCACATGGGCGTATCGTTCCCGGCACCGAACACGAGAAAACTCTCTGCTCCCCGGAGTCTGGGAAGCACGCAGGCGACTTCGTTGACCGAAAGCTGAAAGCCGCGAACCTTGCGGTATGCCCCGATGATCAATCGATCCAATGGCAGGCGGCATCGACGGCACCACTTGAGTAGGCGAAGGTACACGGATTCATCAATGCCGAGAAGCAGACGCTCGACCGGGGTCCGCGTGGGACCATCGCTCTCGTCGTTACGCCGGCCGCGCCACCGCGCCAGGAAGTAACAGTACAAACCCGCAAGGTTGCCGCGAGTGTCAGGACCGAGCAGGCCCGGAGGGTATGGGTCCAATCTCAACCATCGGCGGAGCTTGTGGCGCGGAATATCCCAAAGCAGCATGCGCAGTGATCGAAGGTCGCCATCGTGCAGCAGCGTCTCCAACTGGTAGCAAACCTGCGACTTGCCGTAGTTGTACACCTGCCGGCGCACTTCAGGGATCGTACGCCGGTGGCGGTGATACACCCAGATTGTCGGATCGAAGACCACGGTGTGGCCATCCTTCAGCAGGCGGTAGATGAAGTACATGTCCTCGCCTGCGCCGGCCGGGGTTCCCGGCCCAAGGTGCTCGCGCATGGGGCCTATGGCGTCGTCGTCGATGATATGCCGCCTGAAGGCCATGTTCGCCGACGTTCCCAACTGCCAGACCGGCACCGCCACGGACCCGCTCCCCCTGAACCAGCGTGCGGAAGCTTCGACCGGACGATCAAAGAATTGAAACCCGCCATAGGCTTCGAACAGTCGCTCCGACTCCGTTTCCAGGCTCCACGGCAAGATGACACCGGTCGTCATCCAGACGTCGTGCCGGCGAAACGGCGCGACCAGTTGCCGCACCCAGGTCGGCGGAACTCTCGCGTCATCGTCCGTCAACGCGATGATCTCACCCCTGGCTGCCCGAAATCCCATGTTTCGCGCGGCTGCCGCGCCGGGTCTTTGACAATGGAGGTAGCGGCCATGGGGAGTTTGCTCCACGATTTCCCGGACTCCCCCGCCTCCGGGCTCATTGTCGACGACAATAATCTCGAGCTCGCCCATATAGTCCTGCTGCAGCAGGCGAGACAGGCATTCTTCCAGGTCGTTTGGGCGCCCGCGTGTCGGTACCACCACACTGACGACGGGAAGGTGCGTAGTACGCAGCGAGAAGGCGGCTGATGGATTCGTTTCGCCGTCCCTGGAGCGAGCCGGGTCTTTGGCCACGCGCTGCGATGCCCCGCCGAGATCGAGCAGGCGCGGTCCAATCCGCTCGGCCACGGCATCCAGGATCTGATGTCGTGTGATGATTCCGGACACCACCGGCAATCGAAACCCCCCGCGATACCTCAAGCCGGTGAAGACATGGAATTCGACGGCCTGGACACCGGGGTCCGGAAATTGATCGGTCACTTCCCGAGTGAGATCCACACGGATAGTGGCCATTGAAGGCGCAGTGGCCGGCTCTTCCGGATTGAGCCCGCCGGGTAGACGTGACGAATCGGCAACCGGTCCCTCGCGAACCATGGCGTACCAGCGTTTCCAGCAGACCCCGGCCGGAAGTGTGCCCGAACGCCAGACCGCCTGGACCGCCTGTTTGAACGCGATGCGGCGATAGCGCTTGAAGCTGCGCCGTGCTTCCGATGAATTCGTATCGCGTCGATCGATGATTCGGCGCCACACGGCGGCGGCGGATCTCGAACCGTCGACAAGCTGCGCATGGACATCAGCCATCCGGCTGCGGTGCCTGTGGCGCACCATGGCGGCCGGCTCGTAGAGCAGGATGCCGCCCGTGTGTACGATGCGGTGAAACAGTTCGATATCCTCTCCCGATTCGAACCGCTCGCTGCCCGGCCCGAGGTTCGCATTGAATCCACCGGTTCGAGTCAACGCCGACTTGCGAATGGCGCAACAGGCGGACACGCCGAGTCTTGGCAGCTCGACGCTGGCAGGGGGCTGGTCGAAATCCGGAGAAGAATCGTAGACCCAACGCCGCACGAAGCCCCGGTGGAAGCCGCCCATCGCTTCGAATGTGATCTCGCCAAGCGTCATCATATCCTGTGGAATAACGAGCCCGGTTACGACATCGATCGCGGGATGACGTTGAAAAGCTGCGGCCAATCGAAGCAGGCAGTTCGCTTCCGGAATCGTGTCGTCATCGAGGAATGCGATGATGTCATTCCGCGCGGCCTGCGCGCCGGCATTACGCGCCAATGATGCGCCGGGCGTGTCGAGCCTCAGGTACCGGATATCCGGGAACATGGATTCGATCATCCTTCGCGAGGCGTCGGTCGAGGGCGCACTGTCGACGACGATGAGCTCCCACCCCTCTCGAAGCTGTCCCCTCACTTCTCGCAGGCATTTTTCCAGCTCGGCCGGCCTGTCGTGGGTCGCGATCACGACGGAAATGGACTGGTTCGCTTCCCCGGTCTCGCACGGGCCCGGGCAATCAATCAACCTGGACCGGGGAATACCGTCGGCGGACATGCCTGTTGGCAACCAGCGGCGGATACGCAGCGTCTGCAGGTCGTCGAGGTGCCGTTCCAGCGCCCTCTCGATCTCCTGCGTGCAGCAGCGGTCGCCGTGTATCGGCATCACGCTCGAGCCGAATGGGACGCCATCGTCCGTAAAGACCACGAGCACCGTTTGATACTCGGCCAGACCTTTGATATCCCTGATCTTCCCGGCTACGTCGATCGTCAGCACCTTGCAGGGCGAGATCATCTCGATACCGGAGTGCCCGTCGTAGTCGATGTACAGCGCCGTCATATCGTCGCTTCCGGCGTCGCCGAAACTGCCTCGACGTGGAGGGGCAGGACTTGCTGAAATATCCCGGCCAGAAAACAGATGGCGACATGGGGATCGGCCGGAGGCCGGTCGCGATAGACCAATGCCTGCAGGCGGCGGATCACATTGCCGTCGGGACTTCCAAGATCGAGCCCCGCCCCCGTCTTTCGCCCGCGTTCGATTGCGCGCCGCTCTACCCGGCGGTTCAGGCTCATTCGCCCAATCATCGGGGCGGGGTGACAGAACCGCTCCCTGGCTCCAACCAGGTAGACGATGCGCGCCATCAGGTATTTCATCTGAAAATCCAGTCGCTCCGGTGCATCCATCATGTCCGCCCAGCGTTCGTGTTCCTCCAGGTGCCAGGTGGAGGGATACAACATCGTCGCGAGCCTGTCCTCCGCCGCGTCCCAGCCCAGCAGCATCACGTCCTGCTCGATATCCGAGACCCCCTGGCCGAATCGCCTGCGCAACATATACTGAAAATCTACGCGGTTGTCGGGTATCAAGTGGTCGACCCTCATGCCAGCCGCATAGACCGCACCCGGATCACCCCGCAGTGTCGCCTGCAGCACGAACTCCGCTTCGTCGTTTGCCCGGACCACCTCCTCCCGCCCGGTAAGTCCGAGTCGACGCTGAAACCCGCCAATTCGCTGGAAAACCTCCTTCCTGAACGACAAGTTGGTTCCCACCACGTGCTGCCAGCGTCCCAGAGGTCCGGAGCGGTCGCCCCAGTCGACCTCCGCCAGGCTGCTGCGGAACTCTCCCTGCAGCCACGATGGCGGGTCGGAAGCAAACGCCAGGTCTACTCGTCCTCCTATTACGCCGGCTCTTGGATAGCGCTGGTGACTATCGAGCACGCACCGCGCCCAATCTTCGTGAGGTACGCAATCATCATCCAGCAGGGCGACCAGCGGGTAGCGGGCGCACCCAACGCCGTGGTTGCGTGCGCGATTGAGACCCGGCTCAGGCAGGTGCTCGTGCTTCAAGTCGAGCCTTTCACGGTATCTCCCCAACTTATCGCTTAATCCCTCAGTCGCGGGGCCGTTCTCGACGACGATCACTTCGAACGCATCATTGGTCTGCCGGCCAAGTCCCTCCAGAACCTTGTCTATCGCAATCGGTTCATAAGTCGGTATGACGACGCTCAACATGCAGTCAGCGACTCCACGGCGGTTCCGCCTGCGGCACGATGGGGAAAAACGGAGGGAAGAATAACCTACATATCACAGGCGTGAAAGTCGACCGGGGCGTGGATCCTTCCGATTCAAGCCCAAACCGCGTGTCAACCTCACCCGATTCCACGGGGTTTTCGCCCCCAACAGCGCACTGCGACACCACGTGACCCCGGCAAGCCGGGGCAAACGAAAACCCGACGACACCAAAACCCCGGCTCAGCGCCGCTCCGCCATGGCCGGCTTTTGCTCCTGCAAAGCCGGCATCCATGCCATCCATGGCAATAACCTGCGCACAACGTCTCAAGCGCGTATTCAAGATCGACATCGAGACCTGTGATCAGTGTGGTGGTCCTGTCAAAGTGATCGCCTGCATCGAGGACCCGGCGGTCGTGAAGCGGATCTTGGACCACCTCGAGCAGCCGCCCGATTCCAATGCAACGCGCACCCACCCCGCCCGGGCGCCGCCGCCGGCGGCTCAGCGAGATGGATCTTGATGCCCAGGTACCCAGGGAGGCAGCGTCAGGACTGCGCCCCACGCCCGCGCTCGTCCTTCAACCGGACCAGCCGCCCAAAATTCCCCCATCCTCCCTCTAAAAATGCACCTCTCCATTGACTCGGTGCCATCGCGGGGCTGAATCCACAGCCGATTGCCCCCACCACGAGCCTTCTCTCAGTGCCTTTCGAGCCTCGGCGGCGTGGGTTATCCTTCCTATGCGTGTTCCTACGAGCGGCGACACCCCGGGGCGCCTGTTCCGCTAGTGCTCCAGCCGGCCGGCGATATCGCGCACCGCATGGATACCGGTGAGATAGGCCCCATGGCACGTCGAGAAAAACTCCGGCGAGGTCGCCTCTCCCGCGAACCAGAGGCGATCGTCGACCGGCGCAGCCAGGATTTCGCGTTGATGCGCCTGCCCGGGCAGGCAGGAGGAATACGCACCCAGTGTCCAGGGGTCGCCGCCCCAGGCCGTCACCAGGCGCCGCCCGATCGCCATCTCTATCCCGCCCCCGAAAATCCGCTTGAGCCTGGCCACCGGGTGATCCACTGACGCCTCCACCCCGGCCCTCTCCAGCCAATCGGCGAAACGCCCGCCGGTGCCGCCGACGACATAGGGATGCCCGTAGGGTTTCACGCGCATCAGCATCGGCGTCTCGTCGTCCATATCGATGATGTTGACCGGAGCGTCGTCGCCAAACGGGTCGTCGTCGAGCGCTATCGCGATCCGGTTGTGGTTGCCCGAGCGCACGGCGGCGACGGCCTCGCGCTTCCAGTCGGGCAGGGCCGGCTCGAAGCGAATATGGTCGCTCGCGAGGACACCGCTGGAAACGGTCAACAACACGGTCCTCGACTCCGCGGTGCCGCGCACCGTATGCACCCTCACGCCGGACCGGGTCTGCTGGATTCGTTCCACCGCGCTGTTCAACGCAACAGGAATATCGGCGCCGAATCGCGCCACCAGGTTGCCGTATCCCCCGGTCACGGGCCAGTTCTCATGGGTATCCCGGTAAGCCGCCATGTCCACGGCTGACACGAGATCGCTGTCGCTGGACGTCATCAATGACGTCCAGTAGTCGTAGAACGGTGTCCAACGACTGTCACGGTCGACGATATCGGCCACCGAAGAATCCTCGGTATCGCCACGACGATTCTCGATCCTCGAGTCCATCCGCTGCCAGTAGTCGAACAAGTCGTCCCGTTCCTCTGTCCGTGCTCAGCGGCCTTCAATCCGCAACCCGGGGTTCATGCGCGGCAGCGACAGGTAGCTCACGCCGAGACGGTCGGCGATGCCGGCGAAGGGGTTCAGGCTGACGGAGTGCAGCCAGTGGCACCCGAGGTCGAACGGGACTCCCGGCTTGATCTCCTCGCTGTAGGCGCACCCACCTATGCGGTGCGATGCTTCCACGACCAGCAGGTTCAGGCCCAGATCGATGGCGGTGCTATATTACCCACACCAGAACCAGACATCGCCGTATGCAAGCACCGATGTTGTCAGTTTCGCGCCGTCTCCGGCGCACGCCTTTCTCCCGGCGAGTCGAAGGCTGCGGCGTCAAGGCGTACACCGTCTACAACCACATGCTGCTGCCGACGGTATTCGAGTCGCTGGAAGCCGACTACCACCATCTCAAACGCCATGTACAGGTCTGGGATGTCGCTTGCGAGCGGCAGGTCGAGATCAGGGGTTCGGATGCGGCTCGTCTCGTCCAGCTCCTGACCCCGCGGAATCTGTCCAGGATGGGCCCCGACCAGTGCTTCTACGCCCCGATGGTCGACGAGAACGGCGGCATGCTCAACGATCCCGTCATACTGCGTCCGGATGCCGAGCGGTACTGGATTTCCATCGCCGACTCGGACGTTATCCTCTGGGTCAAGGGCGTGGTCAATGGCATGGGCCTGGATTGCGAAGTCATCGAGCCGGATGTGTCGCCGCTGGCCGTACAGGGTCCACAGGCCGAGGAGCTCATGGCGCGCGTGTTCGGCAGCGCCGTCCGGGAGATTCGCTTTTTTCGATATGCCAAGCTGCCCGTCATGGGTTCACACTTCACGGTGGCGCGGACAGGGTATTCCAAGCAGGGCGGGTTCGAGATCTACGTAGAAGGAGGTGAGCACGGCGAGCCGCTGTGGGACGCCTTGTTCGATGCCGGCAAGAACCTCAATGTGCGGGCCGGCGGACCGAATCTCATCGAGCGCATCGAAGGTGGGCTGCTGAGCTACGGCAACGACATGACCCGGGAAAACAACCCCTTCGAGTGCGGTCTCGACAAATTCTGCGACACGACCGGCTCATTCGACTACTTCGGCCGGGATGCGCTGGCGCGGGTGGCGGAAAGCGGGCCCGTGCGCCGGGTCCGGGGTGTACGGATCCCCGGCAACCCGGTGCCGGCCTGTCTCGAGCCCTGGCCCGTCCTGGCCGAAGGGGAGCGCGCAGGACAGGTCACCTCCGCGGTCTGGTCACCGGACCTGGCCTGCAATGTCTCCATCGGCATGATGGACCGCGGTCACTGGCGAGTCGGCACTCCGGTATCGGTGGCAACACCCGACGGCTCCCGGGAGGCCGAGGTCGTAGCGCTGCCGTTCGGGACTCCCTGATCCGGCTTCGAGGCGCGGCCGGACGGCATCGGGACCTCGCCCTGCCCCGTGTCTCAGTCCGGTCCCTTTCCCTTCTCTTTCAGTTGCCTTAGCAGCTCGAGCTCCCGTCTCGCGTCGGCCCCTTCCAGCTCCGTAGCGCTCGTATAGGGGTCGTGGCTGATCATGTTCCACTTTTTGTAAGCCTGATCGGGGAACTTGCCCGTCCAGACCTGGGGCGACTGTTTCACTGCCCTGTCCACGACGTAGCGATAGTTCAGGAGCGAATGCCAGGATTCGATGATGAGTTTGAGGTCGATGCTGTAGTCCTCCACCGTGAACGACACGGGAAACTCCATGCCGACGTGCCTGAAGTCGATCGGAGGGTATTCCGGCGGCAGCTTGGGCACCATGTCATAGGCGTTACGCACGCGAACGGTCTTCTTCTCCAGCGCGTAAGTATTGTTGTAGGCGTTCTCCCAGGAGCCCGTGCCCACCCGCGGACTGGCAAAATTCACGTTGAGGATCGAGACGCTCGGCCCGCTGGCCGCCAGGTCCAGGGCAAACAGGCTCGCCAGGGCGCAGCCCAGGCTGTGTCCGGTGATGATGATATGGCTGGGCGGTGTGGAGAAGCTCGCGATATCCTGGAAGAGCTGTGCCCGCATTGACAGCTTCATGGGCGAGGTTCTGGTCGAGTAGATCTTGTAGAAACCGTCTCCCACGTGGACCGGGTGCGGAAAATTGCCGTGACTGCGATAAGGCTCGAACTCGACGGGCACGGGAGACTCCAGATCCAGCACCATGTCGTAGATGGAAGAGGTCCCCCGGAAGGCGATCAGATAGTAGTCTGGTCTTGCCGACCACTGGTATATCAGGCCGAAGCGCTCCTCGATACCTGAACCCCAATCGACGTCATCAAAGCCGGTAAAGCGCTTGCGGAAAACGTAGGGGCGTGAACCGTAGTTGAGGTTGGGCGGTGTGTAGCTCGGATTCGAGCTGTTCTCGTAATCCGTGTAAGCTTCCAGCGAAGCGGCACCCACCAGGTCGGTGAGGCTCGGCTCCAGGTGTGCTCTCCCATCCGAATCAAGCCTGAAATCAATCGAATCGTCCATAAGCAGCTCCTTGTCTGTCTACCAATATTCAGATAGACGTCTATCGGCCCTATGTCAACGTTATGTATTTGCAAGCAGTGGTCGACACCGGGCAGGGAACTCGGACGGTTTGGATGCGGTGAACTGTGTGTGGGTTGGTTTAGAAATGAACAATTCGCGCGGGATTTTGTGCCCTGGTGCGCTGGTGGCTCCGCCGAGGCGTCGACGTCAAAGGAGATTTGCCGAGTAGTGGAACAATCCGTCGGGTGGCGGTCGAGCTTGCGGTTGTGATGCCTGGTCCAGGCCCAGGTGCTTCAGGACACCAGCGTGGAGAGAAAAGCCTGCTTGCCGACTGACCGGTTCGTTTGGTTAGGTGTCTCTGGTGTTGGCCGGCAAGGTCTGCAACGTCAGTGCTTTTCTTCGGGGACGCCTAGTCCGGCGCTCGGGCCAAACGCCAACCGGTAAGTGATGGACGCACCGACAATGGTGCTCATG
>JBAUWJ010000203.1:0-2473 GCA_049583715.1 Arenicellales bacterium | reverse complement strand
CGGCGAGGTCGCCGACGGTCTTGACGGCTTCCTCAATCCTCGGGTCCCACGGGTGGCCGGCGGACAGGCGCAGGTAGTTGCGGTACTTGCCGGAGGAGGAGAACAGCGAGCCGGGTGTGACGCCGATACGCCGCTCCATGGCCTGGTTGAACAGCTCCCAGGCATCGGTGCCCGGCGGCAGCTCCACCCACAATACGAATCCGCCCCGGGGCTCGGAGACGCGGGTGCCCTCGGGGAAATACTCGGCCACAGCGGCGCGCATGCGCCGGACCTGCTCGGCGTACCGGCGGCGAAGGTTGGCGAGGTTGCGGTCGTAGCCGCCGGTGCGCAGGAATTCCGCCATGACCATCTGAGTCAGTGACACGGTCGCGGCGCTGGCGAGCTGCTTCCGGTTCATCGCCTTGTCCTTGTAGTTGCCTGCCACCACCCATCCGATGCGATACCCAGGCGCTACAGTCTTGGAAAAAGAGGAACACAGCAGCACGCCGCCGTGGTCATCAAAGGAATGGATGGTGCGTGGCCGCTCTTCCGTGAAGTACAGGTCGCCGTAGATGTCGTCCTCGATCAGGGGGATGCGGCGCTCCGCCAACATTGCGACCAGGCGACGTTTATTGTCGTCCGGCATCAGGCTGCCGGTGGGGTTGTGGAAGTTGGCGTTCGTGATCGCGACCTTGACGTCGATGTGGTCGATGGTCTTCTGCAAGTCGTCCAGGCACATACCCGTTTCCGGATCGGTGGCGATCTCCAGGGCCAGCATCCCCAGGCTTTCGATGATCTGCAGCAGCATGAAATAGGCCGGCGACTCCACGGCCACCACGTCTCCGGGCCCGGCCACCGCGCTCAGGCTGGTCATCAGGGCTTCCGTGGCACCGGTGGTGATGATCACGTTGTCCGGCGACACCGCGCCGCCCATGCTGATGGATCTTATGGCGATCTCACGGCGCAGGGCCTCGTCGCCGGGCGGGAAGCAGTAATTCAACGCCTGGCGCGGCGAGCGGCTCGCCATCTCACGGGTCAGACGGGTCAGGGTGCGAATGGGCAGCAGCTCCGGGGACGGGTTGGCCACGCCCAGGGGTACGACGTCGCCGCGGTTGGCCAGGGCAAATATGGACTGTACCGTTTCCCCGAGCTTCACCCGCCGGGGCGCCCGCTGGGTCCGGCTGCGACGGGGCGGCGGGATGACTACCGCGGCCCGCGGCGTCACGAAGTAGCCTGACTGGGGTCGGGACTCGATCACGCCTTCGTCCTCGAGGCGCGAATAGGCCTGCAATACGGTCGAAATGCTCACCTTGAGCTGCCGGCTCATGTTCCGCAGGGAAGGCACTTTCTGGCCGGGCTGAAGGCTGCCCTCGTCGATCATGCTCCGCAACACGCGACTGACCTGGTCGTAGAGCAGGGGCTGGTTACGGCGGGCGGACTCTTGAACTGTTATGGTCATTTTATATAAATCTGTATCTGTATCCATAACAGATTAGGCGCTACCGTGCTCTCGGTCAACTGACACGGGAGCATAGCGATGCAACAGCACACTTACAGCACAACGGGTATCTCGATATCGGCCGCCGGCCGGCTGGCCGGCGCGTGGCGGGCGTTCCGGGAAATGATCGATGCGGTGGACGGCGTGCTGGCGCTGTGGTACTTCCGCGCGACGTCGCGCCGAGACGTAGACCGGCTCGACGATCGGCTGCTGCGGGACATCGGGCTCGATCCGCTGGAGGCGCGACGGGAGTCGGACAAGCCGTTTTGGAAGAAGTGACAGGGAGCGACCGATTCTGTATTTGCGCAGGGCTTTCGGCGTAACCTGATTGTAAGGTTATCGCCCGCGCGGCCTCAGCGACCGGAGCCGTTCCTGCACGACACGCGGCAGCGCCACGTCCGCTCCCGGCGGGGCAGCATCCAGGGCGCTTTCCACGTCTTTCACGAGGATGGCGATGGAGTTGCCGGGCTCGTGGCCGTCGCGGGCGAACTCGATGGTGTCGAAGCCCGACGCGAGCCAGTTCTGTCCCGAAGACGTCTCGATCACGGACAACAGCCGGTCCTCGTCGATGGACAAGGCATCCGCCCATTCGAGGACCAGTCGCGTCATCGCCGTCGAGGATGCTGCCAGCAGGTTGTTCAGGACCTTGGCGGCCATGCCGGCACCGTATGGTCCCATGCGGTGAAAATGCCGGCCCATGACATCGAACAGCGGCTGCAGCCGATCCAGGTCGTCGGCGTCGCCGCCCAGCATGAACGACAGCCGGCCCTCCCGGGCACCGACGGATGCTCCCGACATCGGCGCGTCCACCAGTGCAATCCGGGGCGGAATGCGATCGCGCAACGCCAGCACGTACCGTGGCGAAAGCGTCGAGCACACGATCACCGTCTCCAGCGATCGAGCCCGCTCGATGAAACCCTGGGTCCCGAACAGCACCTCGTCGGTCTGGGTCGTGTCCCGGACCACGGTGATCAGGGTCCGCAGCCCTTCGCTGAA